>DASQWC010000101.1:0-10546 GCA_035640475.1 Actinomycetota bacterium | reverse complement strand
GATGACGCCGCCGACGTTGTTCGTGTGCACGTGCACGTTGTACAGGCCAGCCCCTCCGACGACGAGCACGCAGTCGCCGAAGTTGTTCAAGAGCTCGCGGTACTCGTCGGCCGCGTTGTCGGGCGCCTCGAACAAGAACTGCACCTCGAACGGGAACTCGAGACTCCCGGTGTCGGCGCCGACGGGCGCACCCTCGGCATCGCGACCCTGCACCGCTTCGGCCGGCGACCGAGCCGGCACCTCCGGCGGGGGCAGCGGCGAGCCGTCCAGCTTGTGCAGCAGACACTCGAGGAACAGAAGCAGCCCGCGGCCGCCTGCGTCGACAACACCCGCCTGCTTGAGGATCGGCAGCAGCTCGGGTGTGCGGTCGAGCGCATCCTGCGCCCGTCCGACGACGCGGCGCACGGACTCGACCAAGTCCTCGCCGTCGGTCTGGGCCGCCTCGGCCTCCTCCGCCGCCTCACGCGCGACCGTCAGAATCGTCCCTTCCTGCGGCTGCATGACTGCTTTGTACGCCAGGTCGGACCCGCTGCGGAGGCCGAGCGACAACGACTCTGCGTCGAGCCCTCCGGCCTCGCCCACGCGTTCGCTCAGCCCGCGGAAGACCTGCGAGAGGATGACGCCCGAATTGCCGCGCGCACCCATCAACGATCCGCGGATGATCGACGCGCACGGGTCGTCGGACTGTTCGAGCGCCTTCGTGACGGCGACGAGGGTGAGCCGAAGATTCGTCCCCGTGTCGCCGTCCGGGACCGGATAGACGTTGAGCCCGTTGATCTCTTCCTCGTAGGTGCCGAGGGCATCGGCAAACGCCGTCACGGCCCCCGCAAAGGTTTCGGTGGGCGCGCTCGTCTTGGTCATGTGCTCGGGGCCGCGGTGACGGCCAGTTGATGCTACCGTTGACCGGTTATGTCGGCGAAGTGCGACATCTGCGGCAAAGGCCCGTCGACGGGCTTCAACGTCAGCCACTCGCATCGGAAGACGAAGCGACGCTGGCTGCCGAACCTGCGCTCGATGAAGGTCGCGCACAACGGCGGCGTTCGCCGGGTGAAGGTGTGTTCGTCCTGCCTCAAGGCGAACAAAGTCACCAAAGTCGTCTAGTTCACAGTGAGCCGCTACGCGGCATCCTGATCACCACAGCCCCCACGCGGGGTTGACCGTTCCGATTCCACCGCCGAGCTTCAGATAGCGCTCGATAGCACGCGTCACGAACTTCTTCGCCTCGGCCGCCGCGACGGGGACCTCCAATCCCTTCGCCAGTCCGGCCGTGAGCGCGGCCGCGAGCACACAGCCGGTGCCGTGCGTATGCGGTGTGTCGATGCGCACGGCCGTCAGGCGGACGACCTCGGCTCCGTCGGTCAACAGGTCGGTCGATTCGCCCGAGCGCAGATGCCCGCCCTTGAGGAGGACCCACCGGGGGCCGAGCGAGGCCAGCTCGCGCGCGGCCTCCTCGTCGGGCTCGTCGCTCGCGATGTTCCGGCCGAGCAAGCCTTCGGCCTCCGGGACGTTCGGCGTGATGACCGTCGCGAGCGGCAGCAACTTGTCGCGCAGTGCCGAGACGGCGGACTCGGCGAGGAGCGGATCGCCGTGCTTGGACACGAAGACCGGGTCGCATACGAGGTTCGGAATCGCATGGTCCGTCACGGCGCCCGCGACCGCTTCGACGATCCCCGCACTTGCGAGCATGCCCGTCTTGGCAGCGTCGACGCCGATGTCTGTCAGAACCGACTCGATCTGATCGCGAACGAACTGCGCGGGCACCTCGAACACGCCTTGGACTCCCAGCGAGTTCTGCGCCGTCAGCGCGGTAAGCGCCGACATGCCGTGCACGCCGAGCACAGTGAAGGTCTTGAGGTCGGCCTGGATGCCGGCGCCTCCTCCCGAGTCGGATCCGGCAATCGTCAACGCGCGGGGGATCTTCACGGCCGGAAGTGATCCCATCCTTCCGACGGCAGCGGCTCGCGTTTGCCGTCGCGGACGAGCCAGAGGCCATCCTCGACGACACGTCCGACCGCGATGAGATCGAGCGATTTGATCTGCTCGGCCGGCGCCGCAACGAGGAGCTCGAAGTCTTCCCCGCCGCCGAGCACGATCCGCTCGGCGTCCCATCCTCTCGCGTCGGTTATGCGGCGAACCTCCTCGGCAATTGGAATCGTGTGTACCTCGATGCCGACGCCCGATGCCTCGGCCAGCCTGCGCACGTCCGAGGCGAGCCCGTCGGAGACGTCGATTGCGGCGTGCACTCCGGCACGACGCAGGACGAGTCCTTCCTTCACGCGAGCCGTCGGGCGGCGGTGAGCATCCATGCACGCGATTGCATCCTCCGGCGAGACGTCTTTCGCGTCCTGCGACAGCAGCAGGTTCACGCCCGTGCCCGCTCGGCCGAGGGGACCGGTGACCGCCAGCACGTCTCCGACTTTGGCCCCCGAGCGCCGCAACGGGTCGCCCTCGACCTCGCCGAGCGCCGTCACGGCAAGTACGAGCCGATCGGCGCGTACCGTGTCACCGCCGACGAGCTCGGCGCCGTATTCGGAGCACGCCGATGCGAACCCCTCATAGAGCTCGCGCAGGAGCTCCGACGATGTCGAGCCGGGCGCGCACAACGCAAGCAGGAGCCACCGGGGCTCGGCCCCCATGGCGGCCAGGTCGGAGACGTTCACGGCAACCGCCTTGTGCCCGACGTCGGCAGGCGACGACCAATCCAGACGAAAGTGATTGCCTTCAACGAGCGCGTCGGTCGTCGACACGAGCGACGTTCCTTCGCGCAAGCGTGTAACTGCGGCGTCGTCTCCGATGCCTGTGCCGGCCGTTGGGGGACCGATCCAGCCGCGCACCTTGTCGAGGAAACCGAACTCGCCGTCGTCGCTGAGCGTCACACTGTTCAACCTAACGGCTGGTCGAGTTGGATACTGGGGGCATGCGAGTCGTCGTCTTGGGCGCCGGTGAAGTGGGACTTCACGTCGCCTCGCGCCTCAATCGCGAAAGTCACGACGTCACGCTCGTTGATCGAAGTGATGCGCGTATCGCCGAGGCCGGCGAGCGTATGGACGTCTCGACCGTGGTCGGACGCGGCACGTCGCCGGCCGTGCTCGAAGGTGCCGGTATCGACAAGGCCGACCTGTTCGTCGGCGTCACGAACGACGACGAAGTCAACCTCGTCGCCTCGCTCATCGCCAAACAGGCGGGTGTCGAGACGACGATCGTCCGGCTGAAGTTCAATGACCTCCGCAGCCCGGAGAGCAGCCGGCTCCGCAAGTCGATGGGCGTCGATCACGTCATCGACCCCGACGTCGAGACGGCCAACGAGATCTTCGAGCTGATGCGGTTCCCCGGCGCGAGCGAGATCTTCCCGATGGTCGGCGGCGAGATCATGCTCATCGGTGCGCGCCTGCCGGCCAGCGCTCCGATGGTCGGCCAGACGCTGAATGAGCTCGCGCAGGCACACGAACCGCATTGGGACTTCCTGATCGGATCGATCACACGCAAGGGTGAGACACAGATCGCGCGCCAGGACCTCCGGCTCGAGCCGGAGGACCACCTACGGATGATCTCCAATCAACGCGGGCGCCGGCAGCTGCTCACCCTGCTCGGACTGAAGACGCAAGCGCCGAAGCGGATCATGCTGCTCGGAGGCGGCCACACGGCACGGACGCTCGCCGACCGGCTGCAGCAGGCCGGCGCGTTCGTTTCCGTCGTGGAGCACAAACCAGAACGTGCGCGCGAGCTCGCCGAGCGGCTGGAGCATTGCGTGGTCCTCGAGGGTGAGATCACCGACCCAGACCTGCTCTCACAGGAAGAGATCGGCCGGCAGGACGTCGTCATCGCCCTGACGGGGGACGACGACGCGAACATCCTCGCGTGTCTGTTCGCGAAGGCAAGCGGCGCGACGGAGACGATCGCGGTCGTTCACCGGCTCGCACTGCTGCCGCTGGTCCACGAAGCCGGAATCGACGTCGCGATCTCGCCCAGGACGGCCATCGCAAACGCCGTGCTTCGTTTCGTTCGCGGCGGCGAGATCTCTTCTGTGACGACGTTCCTCGAGGGTGAAGCGGAGATCCTCGAGCTGACCGTGAAGGAGTCGAGCATCGCCGACGGCTCCATCGTCGCCGAGCTCCCGCTGCCAAAAGATGTCCTCGTGGGAGCAGTGGTCCGTGACGGCAACGCCGAGATCGCGCGCGGGCGGACGAAGCTGCGCGACATGGACCGCGTGATCGCATTCGCGATGCCCGAGGCGACCTCAGCGGTCAGAAGAATCTTCGGGTGAGCGTTCTCAACAAACCGGGGCAACGGCTCGGCACCGAGCGGCGTCTGCCGAAGCGCGAGTCTGCCGTGGCGCACGTCGTCGGCCTGTCGCTGACGCTGTGCGGCGCCGGCACGATCCTCTCCGCTCTCGTCGAGCAGCTCGGCGGCGGGCCGCACGCGCTCGTGTACGTCGTCTCGGGCCTGCTCGCGAGCGTGCCCGGCTTTGCGCTCTGGAACCGCACGCGGGCTCCGGAGCGGATCCCGGCGGCAACGATCTTCGCGGCCGTGCTCTTCGGCTGGATTGCGTTCTGCATTGCCGCGACGATCCCGTACCTGGCCTCGGACACCTTCGTGCGCGTCGACCTCGCGCTCTTCGAAGCCGTCTCGGGATTTACGACGACCGCGGCCACCGTGCTCCGGTCCGTCGAGAATGCCTCGCCGGGCTTGTTGTTCTGGCGGGCGACAACGCAATGGATCGGCGGGATCGCGGTCATGGTTTTCGCGGTGTCTGTGCTCCCGTTCCTCGGTGTCGGCGGAATGGAGCTCGTCCGCTCTTCGACGGCCGGGCCGGCCGCGGAGCGGCTCGGCGGCCGGATCCGAACGACTGCGCGCCGATTGATTCCGCTGTACCTCGGCTTCACGCTCCTCGTCGCCGTGGCCTACGTCGGCTTCGGCATGACGGTTTTCGACGGCGTTACCCACGCGTTCACCACAGTTTCGACCGGAGGGCTGTCCACACACGACGCGTCGTTCGCGCACTTCGACTCCGCCCCGCTCGAATGGATCGCCGTCGTCGCGATGCTCGTCGCCGGGGGGAGCTTCGCGCTGTATTGGCGAGCGATCCGCGGAAAGCCGATCGTTATCTTCCGGTCGGCTGAGTTCCGCGCGTACCTGGTCGTGACGGCACTGTTCTGTGCGGCCGCGATCGCATGGACCTCCGACGGCGGTCTCGATGCCGATGTCGTCCGGCGGACGATCTTCACGACGGTGTCGATGACCACGACGACCGGCTACCGCATGCTCGACTACAACACGTGGGTACCGGCCGTGCAGCTGTTGTTCATCTTCGGCGTCGGGCTCGGCGGCATGGCGGGCTCGGCAGCCGGCGGGTTCAAGGTCTTCCGTCTTCTGGCCGTCCTCGCCTATGCACGCCGTCAGCTCTTCACGCAGTTGCACCCGAAGGCCGTCAACGTGATCCGCCTCGGCCGGGACATCGTCCCGGACGTCGTCGTTACGAGAATCGTCGGGTTCTTCGGTCTGTTCATGGCCGCGGGCGGCGCCGCCACGCTCGTCGTTGCCGCGCTCGGCTCCGACGTCAGGACCGCGATCTCCGTCGTCGCGTCGGCCATCGGTAACGTCGGGCCCGGTCTGGGCCTCGCCGGACCGATGCGCTCGTTCGCCGATTTCGACGCGTGGACGCGCGGCGTACTGATGATCGTGATGCTCGTCGGACGGCTCGACGTGATCCCGGTGCTGCTCGGACTCGTGCCCCTCGCACGCTTCGTCAGCGACCGGCTCCCGGGCACCGGAAGCAACAAGCTGGTGCGGCTGCTGCGGGGCTAGTTCGGCCCGGCTGCGCGAACCTCTTCCGGCACTTGGTCGGCGTAGCGCTCGAAGTTGTCCTTGAACATCTGCGCGAGCTTCGCAGCCTGCGCGTCGTACTCTGCCGAGTCTTTCCAGGTGTCGCGCGGGCGGAGGACCTGCGACGGCACGCCGGGACACTCGAGCGGGATCTCGAAACCGAACACAGCATCCTTCTCGGTCGGTACCTCGTCCAGCTTGCCTTCGAGGGCAGCATGCAACATCGCTCGCGTGTAGGAAAGCTTCATCCGCCCACCGACGCCGTACGGCCCACCCGTCCAACCCGTGTTCACGAGCCAGACGCGAGAGTCGTGCTTGGTCAGCTTCTCGCCGAGCATGCGCGAGTACGTGTCGGGTGGAAGCGGTAGGAAGGGCGAGCCGAAACACACGGAGAACGTCGCTTCCGGCTCGGTAACCCCGCGCTCGGTGCCGGCAACCTTCGCGGTGTAGCCGGACACGAAGTAGTAGCGCGCTTGCTCGGTCGACAGTCGCGCAATCGGGGGAAGAACGCCGAACGCGTCGGCCGTGAGGAAGACGACATCGCGTGGGTGGTTCCCGACGCCCTCGAGCGTCGCGTTCGGGATGAACGAGATCGGATACGAGCCTCGAGTGTTCTCGGTGATGGAGTCGTCGTCCAGGTCCACCTCCCGCGTATCCGGATCGACGACGACGTTCTCGAGGATCGTCCCGAACATCCGTGTCGTCGCGTAGATCTCCGGTTCTCCTTCGGCGGACAGGCGGATGACCTTCGCGTAGCAGCCACCCTCGAAGTTGAAGACACCGTGATCCGACCAGCCATGCTCGTCGTCACCGATCAGCGTCCGTTCCGGGTCCGACGACAGCGTCGTCTTCCCGGTCCCAGAGAGTCCGAAGAAGATCGCGGTGTTCCCCTGCGCGTCCATGTTCGCCGAGCAATGCATCGGGAAGATGTCACGAAGCGGGAGGTAGTAGTTCATGACCGTGAACATCGATTTCTTGATCTCGCCCGCGTACGAGGTTCCGCCGATGATGGCTTCGCCGCGTCCGAAGTTCAGGACGACGAACGCTTCAGAGTTCGTCCCGTCGACGGCCGGGTCGGCCTGTGCCGTCGGTGCGTGCAGCACTGTGAACTCCGGTATGTGGTCTCTCAGGCCTTCCGTGGCGGGACATGTGAACATGTTCTGCGCGAACATCGTCGCCCACGCCTTCTCGCTGACCACACGCAAGGGAATCTGGTAGCGCTCGTCCGCGCACAGGTTGCAGTCGATGACGAATCGATCGACCGACGACAACTGCGCGACGACCTTCGCACGCAACTGGTCGTAGTGTGCTTCGGAGATCGGTTTGTTGACCTTCCCCCACCAAATCTTGTCCTTGCTCGACGGCTCTTCGACGACGAACTTATCGTTGGGCGAACGGCCCGTGTACGGCGCGGTGACGGCACAGAACGGTCCTGCAGCGGCGAGAATCCCTTCACGCCGCTTGACCGCTTCCTCGACCAGCGCGGCCGCCGGAAGATTCCAGTGCGTGGTCCCGCCGTCTTCAGAGATTCCGTGCTTATCGAGGCCGTGCGTACTGCGCACGGGGCCCACGTCGCCCATCGCGAAGCTCCTGACCCGAAAAAAAGAGGGTCACAGACTACCGGACGGCCCGGCACGATTTACCGTCTCGAGCACGGCCCGGACTTCGTCGTCGGAGACCTGATGAAAGTCCACAAACCACTGGCCGACGGCGTAATACGGCTCCGGCGTATGGACCGCGACGACCTCGTCGTACACCTCGCGAGCCCGCTCGACTCCCTCGCGCGGCGCGACCGGGACGGCCAGGACCAGGCGTTTCGGCTCTCGCGAGCGAAGGAGCTTCGCCGCCGCGATCACCGTGCCTCCCGTGGCGATCCCATCGTCGACCACGACGACATCTCGGCCGCCCACCTCGAGCGCGGGACGCCCGGGCCGGTAGGTCCGTTCGCGTCGTTCGGCTTCCTCGCGTTGCGCTGCGATCTCCTGCTCGAGAAAGGACGGCTTCACATCGAGCACGCCGAGCAGACGCTGATCGACGACGGGCTCGCCCCACGCACCGACCGCACCGAGCCCGAGTTCGGGATTGCGCGGCGCGCCGATCTTTCGGACGACGATGACGTCGAGCTCACCACCAAGATCGGTCGCAACCGGCGCCGCAACGACGACGCCGCCGCGCGGCACGGCGAGCACGAGCGGTTTGCTGAGCCCGAGCGGTCGCAACGCCTCCGCAAGCTGCCGTCCCGCCTCGCCGCGATCGGCGAAGGGCATCGTCACGCCGGGAGCATACCCGTGGTTGCCGCGCGCTGACCGGCGGGGCTAGCCTCCAGACCACGGAGCAATCGAAAGGAGGCAGGCGTGGCGGTCGAAGCCTATGTCCTCATCCAGGCGGAGGTCGGGAAGGCGGCCGAAGTCGCTGCTGCCTGTTCCAAGATCGGCGGCGTGATCTCCGCCGAGGATGTCACCGGTCCGTACGATTGCATCGTCCGTGCGTCGGCCGACTCAGTCGACGAGCTCGGCAAGCTCGTCGTCTCGGCGATTCAGGGAGTACAGGGCATCACACGGACACTCACGTGTCCGATCGTGCACCTCTAAGCGTCGCCGCTGATCTCGTGCTCGTGCGCTGAGGCGCGCCTTGCCTCGAGCTCGGCCTTCCGGTCGTGCCGCCGGAGCGCGTGATCAAGCAGCGCCTGCACGACCTCGCGAAACGGCTTTCCCGACGCCTCCCATACACGCGGGAACATGCTCTTGGGCGTCAGACCGGGCACCGTGTTGATCTCGTTGACGAGCAGGGCCTCCGTCGCCGGGTCGAAGAAAAAGTCGACACGCGCAAACCCCTCACACCGCGCCGCGCGAAACGCTCGCACCGCCATCTCGTTGATCAGCTGCTCGATCGGCGGCGGAACGTCGGCCGGTGCCTTGAGCTCCGTCCAGTCGCCGAGATACTTGGCGCGATAGTCGTAGAACTCACCGTCCGGAATCGGCTCCCCAACAACCGATACCGCCGGTGGATCGCCGATCACACCGACCTCGAGCTCGCGCGCGTACCCCTGCGATTCGATGAGGACGTCGTCGTCGTGCAGCAGCGCGCGACGGACTGCGTCGTCCAGCCCCGCAGGATCGTGCACCTTGGTGATCCCGACGCTCGATCCGAGCCGGACCGGCTTCGCAAAGCACGGATATCCGAGCTTGTCGACCGCCTCACGAATGCTGCGCGCATCGTGCGCCCACTCGTCCGCCGAAAACGCGACGAAATCGACGACCGGCAGACCGGCCTCCACAAACAGGCGCTTGTGAGTGACTTTGTTGATGCCGATCGCCGAGCCCTCGACGCCCGCGCCCACGTAGGCCAGGTCCGCGAGCTCGAACAGCCCCTGCAACGAGCCGTCTTCACCAAACGGTCCGTGAATAACCGGGAACGCGACGTCGACGTCCTTCGGCGCGTTGGGATCCGGCGCGAGCGTGTATGCGACCCCGTCATCGGGAACGACGTCGACGGCACGAGGATCGCAGTGGATCCACCGTCCGGAAGGCGTGATACCGACCGTCACGGCGTCGTGGCCGAGCTCGTCGAGAGCTGCCACAACCGACCGCGCAGAGATCACCGAGACTTCACGTTCGCCCGACCGGCCTCCGAAAACGACGAGGACTCTCACGGCGCGTTCAGCACGTGGCGTACACGCGCCACGATCTCATCGGGAGGCGACGGAATCGGGAGCACGTCCTTGAAACCCGACTCCAGAGCGGATCGATCGACGGTTCCTTCACGTGGCGCAATGAGCACGCGCCGCGACGGTCCCGCGCCTGCGAGCGCGTCGGCGCCGCCGCTGTCGACGATGAGCAGCTCGGCGCCGTGCAGCTCCGGGCTTGTCGGCTTGGGATCCGACAGCACCGCGACGGAGAACCCGGCCGCCGAGAGCACGCCGGCGAGCCAGTCGGCGCGTTCGGTGTCGTTCGAGGCGAGGACGACCCGCATCGTGCGCCTATCGTAGTGAGCAGTGCTTCCGACCGCCCTCATCCCGATTCGCACCGGCCGGACGGCCAAGCGCCGCTTGGCCCACGTGCTCGGCCCGGACGAGCGAGATGCCCTGGTGCGCTCGCTCTTCGACCACGTCGCAGCCGTCGTGCTCGAGGCCGGGCTGCGCACGGTCGCGCTCACGCCGGGCAGCATCCAACCGCCCGACGGTGTGGAGGTCTGGCCCGATGAGGGGGCCGGGCTGAACAGAGCCGTCCAGGCGGCCTTGCTGAGAACGGGCGTACCGGTGCTCGTCGTCCACGCCGACCTGCCGCTGCTGTCTCCAGCCGACGTCGATTGCGTACTCGCATCCGAGGCGGATGTCGTCATCGCCCGGTCCGAGGACGGCGGAACGAACGGCTTGTTGATGCGAAGGTTGATCACGCCGGCCTTCGGCTCAGGCTCGGCGACGCTTCACGCATCCGGCGCGCGCGGGGCCGGACTGCGGGTGCACGTGCTCGATACCCCCGGCTTTGCGACAGATGTGGACGACGAGGTCGGTCTCAGCGCTTGCGCCGCGTTTTTCCCCGGCACGCGTCTTTGAATTCCTGACCGGGGCGAAAGACCGGTACCGACACCGCGGGAATGGGGACCCGCGCGCCCGTTCGAGGATTGCGCGCCGTACGCGGCGCGCGCAGGCGCTTCTCGAAGGTGCCGAAGCCGGGAATCGATACGCGTTCACCACGAGAGACGGACCGCTTCACGGCGGTGA
>DASQWC010000100.1:0-13781 GCA_035640475.1 Actinomycetota bacterium | reverse complement strand
CTCTCATCGCTGGAAGGCTTGGGATGTCGCAAAGCGTCGAGAAGGGAGTGGTCTGTGATGACGGTCGCGCATCCATACCCAGTGCAAGTGGAGGCCGAGCTCGAAGAGGGGCTTTCGCGCTGGCTATGGCTGGTGAAGTGGATCCTGGCAATCCCGCACTACGTCGTGCTCATGTTCCTGTGGATCGCGTACGCGGCGCTCACCGTGATCACGTTCTTCGGGATCTTGTTCACGGGCCGGTATCCGCGGGCGATCTTCGAGTTCAATGCGGGCGTGCTCCGCTGGTCCTGGCGCGTGGCCGACTACTCCTTCGGCGTCCTCGCCACCGATCGCTACCCGCCGTTCACGCTGGCCGACGTGCCGGACTACCCGGCCCACTTCGAGATCGAGTATCCGGAGCGGCTGTCCCGCGGACTTGTACTGGTCAAGTGGTGGCTCCTCGTGATTCCGCACTACCTCATCGTCGGCGCGTTCGTCGGCGGCGGCATCGTGCTCGGAAGGGCCGGCGAGGCGCAGGCAAGCGTCAGCCTCGTCGGGCTCTTCGTCTTCATCGCCGTCGTCACGCTAGCCGTCACGGGGAGGTATCCGCGGCCGTTGTTCGATCTGGTCCTTGGTCTCAACCGGTGGGCGCTTCGAGTGGCGGCCTACGCCGGTCTCATGACTGATGTGTATCCGCCCTTCCGCCTCGACATGGGCGGTCGGGAGCCTGCCCGAGGCGAAGGATCCGGAACATGACCACGCGTCGGGAGTTCACGACCGCCGAGGCTCGGTCGATCGGCGAAGAGATCGGCATTGACTGGACGGCAGTGTCGCTCGACGAGTTCCGCAGGGGCTTGAGCGTTGAGCTCGAGCACGGCGCACTCGACCCGCAGACAGATGTCACGGGTGACGACCCGGTTCTCACTGGCAGGATCGCGCTCGCGCACCTCAAAGAGTTCGTGCGCGATACTCGTCGGCGCACTACTCCTCAAGCGCAGCGAGTGGGCTTCGTGTCGCCCGGACCGTCCTCGGATGTTTCATCTTCCTCGGCATCGGGATCGTTGTGAGCATGTTCGTTCTCCGCGGCCGCGGCGAGGCGGCATCGATGCCCGTTGCTGCAGGGGTTTCAGCGCTCACCTTGGTCCAAGTGGCCTTCTTGGTGAGGTACCTTGCCGCGATCGACAGCCCGAACCCGTGACCGTCGATGGCGTGGTTCTGCACTGGATCCCTCTGGGCGCCGGAGCAGGCGGGGCCGTCGTGCGGTTCAGCGGCCGCGTCTACGAGGCGATAGCAGCGACACGAGCTCGCCGGCCGCGCTGTGCGCTGTTCCACTCCGCGCTCGATGTGACGGTGGACGGCGCAACTGCCGTCATCGAGATGGCACCGGTGTGGACCAAGAGCGGGGGCCGAGGCGTTGTATCGGAGGGACCTGTCGGTGCGCGGTTCCTCGGACGGTCGCGGCTTTTCCGATACGAGGTCCGCTGTTGGCCGGGCGGTTCGATCCCAGATCTGGCCGCCGAGGTAGGCCGACCCGTCCACGTGAGCGGCGATCCGGACGTGGCCCGATCCATCCTCGATCTCGTTCCGAAATTCCCTGCATTTACGTGGGGTCGCGACCAACTAGGTATGGGTGACATGTGGAACTCGAACTCACTTGTATCGTGGCTGCTCGCATGTGCCGGGGTCGAGACCAACGACCTTGTACCGCCACTCGGTGGCCGAGCGCCGGGATGGGAAGCGGGCATCGTGGCTGCGACTTCGAGCCGAGTGAACCGAAGATACGAGTCCGAATCCGAACCTCCTTTGCATCGGTAACGCGTCCGGCTACATAGTCAATTTCGCGCCTCCGAATAGGGGACGAAAGGAGGGCTCCTTGGACGTTAAGAAGACTGGGCGGCTGTTCGGGTTGTTCTTTATCGGCACCTTCGTCACTTCAATTCCCGCCCGACTCCTTTTCGTCAACGGGCTCGGGGCTTCCGCGGACGACGTGCGCTTCATTCCGGGTGCTCTCTCCGAAACCAGCATGTATCTCGGATCGATCCTGGAGTTCGGTGTCATCGCCACGAACATCGCTACCGCAGTAGTCCTCTACCCAATCGCTCGGCGAGTGAGCGAACGCGTCGCGCTCGGATACGTCACGGCACGGATCATGGAGTCGGCGTTCATCGCGATCGGTCTGATCAGCATCATCTCGGTGGTGAGCGTGGCTGATGCGTTGGTCGGAGCGACGGGTGGCGACGCCAGCGCGCTCGCGACTCAGGGAAACTCGCTAGTCGCCACGTACGAGCGGGCGTTCCTGTTCGGCCCCGGACTCGTCGTCGGTTTCGGCAACGGGCTGATGCTCGGCTATCTGATGTATCGGTCGGGCCTCGTCCCTCGTGGGATGGCGACGCTGGGGCTCATCGGGGGGCCGATGTTGATCCTTTCCTTCGTTCTCATCCTCTTCGGGGTGTACGAGAACATGTCCGGTCCCGCGTTCCTGCTCGCGGCGCCTGAGATCGTTTGGGAGGCGTCGCTCGGCATCTACGCAACAGCGAAGGGATTCAGGCCGGTCCCGATCACGGAGACCGCGGTCTGATCAGGACAGATCTCGTCGGGACCGGAGTGAGTGCGGGTGACGGGCACTATGGGCACTACGTGCGTTTGTCCTGGCCAGGCTGCTGAAATCTTGCGACACTCAAACGGCGTGCATGTATTGGTACTCGAAGGGAGGGAGTGCCGCCTAGGACCTCTTTCGAGTCCGGGCGGCCCAGCTCAGTCGAGCGTGAGCCCGTACCAACCTGACCAGGCGAAAGGCCTCAGTGTCGACAGGGTCTGCACCGCGCGACAAGGTCTTGATGTCAACTTTGACGCCAAAGTCAGCGAAGGTTTTCGGTGAGCAAGAGACTGTTCCAGGTACAGATCACACTGGGCATCGTGTCGCTCGTAGTTGCTGCTGCCGTCGGACCCAGCGGACTCTCGATCTTCCGCAGTCGCGCACGACGCACACTCACTAGCGCGAATCCCGACCGAAACAGGTCGGCTTGGCTTACGGCATCGCGCCGATCTGCTGCAGGAAGTCGAGCTGGTCGAAGTAGAGGCGCTCACTGACGAGCTTGTCGTCCTTGAACTCCTTCACGGTGGCGAACCGCAACCTCACCTCGTTGCCGCTTGGCGGGATCTCGCCGGTGGGAGCCCGGAAGGGACCGGTGTGCGTCCCTTGCACGGCTCCTTCCGCGACGACGACATCTCCAGATACGTACTGATTCTCTGTGACGATCTTGCCGTCGGGGAGTGCCTCCCAGAACACCTTCACGACCTCCATCACTTGGTCGTGACCGCGCAGGCTCATGCCGGGCATGGTGAATTCGATCTCGGGATGCTCGATGGCCCGGCGACCCTCGGCATCCTTCGCGTTATAGGCGTCGTCGTGTTTCTGAGCCAACTCCAGCGGATCCGCCATTACTGCCTCCCTTTCTTCGCGCGGCGATCAGGGAGACGGTACTACCGGACGCATTGCGCCAGGCGGCCCCGATGTGCACGGCCTCGATCTCGGCCGCGACGCCGCCGGCGAAGTAGCCTCCATCCTCTTGGCATCGCCGCCGGTGATCATGTAGCGGTCGCCGGCATCCGGAAGCATGCCGATGGACCAGCCGTCGGTATCGGGGACGGGATCTTCCGAGCGTTAGAATCTGCTCGAAGCCGAGGACGAGCGTCACTCCGAGGACCGCGACCGTGATCGGCGCCCGCACCAAGTCGCCGGCCCGGGACGAACCGCAGGAGGACATTCCATGCGCTGCAAACCGCTGGCCCGACCCCTGATCGTCGCCGTAGGCGTACTTGCGTTGGTCGCGTCGGCCTGCGGCGAATCTGCCACGACGGGGTCGGCGCAAGAGACTGCGGACCTGCATCGGTTTCTCATCCGGGCCGACGAGATGCCGGGTTTCCCGCTCCGCGGCGAGCCGGATCTCGTGTCGGACTTGAGTGCCTTCGTCGAATCGGACGATCTCGACCAGGCCCAGGAACAGCGGCTGCGAGAGCACGGATTCGAGGCCTTCACGGCGCAGATGATTGGCGATCCGGAGGGCGAAGCTGGCGTTTCCAACCTCACCCTGTTCGCGACACAGGCCGGCGCCGCACGCGAGCTCGAGTACTTGAGGAACAACAAGGAGAAGGAGGCCCCTCCCGAGATTGAGAACTTCGAGCGATTCGACGTGCCGGATGTGCCGACCGCGTTCGGCTGGACCTACGTCAAGCCGGGCGGGTCCAGAACCGCGGATATCCAATGGTTACAGGGACGCTGTGTGATGTACCTCGGAAGCGAGCCGGCGTACATTGATCGACTGCGCGCCGCAGTGAAGGCGATCTATGAGCACACCGGCGGACGCTGTCCGTGAGTGCCGGGAGAATCAACACGTTCATGATGCTGATGGTTCGAAGAGCTCGGTCGGTTTGCTTCGGCCTCGGACCGTGATCGACCCCACTGGCTTCCAGCAGCTTCGCTCGTCAGATGCTCGGCTGATCGTGGTTCCGCTTGCCAGAACGTGACCGGGATGCGCCTTGGCTTCGTCGCATAAGCGAGACGCCTCGTTCACCGGGTCGCCGATGACTGTGAACTCGTAGCGATTCAAGGCGCCGACGTTTCCCGCGACGACTTCACCTGACGACACTCCGATTACCGTCGCTATCCCGTCGAGAACGGACAACGCCTCTGTGAGCGCTCGAGCCGCGCGTAACGCTCGGTCGGCGTGGTCGGCCTGAGTGACTGGCGCACCGAAGACACAAAGCGCGCCATCGCCCTGGAACTTGTTGACGATCCCTCCTTCGCCGGCGACGGTGCGAACGACCGCATCGAAGAAGTCGTTCAGGATCGACACGACGCCGGTGGGATCCGTCGACTCGGCGAGCTGAGTGGACCCGATGACGTCAACAAAGAGCGCCGTGACCTCGCATCGCTCGCCGCCGAGCCCGGAGTCGGTCTCGAGCGCGCGGGTGGCGATTTCCGTTCCGACGTGGCGGCCGAAGACGTCGCGTACGTGCTCACGTTCCCGCATGGCCCTCACCATCTGGTTGAACCCTGCCTGGAGGAGTCCGATCTCGCCAACCTCCCCGACCTCGACTTCGACGACCAGGTCGCCCTGCGCAACTCTGCGTAGACCTTCGCGTACCCGACCGATCGGCGCGGTGATCGCTCGCCCGGCGAAGGTGAAGACGCTGAGACCGATGACGAAGGTCAGCAGGCAGGAGGTCATCAACGCGAGCCCGATCTGGACGATGATGGGCGACCGATCGGCCGGCGGAAGGAAGAGGGGCAGTCCGTACGAGTAATAGCCGAGGATGATGAGCGGTGCCCCGGCGACGGCGAGCCATACGAGGATCAGTCGTGCGCCCACGCCCATCGACGGCGGCCAGCGTTCCGGTTGCGTTCCCAGCGCCGATGAGAGGATCGGTCGGAGCTCGCGCTCGGACAGCAAGTACGTGAGCAGGCTGCCGATCAACGCCCCATATGCCAAGCCCATGAACACAGCGACGACCTGGCGGGCGCCGCCGGTTCCGATCTTGTAGCCGGCCGGACCGTTGAAGAGGAAGAACACGAACGGGCCGGCGAACGTCCACGAGGCGGCCGAGAGCGCACCGGCAACACGTGGAAGGCTCGAGAACCGCTCGAGCTCGCCGGGGTCCGGCGACCGTGCGTCCACCAGCCACCGGCCGGAACGTACGGCGATGAGCCGCGTGAGCGGCAGGGCGGCGGTCACGAGGACGGTGAACGTGCCGGTCCCGAGATCACGATGGACCACAGCCGGCGCTGCGGGGACAAGCCACCCGGCAGGATATTGACGTAGATCCAGATGATCAGGCCGA
This sequence comes from Actinomycetota bacterium, assembly GCA_035640475.1. GTDB lineage: Bacteria > Actinomycetota > JAICYB01 > JAICYB01 > JAICYB01 > DASQWC01. The sequence goes on along the minus strand of DASQWC010000100.1, from coordinate 7,961 downwards.
CGGCGACGCCACCGATGGCGTTGGCCGTGACCACGCGCGTCCACACGCGCCACGCCAGGCGGCGAACGACATCTCGACCACCCGCGCCCGTTTCCACGCCCATGCCGAGTTCAGTGTCATCGAGGACTCGCAGTCGTACAAGGGAGCAGTCGCCTTCGGCGGCGATGACAACGTCCCAGCCGTGAAGGGGGAGTTGGATTCGGATTGGCCGCGGATTAGTCGACGCATCACGGTCGCTGATGACACGATGGACTCGTGTCGTGGCTCGTAGTCAATGAGACAGACATTCTCCGTGGCCTGCTCGACTTCCAGGGTGCGGACCGGCGCGAACACGTCGCCCGACTCCTCGCCGCTTGAGCCGGCTTCCGCTACCCGATCGCGACGCCCTCGACGGTCCCGGCCGCGAGCTGTTCGACCACATCACCCAGCTGCGCGACGAGCGCTTCATCAGCGCGGACGGCATCCTGGCCGGACCGGACATCGCCTGGGTCAACGCACCCGCCATCGGTCTGCGGCTGATATCGCTCGCCCGCGCGCTGCGCTTCGAGGTGTCGATCGACCTCCGGCTCATCGAGGTCGCGATCATCACGACGGGTGCGCATCATCGCGCCGAGTTCGCGTGGTTTACGCACGCGCGGATGGCGCGCGAGCAGGGTGTGTCCGACGCGGTGATCGACGCGATCCGCGAGGGACGCACACCGGACTTCGAACGGGACGACGAACGAATCGTCCACGCGGTCGCAACGGAGCTGGCATCCGGATCGTGGATCGATGCGGCTACGTACGACGACGCGCAGCGGCTGCTCGGCGATCAGGGCATCGTCGAGCTCGTCGAACTGTGCGGGTTCTACGCGCTCGTGTCGTACGTCCTGAATGCGTTCGAAGTGCCGCTGCCCGCGGGGGCCGAGCAAGTCTTTGGCGATTGACGCCGCACCCCTTTCGCGTCCGGGCGGCCCAGCTCCCTCGCGCCGCCGCCCACCAAACCGAACAGTGAGCGATGCCGCGCGGATGGGAGGACCGGTTGCGACAACATGCACTTGAGTGTCACGCGAGTCAGCCGGTCCGTCGGCGGCGATGCGAGACGGTGCGACCACGGCCCCCGCGAGCAAGGATCGCTTCGAATCGCCGGCGCGCGGCGTCGTTCATGCCCCGGTCCTTTGTCGTCTCCCAGCGCGCGATCTCGGACGCCGCTTGCTCGGTGAACGCCTCGATGCGGCTGAATAGGTCGGTGACGAGGTCGGCGGCGAGAGCGATGACGTGGAGGCGCTCGGGGAACGGCCCACCGGTCACAAAATAGTCCTCGACGATGTCGCACAGCTCATCGATCGCCACCCGGGCGCCCTCGCCGGTGGCTCGGATCGATCCGACGAGGTCGTCCACGGTCCCCTGATCGCCAAAGAACATCCGGACGATGCCCTCGACCTCCAGATGTGGGATATCCGGCTCGGTGCGCATCCAGGCCCGTAGCGCGCGACGTCCGGCGGGCGTGATCGCGTACCGGTTGCGCGTCCGTTTGCCGCGCTGCTCCTTCGTCACCGTGGCCCAGCCGAGGCGGACGAGCTGCTTTTGCTCGCTGTAAACGTTGGCTTCGGAGCGGGGCCACGCGTAGTGCAGGCCCCGCCGGAGTTGTCTGGTGAGCTCGTAGCCCGTCCACGGCCGAAGCGCTAGAAGACCGAGGAGCGCGTACGTCGTCGTGCTCGGCGTGGGCGAAGCCATGGGATTGACTTTACTCCATCTTTGAGTAAACTTGCTCCAACTTGGAGCAGGAGGCTGAGTGACGGCAGACACGGATCACCGGGTCGTTCGCGCGGAAGGGTTCACCCACGCCGACATGGTGGACGCCATCGAGCGGACTTCGGCGCGCTTCGTCGAGCTCCTGCGTTCTCTGGAGCCCGCGGACGCCAAACGGCCCGTCCCGGGACTGGACTGGGACGTCGCACAGACCGCGGCGCACCTTGTCGGGATCGTCATGCGCGGAACCGGCGACCGCCGCCGGGCACCGACCGTTCAGGAGCTCGGCGACCTGAACAAGCAGCAGATCCACGAGATCGACCTCGACGATCTCGCGGCGATCGCCGATCTCCTGGAGGCACGGCTCGAACAGCAGCTCGCGCTACTGCCGCACGCGACCGGAGACGAGCCCTTCGAGCTCCATGCCGGGTTGTTCGCAAGCGTGAAGACGGCTCTTTCCTACGAGCTCTTCGATCTACTCGTCCATGGACATGACATCGCGAGCGCGACCGGTCGCGAGTGGACGATCGATCCTGCGGATGCCGCGCTCGATGTCCTCGCGGCGCTTCCCGCGCTCGAGCCGTGGCTGCGTCCCGAGATACGTGACGGGACGCGCCGACGAGTGTCGTTCACATTCCCGCAGATCCGGCACACGATCAACGTGCAGACCGGGGGCAGCGTCTACGTCGTCTCGCTCGACGACGCGCCCGCCGCCACCGTCGATCCCGTCGAGATGTTGCTGGCGATATCGGGGCGCAAGGAGTCGTCGGACCCGACCGTGCGCGAGCTGGCATCGTGGTTCCTGCCGATCTGACCGCGAGGGGGAGGAGCAGATGGAAGCGTTGAACATGAGCGACCTGGACGTCCGCGTGCAAGGCAACGGCGTGGACTTCCGGACGAGGCCCGTCGGTGAGCTGACGATGGGATGGGTCAAGCTCGACAAAGGCGTCGACCTGTCCGGCGCGACGGTCGGTCTCCCGGACGATCTCTGCCCATGCCCGCATTGGGGCTACGTGATCAAAGGCACAGTCCGCATGAAGACCAAGGACGGGAGTCAGGACTTCAAGGCAGGTGAAGCCTTCTATTGGGGGCCGGGGCACGCGCCGGAAGCCCTCGAAGATGCCGAGTACGTCGACTTCTCCCCAACCGACGAACTCGAGAAGGTCATCGCACACTTGACGCGCGGCGGGTGATCCGGCCTCGGGAGGCACTCGGATGACGCTATGGGCACTAGAGCCGTGACCTTCCGACGGCCCTGGGCAAAACCTCGCCGTGCGGGCGTTGACGACCGAGCGGGTATACGTCGACGTAGACGTCCGTCGGCGCGTCGACGGACGCGAGAACACGGTCGGGCGCGCGCTTCAGGGTGAGATCGAGGAAAGCACGCGTGAATCCGCGCGCGACGGTCATCACGTCATCGGCCGTCCGGATGAAAGGCACGACCGTCGGCGTGAAAAGCGCGCCGTCCGTGAAGTCCTCATGCCTCGCGGCCGGGATCACGACGCGGTAAGCACCGTCACCCTTGCGTTCGAACTCCGCGGCCGTCCGTATCTGAATCCGCTGTTCCTTAGTGAGGAACATGAATGGCTGGACCGGGGGCCTGGCGTCGGGTTCGATACCAAACGGGCCGCCCATCTGCTGCCCGTCGATGTTCATGCATGCCTGGAAGCGGTCGTCGGTTCGGCAGACCTCGGCGGCTGCGATGCCGCCGTTCGAGTGGCCCACGACAGCGACGCGGCGCAGGTCGAGTCGTTTCCGGAAGACGCCGCGCCGCGCGACCTCGCTGAGCACGAACCGGAGATCAGCCGTCCGTTCGTCGATCTTCCGGCGGATACCCTCCTCGGCCTTCGCCGGACTGGCGGCGTCGTCCCGCGCGTCGTAGGTCGCGACCGTGCCGTCGGGCAGGACCACGGCTGCCGATTGGTACGGATGGTCGACGCCGATCACCACGTAGCCGTTGCTCGCCAGTTCCTCCGCGATGGCTGCGTAGAAGGAGACGTTCGTCGCGTTGCCGGGGGACAGGATCACGACCGGGTACGGTGCGCGCTTCTGCGCAATTGCGGCGTTCACGAGTGCTTTGTCACGGACGAAGCGCAGTCCCCACGCGGCGACGGCTCCGATCTCTCCGTCGTTCGCCAGGCCGTCCGAGATGGAAGAGAGTCGCTCGACGTACGGCGCGGGCTCGCCCGAACCCTGTTCAGCCGGGAACCAGATCTGTCCGACAACGGCGCGTTTGTCCGAAGTCGCCGCCGTATGCAGCTCGGGACGTGAGCGGTCGATCCAACCGAATGACCGCCGTCCGACGGCGAACGGGCCCGTCGGTCGTGGGATCGCGAGTCCGAGCAGAACGCTCGCGACTGCGATGACGCAGAGAGCGATGACGGCGCCCGAGACGAGCCAGAACTTCCGCATCGTGACTCCTCAGTATCCCGCTAACCGTCGACGCAGAGCACGACGCGTCTTGATGATTGTCCGAGGACTAACTTGCAGTGTGACTGCACACGTTACCGCGACGTCGCGTGCTCAATCGGCGTCGAGCGGTAGTGTCGAAGCCGTGCCCCGGAAGTACGGCTTCTCGTGGTCATGGAAGCGCGCGACCGGCCTCACTTCGGCCATGGGTCGGCTCTCACGACAACTCGGTATCTCGCTGAGCCGCTCCGGGCGGCAGCGTAAGTTCGGTCGCATGATGGGCTGCTTGCTCCCGTTGGCCCTCTTCGTCGCCGCAGCCGTTGCGAGTTGGGCGTTGACTTTCTACGACACGAACCCTGCTGCTGAACAATAGCGATGTACGACCGCACCTTCTGGGAACAGCTCTGGGCGAAGACGCTGCGCGAACATCCAGACAGAGTCGCGCAGCGCCCTCCGAACGCGCAGCTGATCGCTGAGATCAGTGCCCTACGTCCCGGCCGTGCGCTCGACGCCGGTTGCGGCCACGGCGCCGAGTCGCTCTGGCTCGCCGCGCACGGCTGGCAGGTAACGGCGGTGGATTTCTCTTCGGCTGCGTTAGCGCTCGGTCGTTCGACCGCCGAGGCGATGGGGATCGCCGAGCGCATCGATTGGATCGAGGGCGACCTCGCGACTTGGACAGCACAGGCCGCGCACTACGATCTCGTCATCTGCCTGTACGTTCACATCGCCGGATCCGTCAAGGAGATGGTGCAGTGGATGGCGAAGGCCGTGGCGCCGGGCGGGACGCTGTTCATGATCGGTCATCGCCCGATCGATCCGGCGACCGGCGCTGCAACGTCCGCGGCGGGGCAGGTGCAGATCTCCGTCGAGGAGGCGGTCGCCGCGCTCGATTCGCAGCGCTGGGAGCTCGTTGTCGCCGAGGAGCGACCGCGCGCCGTCGCCGGTAGCGGCGTCGATGCCGTGATCCGTGCGCGAAGAGTCGCCTGAAAAACGAAATGGACACTATGGGCACTGCGAACGTTTGCCCTGGTCAGGCTGCCGATTCGTGTGACGCACGAACGAGGTGCGTCACTTGGCATCGAGTGACTGGCGAAGAACGGCCCGAACCCCTTTCGAGTCTAGGCGGCCCAGCTACCTCGAAACCGCGAACGACGTGCGGTTATGCATCCGCCGGATCTCGATTCCGCACCATGTTCCGCACCATTTGCGCGCCCTGAGAAGCAGTTGCACGCAGTTGCACTCAGAATCCAGGCGGTAGCCTCGTGCGGTGAGCATCCTCGGCGATCTCGCCACACTCGCCCGGTCCGGCATCCTGCGTCCGCTCGGCCCCCGGACGACCTTCGAGGTCACGCGCCAGTTCTTGCGCGAGGGGATCAGGCAGCATCTGATCTATACGCTGTACGCGGCACGTCATCCCCACAAGCCTGCAGTGGTCTTCGAAGAACACGTCACGACATGGCGTGGGCTGCTCGATCGGATCCAGCGTCTGTCCAATCACTTGATCTCCACGGGCATCGGGCCGGGCTCGAGCGTGGCGATCATGCTTCCCAACCGTCCAGAGTTCATCGAGGCCAACGCGGCGGGGATACGCGTGGGGGCCGTGGTGTCCTTCGTGAACCCGCGCGCGCCGGCCGCCGACGCCAAGTCTCTTTTCGACCGAACGGGAGCAGACGTTGTCGTGACGCACCGTGACGATCTCGGGGCGGGCACACCAGTCCTCCGTATCGGAGGCGACTATGAACACGCGATCGCACACGCGAGCGACGTCGAGCCGCGGGTCGACCGCGCCGCTCGCGGCAAGCTCGTCGCGTTCACTTCCGGCACGACAGGGCGCCCAAAGGGCGCCGTCCGGTCGCTCGAGGGCGCATCGATCGGGTCCGTCACGGGGTTCCTCAAGATGATCCCCTTCCGAACGTCGGACGTTCACTTGGTGGTGAGTCCGATGTACCACTCGTTGGGCTCCGGATTTGCGACGGTCGCGCAGGCGCTCGGGAACACAATGGTGATCGTCGAGAAGTTCTCACCGGAAGCCTTCTGCCGCAACGTGCAGGAACACAAGGTCACAACAACCGCTGTCGTCCCGACGATGCTCCATCAGCTCGCGTCGTGGCCGGACGCGAAGAACTTCGACCTGAAGACCTTGCGCCTCGTCTTGTGCGGTGGTGCGGCGTTGCGTGAAGAGGTCCGGTCCCAGGCTCGCGAGTTGCTCGGCGACGTGATCTATGACCTGTACGGCGCTACCGAGATGGGATTCGTTTCGATCGCGACGCCGGACGATCTCGTACGCAAACCCACCTCGGTCGGTAAGCCTGTCCCGGGCATCGAGGTGCGCATCGCCGATGCGCACGGAAACGAGGTTCCGCGAGGTGAGCGCGGTGAGATCTGGGCCCGCTCGTCGCTCGGGATGGAGGACTACCTGGACGACCCCGAGCTGGGAGCCGAACGCATGCGCGAAGGCTTCATCTCCGTACGCGACGTCGGCTACCTCGACGAGGACGGTTACCTACACGTCGTCGACAGGGCAGACGACATGATCATCTCGGGCGGCGTGAATGTCTATCCGGCCGAGACCGAGATCGCGCTCAACGCGCACCCGAAGGTGGACGAGGCCAGTGTCCTCGGTGTCCCGGATCCGAAGTGGGGCGAGCGGATCGTCGCCGTCGTCGTTCGGTCCGGTGACGTCACGGAGGACGAGCTCATCTCGTGGGCGAAAGAGAACATCGAGTACGCGGCAGTACCGAAGGAAATCAGGTTCATGGAGTCGCTGCCGCGCAACGACATCGGCAAAGTCGATAAGAAGAAGCTCGCTGCGACATTTGGAAATGGTTCGTGACGACGCTCGCAGCGGCAGCCGTGATGGGCACCATGAAAGGCACCATGGGAGCCCAATCTGTTTGCCCAGGCCAGGCGGTCTGTCCAGTCGCTGCACTCCAACGACGTGCATCTATAGGTACGCGGTAGCACCGTAAGAACGCTCCGAACCCCTTTCGAGTCCAGGCGGCCCAGCTACCTCCAAACCTCCTGCGAACGCCTGCTAGGTGTTGCACGTAGTTGCACGCAGAATCCGGGCGGACCAGTCGGCGGACGTCGCGACTTCGGATCACGGTGACCAAACCTCGAGTGCGGTGTCGACCTTGTCCACCCACCACGCCAGCTCGGACGCAGCGGCCGCGCGTTTGACGTCTTCGTCCCCCGTGAGGCGCGCCATCGTTGGGGACCGACCGAGCAGGTTGAGTCCGAAATGGCAGCCGAGGTGAACGAAGCCGCCGATGATCGCCAGCTGCAACGCGCGTTCATCGAACCGGTCTACGTAGAGGGCGCGAAAGTCGGCAAGTACGTCCTCCCGTGAGCAGTCGAAGAGCAGTGCATCGAAGCCGAGGAACCAGACGAAGTCGACGGCGGGCGGAGCAACACCCATCTGCGAACCCCAGTCCAGCAGCACGACGGTGCCGTCCCTGAACCCGAGATTGTCCATCCGTAGGTCCCCATGGACGAGGGTCTGCTCGCAGCGTCGGAGTTCGTCGGCCACCGGTGTCGGATCCTCCACAAGGGGAAGGATCGTTTCTGCGATCGTCGTCGGCACGTGGTCGTTGAAAGCTTCCCAGCCCACCACGGACCACTCGGCCGCGTTGCCGAGCGCCTGCTCTCGCTGGCGAGTTCTCGGGGACAGCAGGTGATACCGGTCCTCGATCGAGCAGAGCTCGGGTAGCGGCTGCTCCCAGAACGCGTAGTGGAGGTCTCTCAGAGCGACAAGCGCGCGCGAGACTGCGGAGCGGTCAAGCCGTGCATCGCGCGCCAACAGATCGTTCGACACATCGCGC
>DASQWC010000099.1:0-26458 GCA_035640475.1 Actinomycetota bacterium | reverse complement strand
CTTGTCGTAGCGCATCGCCCGGCGCGCCAGCGCTTGCTGCGCATCCGCGAACTCGATGCGCTTCGAACCTCTCGCGCCCGCAAGTTCGCTCGCCGCTTCGAGCGCGTTGAGCGAAACACGCGCGTCTCCGCCACACTTCGTGGCAATCCATTCGAGCGCCTCGTCGTCGGCTTCGAATCCCGGAAGACCGCGATCTTCGTCCGCGAGTGCGCGATCGAGGATCGTCCGGATGTTCTCCGGCTCGAGCGGCTCGAGGCGGATGAGGAGCGACCGCGACATGAGCGGCGAGTTCACCTCGAAGAACGGATTTTCGGTCGTCGAGCCGATGAGGATGATCACGCCGTCCTCGACGGCACCGAGAAACGCGTCCTGCTGAGCGCGGTTGAAGCGGTGGATCTCGTCCATGAACAGGACGGTTCGTCCGAACTTGCGCGCGTCGGCGATCACCTTTCGCACATCGGCCACGCCGGACGAGATCGCGGACAGCTTCGCGACCGGAGCTTTGGTGCGATCGGCGACGATGTGCGCGACCGTCGTCTTCCCGATGCCGGCGGGGCCCCACAGGATCGCGGACCGCAGCTCGTCCCGCTCGATCAGCGCGCGGAGTGTCGTCCCTTCGCCGATCGCCTTTTCTTGCCCGACGATCTCGTCGAGCGAACGCGGACGCATGCGCGCAGCGAGGGGAGCTCTCGTTTCAGATCCGGACGACTCGTCGAAGAGGTTGCTCACGAGGTGTTCGACGCCGGCAGCGACTCACCGAGGAAACGAAGCCAGTTCCCGCCGAGCACACCCGGTGCCGCTTCGGGCGGCACGACCTCGGCGATGCGACCAAGATCGGCGGCAGACGTCAGCTCGACCGGCGTCTCGTCGAGGCCGAGTCCGCCGTCGAGATCGGAGCCGATCCCGACGCGATGCCATCCAATGAGGTTCGCGATGTACTCGGCGTGCGCCCGGACGGCGTCCAGCGTGATCCCGTTCTCGATCACGGGAGTCGCGCCGCCGATCACACGCGCGAGCAACGACCCCACGATTTGGCCTTCGAACTCGGGTGTCAGAAAGCCGTTGAACAGATTGATGCCGATGACGCCGTCCTGATCGCCGATCGTGCGAATCATGTCGTCGGTGAGGTGACGGTCGTCGGTCATCAGTCCGCGGCCGGGCACGAGGGCCCGGGCGTTGGAGTGGCTTGCGATGAGCCGTCCCGGTCCGAGCTCTATCGCGTCCCAGAACGATTGCTCGGCGATATGCGACATGTCGAGCACGCAGCCGAGCTCGCGCATGGCGACGACGAGATCGCGGCCCATCGGCGTCAGGGGGCCGGGCCGCCTCGTACCGCCGCAATAGCGCGTCGAGCTCCACGCGGGGCCGATGACCCGCACGCCGGCGTTCCACCACTCGGCGAGTGCGTCCGGCGACGTGATCGAGTCGCCGCCCTCGATGAGCACGACGATGCCGAGCCTTCCGTCCGCCCGCCAGGCCTCGAGGTGCGCTTCGAGGGAGTCTCGATCGCGGATGATACGCACCTTGCCGTCGGCCTCCCACTGCAGGTACACGTCGAGCTGTTTGCGCGCCGACTCCTCGGGCGCCGTCTTGTAGATCCCGTTGCCGTCCGCGTCGTAGTCGTTCGTACCCGTGTAGAGCGTTCCGAACGCGACGGCCACGTTGCCGGCCTCGAGCTCGCGCAGCGTGACCATGCATTGCTCGCGCTTCCTCTTTTCCTTCTTGCGGATGGCGGCCGACGTCAGGTCGTAATCACGGCCGACCAAGATATTCATCGCTATGTCCAGATGCGCATCGACGACCGGCGCGCGGCTCGTCACGACGTTTCGCCGGCGAACCGAATGCCGAGCTCGCGAAGGAGCTTGGGGTCGGCCGGGGCCGGCGCACCCGTGAGGAGGTCGGTGCCCGTCTGTGTCTTCGGAAATGCGAGCACGTCACGCAGCGACGTCGAACCGGTCAGCGCCATGAGGACGCGGTCGACGCCCATCCCGACCCCGCCGTGCGGCGGCGCACCGTGGGACAGCGCCTCGAGGAACCACCCGAACCGTGCCTGGATGGCCTCGTCGGAGAGGCCGAGCACTTCGAAAACCTTGCGCTGGAGATCGACGCGGTGCATCCGGATGGATCCGCTCAAGAGCTCCAATCCATTGATGACGAGGTCGTACTGCTGTGAGTGCGCACCGGCCGGATCGGTGTCGAACGTCGCGAGCGTTTCCGGCGTCGGAGCGTAGAACGGGTTGCCTGCCGCTTCCCAGCCGCCCTCCTCATTTCGCTCGAACATCGGAAACTCGACGATCCATGCGAATTTCCAGTCGTCGGGGTCGGCGGTCGATCGGACGCGGCCCGACTCTCGCGCGAGCTGCACGCGCAGTCCACCAAGAACGCGACTTGCGAGGTGAGGCTCGTCGGCGGCGATGAGCAGGAGGTCTCCCGTCTCGGCCCTCAATTCCGAGCGGATCGCGCCGATCTCCGCGTCCGAGAGGAACTTCGTGATCGGCGCTCGAAGCCCACCCGACCCGTTCGTCGCCGGTTCGACGACCATCCACACCAGACCCTTCGCACCGAGGTCCTTCGCGCGATCGATCAGTCCGTCGAGGAACGCACGGGATGCGTCGGCGCCGGCGCCCGGCACTCGTAGCCCGCGCACCGCGCCGCCGCCGTCGAGGACGCCGCCGAACGCTTTGAACTCGGTGCCGGCGAACGCATCGGAGAGGTCGACGATCGCCGGACCGGCCGCCTCGCGAATGTCGGGCTGATCGGTCCCGTAGCGCGCGATCGCATCCTCCCAAGAGATCCGCGGGAACGGCACGGCAATCTCCGTGCCGCGGCAGTCCAGCCAGATGCGCTGCATCAATTGCTCGACGAGCGTCAGGATGTCGTTCTGCTCCACGAACGCCATCTCGAAGTCGAGCTGGACGTGCTCGATCTGCCGGTCGGCTCGCGGGTCCTCGTCCCGGAAGCACGGCGCGAGCTGGTAGTAACGCTCGAACCCGCCGACCATCAACGTCTGCTTGTACAGCTGCGGCGACTGTGCGAGTGCGTAGACGTTGCCGCGCTGGTGACGTGACGGTACGACGAAATCCCGCGATCCTTCGGGGGTCGAGCGCGTCATGATCGGCGTCTCGACCTCCACGAAGCCGTGCTCGTGGAAGTGATCGTGAATCGCTTTCCGGACGCGCGAGCGCAGCTGCAACGATGCCTGCATCGGCCGGCGGCGGAGATCGATGTAGCGGTACCGGAGCCGCGTCGTCTCCTCCGCGTCCACGTCGTCGGAGACCGGGAAAGGAAGCGGCGGACACTCCGAGAGCACCTCAACTTCGGACGCGACGATTTCGACGTCCCCGGTATCGAGCTTCTCGTTGCGCGTGCCGTCCGGACGCAAGCGCACCGTGCCGTGCACCTTGACGCACCACTCGTCGCGAACTCGGTGCGCAATCGCTGCGACGTCTTCCGCCTCGCAGACGACCTGAACGACGCCGGTCGAATCGCGCAGGTCGACGAACAAGACGCCGCCGTGGTCGCGGTGCGCGTTCACCCAGCCGGCGAGCGTGACCTCGGTTCCCGCGTGCTCGGCCCGCGGCTGCCCGCAACCGTGGGATTTGATCACGCCGACAGCTCCGAGACGAGTGTGTCCAGCGGCACCTCGCGCTGCTCGCTCGACTCGAGGTCGCGCACGGTCGCAACCTTCTTGGCAATCTCGTCCGGGCCGAGGATCACCGCGCGGGCGGCGCCGGTCTTCGCGGCCGCCCGGAGCTGGGCGCCGATCTTGCGCGCCGCGTCGGCCACGAGCACCTTGAGGCCCGCCGCGCGCAGATCCAGCGCGACGGCCATCGCGACATCGGCTATGCCTTCGAGCCAGACGACGTAGACGTCCGGCTTCCAGCCTTGGAGTTCCCGCGTGCCGCGCAGCTCGACCATCACCGGCTCCGTGCCGATGGCGAACCCCGCCGCCGGTGTCGGATCACCGCCGAGCAGCTCGATCAATCCGTCGTAACGGCCTCCGCCGCACACGGTGCCGCGAGCGCCGAAGCCTTCGAGCACGAACTCGAAGACGGTTCGTGTGTAGTAGTCCAGGCCGCGGACGAGGTGGGGATCGTTTTTCCAAGCAATGCCGAGCGACTCGAGGATCCGCTGCACCTCTTCGAAGTGTTCCTTGCACTCGGCGCACAGAAACTCCGTGATGACCGGCACATCGCCGCGCAAGATCCTGCGGCATCCCGGTTTCTTGCAGTCGAAGACGCGTAGCGGGTTGCGCTCGAGTCGCACTTGGCAGTCGTCGCACATGTCCTCCGCTTTGTCGCCGAGCGCTTCCCGGAGGGCCGGAAAGTAGCGTTCGCGGTCGGCCGGATCTCCCATCGAGTTGAGCAAGAGCTGCGGCTCCAAGTTGCAAGCGCGAAAGAACTGTGACGCGAGCGTGATCAGCTCCGCATCGATCGTCGGCTCTGCCGATCCGATGCACTCGGCATCGATTTGGTGGAACTGCCGTGTGCGTCCCTTCTGCGGGCGTTCGTACCGGAACATCCATCCGAGCGTCGACAGGCGGACGGGCAGCGCCTCCTTTTTGGCGATATCGCGCTCGACGAACGCCCGCGCAATGCCCGCCGTGGCTTCGGGCCGGAGCGTCAGCGACCGATTGCGCCGGTCGGGAAACGTGTACATCTGCTTGTCGAGCACGACCTCGGACGTCTCTCCGACCGCACGTTCGAACACGTCGGTGTGCTCGAACAGTGGCGTCTCGACTCTCCGGTAGCCGTAGCGGTCGAAGAGCGCGCGCGCCGTCCCCTCGAGCTCCGTCAGTAGTTCGGAGTCGGGAGGAAACAGGTCCGGGACACCACGCGGGCCTTTCGGCTTCGTCATGTGTGCTCTTTGAGGTAGTTCTCGATGTTCTCGAGCGTCCTCTCCATCGCCGGCGCGTTGCGACGGTAGAAGCCGAGCATCCTGATCGCGGCTACCGGAAAGCGGCCCGTGGTCGGGTCGAAGGTCTCCGTGACCTTCGTCCCACCGTCGACTGGCTCGAGCTCGTAACGCCAGCGATTCTTCGCGAAGTGGCACCAGGCGATGCGCTTTCCCTCCTCGAACTCAACGACCTCGTTCGAGATGCGATAGGGGCCGCCGAGCTGCATGTCCATTCCGAAGCGCGCACCGAGCGAGAGACGCTCGGGATTGCCTTCGCGCGCGGCCTTCACGGTGCCGCCGCCGTCCAAGATCGGGTGCAGCGCCGGGTTCGCGAGCAGGTCGAAGATCGCCTGCGCGGGCGCCGCAATGACGCGCGAGACCGAGATCACACCTTTAGCCATCGTCAATTTCCGCGGTTAGCCGGACCCTTCCGCGGACCTTTGAGTCAATCCTGCGCATTGATTCACCAACGAGCTTCTGAGATCTTTCCTCCGCCAAGATCCTGCCCTCGACATATCCCCAATCAATTTGCTCGAACTGAGCTGCCGCGACTGCGAGCGCTGACTTGAACTCAATTCCTTCGTTGTTCTCCTGAACCGTCGCCTGTCGCACACGATCGAGGTATAGATCCTCGACGCCAATAATCCGCGCTGCTCCTCCATCCACTCTCTCGAGGACCGTTCTTGCCCACTCTCCATCAATATTGGACTCAGGAAACTCGACGGCTACAGCAATGTCGTCGCGCATCCAATGGCGGCCGAGTGGCTCGAATCCCGCCTTCTTGAGATCACTCTTCGCTTTTGGGCTCAAAGCAACGCACATGTCCAAGTCTGTCTCTTGATAGTCGGCGGGAGCCCAGTATTCCTCCGCAGTGCCTCCGACTACTACCGGCTCATTCGGCAGGAGTTCGCGCAATGCCGCCGCAACAAGCAAATGCCGCCGAAGTCTGTCCGGCTCAACACTCGCGGCCTTGAGCAGCCGTTTTGTGCTAGTCGCGACCACTCTTGAGCTCATCCATCAACAGGCTCTTCATCTCAGCGGCATCAGGACTTCGCGCCCATGGATCAAAGCGAAACCCTTTGAGCGCTTTCTCAACGCGTCTTCGTTGCTGCTCGCGCGTGGTGGGTTCCTGTGTAGCACCAAATGTCAGTGTGATCGGTTGACCAATTGCTCTCGCATAGCGCTCAATGACATCTACCGACGGAGCCGTACGGCCTGCCTCAATCCTTGAGATAGCTGATTGAGTCGTTCCCATGCGCGCTGCGACGTCAGCCTGAGTTAGACCTGCTTTTCTGCGCGTGGCAGCCAGACGCAACCCGAGTACCTGGGGTCTCATGAGGGCAATTATAGCACATTAGCTATGCCACGACTAAGATAGCGATTCCGCTATTTCCTAACCAATATCGCGTATCTGCGCTTATCGTTGATACATAGCGTATTAGCTATACCTCTACGATAAGGGCCACCGGCCCATCGTTGGTGAGCTCGACATGCATGTGCGCGCCGAAGCGACCGCCGGCCGTGCGCAGGCCGAGTCCGGCCAGCCGATCGGCCACCGCGCGCACAAGCGGTTCGGCCACTTCCGGCGCAGCGGCCTCGACGAAGGACGGACGACGCCCTTTGCGAGTGTCGCCGTACAACGTGAATTGGCTGACGACCAGCACGTCGCCCCCGGTGTCAAGCACCGACCGGTTCATTTTGCCCTCGTCGTCGGCGAAGATTCTCAGGTTCGCGATCTTGTCGGCCAGCGCCACGGCCTTGCCTTCGGAGTCCGCCTCGCGAACGCCGACGAGGACGAGCAACCCCGGCCCGATCTCGGACACGACATCGGTGTCGACGCTGACGGACGCCCTCGAGACGCGCTGAATCAGCGCCCGCACACTAGACGGCGCTCTCGGTGCCGACCACCTTCGAAGCAACGTTGCCGATGAGCTCGACGCGCTCCGGCTCGTGCGCCTGGCCCGGCAACGAGATGGTGATGCCGTCGGCGCCCTTCGCCAGCACGTTCGACAGCTGCTCGCCGACCTCGTCCGGGTCGCCCCACACGAGCCGGCCGAGGATGAATGCCTTCATGTTGTCGTCCATCGACTCGAGGTCGATTCCGCGCGCGGCGAGGAACGTCTTCAGCTCGTCGTAGGCCTGGTCGTGGGTCGGCGCGATGCACCCGTTCAGGTGCTGGCTCACCGTGATCTCTGAGCGATCCCGGCCAACCTTCTCACAGTGTCCGGCGAGCACCTCGAGCTTGTGCTCGAGCTCGTCGTGCGGCGAGGTCAGGTTGGACTCGTCGGCATATTGGGCGACGATGCGCAGTGTCTTCTTCTCGCCGGACCCACCGATCATCACGGGAATCGGACCGATCGGCTGCGGCTCGTTGATGGCGTCGCGCACCGCATAGTGCTTGCCGTGGAACGTCGGCCGTTCACCCTTCAGCATCGGGATGATGATCTGCAGCGCTTCCTCGAGCTTCTGGAACCGGTCGGTGAACGTCTTGAACTCGAAGCCGAGTGCGTCGTGTTCGAGCTCGAACCAGCCGGCGCCGATGCCGAGCTGCGCACGACCACCCGAGACGATGTCCAGCGTCGTGATGATCTTCGCGAGCAGCGTCGGGTTGCGATACGTGTTCCCGGTAACGAGGGCGCCGAGCCGAACGTTCGACGTCTCCCGCGCGAGGGCGCCCAGGGACGTGTAGCACTCGAGCATGTAGTCCTCGGGGCGTCCCAGCATGGGCAGCTGGTAGAAGTGGTCCATCAGCAGGACGGTGTCGAATCCAGACCTGTCGGCGGCTTGCGCCTGCGCGACAACGGTCCCGAACAGCGACTCGCGATCGCCGTCGGGATACGTGAAATTCGGAATCTGGTAGCCGAGCTTGGTCATCGTTTCCCCTTTCCGCTCCCGTCGATTCTGCGCTCAGCCCTGGCGGGCCTTCAACGGCAGGACGCGGTACGAATCGAACACGCCTTCGACGCGGCGAACGACACGCTGAATGTGATCGAGGTGCCCCACGTCGGCGAGTTCGAAGGCGAAGCGCAGCCGGGCGGTCCCGTCGCGCTTCGCCCACGATGACGACGACAGGATCATGACGCCGGCGTCGGTGAGCGTGTCGGAGATGTCGCGAAGCAGGCCGGTGCGGTCGAGGGCCGAGACCTGCAGCACAACCGTGAACCGCCCGCCCTGGGACGAGTCCCACTCGACTTCGACGACCCGCTCCCCTTGCGTCGCCAGCGTTCGGGCGTTCGGGCAGTCGACACGATGGACGGAGACGCCACGGCCGCGCGTGATGAACCCGAAGATCTCGTCTCCCGGCACAGGTGCGCAGCACCGCGCGAGCTTCGCGGCGACGTCCCGAGTTCCCTTGACGACGATGGACGGCGCCGTCGGTTCGGCCGTCTTCAACGGCATCGGCAGCGCGGCATCGGGCGGCGCCGCCTCCTCGGGCCGGAAAAGCTGCTTCAGCACGCCGATGAACTCGTCGGTCGGGAGGCGTCCCTCGCCGAGAGCCTCGTAGAGCGTTTCCTCCCCAGACGTCTTCAGCTCCGAGAAGATCGACCGCCACGCTTCGGTCGTCAGCTCGCTCTGGGCGATTCCCGCACGCCGCAGCGACTTCAGGAAGAGTTCGCGTCCTTCTTCACGCGCTTCCTCCCGGCGGTGCGCAGTGAGCCAGTGACGGATGCGCGAACGCGCTCGCGACGTCTTGACGATGCCGAGCCAGTCCTCCTTCGGACGAGCATCTTGTGCGCGCGTCGTCAGGATCTCGACGACGTCGCCCGACTCCAGCCGCGTGTCGAGCGGCACGAGCGCGCCGTTCACGCGTGCGCCGACCGTTCGATGCCCGACCTCCGTGTGGATCGCGTACGCGAAGTCGACTGGGCTCGATCCCTTGGGAACCGAAACCACGTCGCCTTTCGGCGTGAAACAGAACACTTCGTCATGGAAGAGATCGAGGCGAAGCGACTCCATGAACTCGCGCGGGTCTTCGGCCTCGCGGTATGACTCGACGAGCTCGCCGAGCCACGGGACATCGGAGTCGCGTTGCTTCGCGCGCTTGCCGCCGTCGGATTCCTTGTATTTCCAGTGCGCGGCGATGCCGTACTCGGCCATCTCGTGCATCGATCGCGTACGGATCTGGATCTCGAGCGGCTTGCCCTCGGGACCCATGACCGATGTGTGCAGCGACTGATACATGTTGAACTTCGGCATCGCGATGTAGTCCTTGAACCGCCCGGGAATGGGCTTCCACATCGCATGGATGACGCCGAGCGCCGCGTAGCAGTCACGGAGATCGTGGACGACGATGCGCACGCCGACGAGATCGAAGATGTCGTCGAACTCGACGCCGCGCTCCACCATCTTTTGGTAGATCGAGTAGAAGTTCTTGGCTCTTCCCGACACTTCCGCCTGGATCTTCGCCTGGTCCAGATGCGACCGGATGTCCTCGAGCACCTCGACGAGGTAGGCGTCGCGCTCGGGCTGCCGGCGGTTCGTGAGATCGACGATCTCCCTGTACCGCTTGTCGTACAGGTAGCGGAAGCTCAAGTCCTCGAGCTCTGTGCGCACCTGAAACATGCCGAGGCGGCTGGCGAGCGGAACGTAGACCTCCAGCGTCTCGCGCGCCTTGAGCTCGCGCTTCTCCGGTGCGAGCGGATCGAGGGTACGCATGTTGTGGAGGCGGTCGGCGAGCTTGATGATGATCACCCGCACGTCGCGGGCCATCGCGACCATCATCTTCCTGTAGTTCTCGGCCTGCGCGGCCTCGGTGGATCGGAACGAGATCTTCGCGATCTTCGTCAGCCCGTCGACGATATCGACCACTTCGTCGCCGAAGGCGGCGCGGAAGTCGTCCAGCTCGGCGTCGGTGTCCTCGACGGCGTCGTGGAGCAGCGCACCGATGATCGTTGTCGGATCCATGCCCATGTCCGCGAGGATCTCGCCGACCGCGAGCGGGTGCGTGATGAAGTCGTCGCCGGACAGCCGCCGCTGGCCTGCGTGCACCTCGGCGGCGACCTGATAGGCGTGCGTGACGCCGTCGAGGTCGGCCCTCGGGTGAACGGCCTTGAGCTTGCCGAGGAGCGGCTTCAGGTCGTCCGGGACGACGACGGTCGCACTTCGCGGAGTACGAAGGCGCCTCAGGATGCCGCGAAGGCCGCCGGGAGCAGCTTGTTTGGCTTGTGCCATCTCTACCAGTGTGCCTCAGGTCGCTACGCTTACCTATCGCTGAACTCTCTATCTACCACCGGATCGGCTATCGCCCCGTGTGCGAGGTCGACCAATACCGCTTCGAGCCTTGAACCGCCCAAGTCCGGCGACGCTCGTCGCGTTCGTTTTCTTCGTCTTGATCGGCGGTTCGAACTTCGTCGCCGTCCGGTTCTCCTTGCGCGAGCTCGATCCGTTCTATGCGGCCGGGATCCGCTTCGCGCTCGCGTCATCGCTCCTCTTCGCGATAGCGGCCGTCGCGCGAGTCGCGCTGCCGCGCGGACGCGCGCTGCGCGGGGCCGTCATCTACGGCCTGTTGAACTTCTTCGTCGCGTACGCGTTCTTCTATTGGGGCGCGCAGCGCGTGCCTGCGGCGCTCGGTTCCGTCATCTTCGGCGCCGTTCCGTTGATGACGGTGTTGCTCGCCGCCGCACAGGGCATCGAACGCCTCCGTGGACGGGCGATACTCGGCGGCCTGATCGCCGTCGCCGGGGTTCTCGTCACGGTCGGCGCACCGGCCAACGCGAGCGTCCCGTTGCTGTATCTGGGCGCGGTCGTCGTATCGGCCGCCGGCGCGGCCCAGACGGCGATCGTCCTCAAGCGGTTCCCGGACATCCGGCCGGTCTCGATGAACGCCATCGGTCTGGGACTCGGAGCGATCCTTCTTCTTGTGACGTCGCTCGCCTCCGGGGAGTCGTGGATCGTCCCCTCGCGGCCGGCGACATGGTCCGCGCTGGGGTTCATGGTTCCGGTCGGGTCCGTCCTGTTGTTCGTCTTGTACGTGTTCATCGTTCAGCACTGGACGGCGACGGGCGCGTCGTTCCAATTCGTCTTGTTTCCGGTCGTCGCGGCGATCGCCGGCGCACTCATCGCGGGCGAAGCACTCGACGCCAGGATCGCGATCGGCGGGCTGCTCGCTCTCGTCGGCGTGTACATCGGCGCCCTGGCGGGCGGACGAACGCCGATCGAGCACACCGAAGCCCCGGTCGGTCTCTCGTAGACCTCGCACCCCGGCGTTCCTACACTCGGCGCATGAAGAAGACACTCATCGCAGCGATATGCATCACGGCCCTGGCCGGAGCGTGCGGCGAAGGCACTCCGGCCACGCCGCAAAGAGTCCTTCCGCAGGGACGCGAAGCCGTCGATCTGAATCCGTCCGACTTCACGACGAACATCGACAATCCGTATTGGCCGATGGCGGTCGGCTCGAAGTGGGTCTACCGGGAGACCGACGCCGAGGGCAGCGAACAACGCGTCGAGGTCACCGTGACCGGCAAGACGAAGATGATCGCCAACGGAGTCGAAGCACGAGTCGTCCACGACGTCGTCACGCAGGACGCCGTCCCCGTCGAAGTGACCGACGACTGGTACGCGCAGGACTCCGAGGGAAACATCTGGTACCTGGGCGAAGCGACGACCTCCTACGAGAACGGCAAGCCGACATCGACGGAAGGCTCGTTCGAAGCCGGCAAGGACGGCGCGCACGCGGGGATCGTCATGCCCGCCGATCCCGAGCCGGGCATGAAGTACCGCCAGGAGTACTACAAGGGCCATGCCGAGGACAGAGCCGAGATCGTCGGCCTCGACGAGACGATCGAGGTCCCGTTCGGCAGGTTCGGCAACGTCTTGAAGACGAAAGACACGAACCCGCTCGAACCGGATCTGCTCGAGTACAAGTACTACGCGAAGGGTATCGGCCCGGTCTTGGCCGAGACGGTGAGAGGCGGATCGGACCGCGAGGAGCTGATCGGCTACACGAAGGGCTAGAGGTGCTCAAGCTCCGACCGGAGCACCTTGCCCGTCGAGGTTCGCGGGAGCGCATCCACGACGACCACTCGCTTCGGCGAGTGGGAGCCGGGGAGGAGCTCGCGTGCGTATGCGAGCACGGCGTCCGGATCGGCATCCCCGACGACCGCCGCACACACCATCTGCCCCCACTCCGCGTCGGCTATCCCGAAGACGGCCGACTCGACAACCGCGGGATGCGACTGGAGCACACGCTCGACCTCGGCCGGATAGACATTGACGCCGCCCGAGATGATCAGATCCTCGCGGCGTCCCTCCAAGAAGAGGTACCCGTCGCCGTCGAGCCGTCCGAGGTCGCCGACGGTGAACGAGTCCCCGTTCCATGCGGCGGCAGTCTTGGTTGGATCGTTCCAGTACTCCCACCGAGCAAAGGACGGCACCTCGACGTAGATGGTGCCGACGCCGTCCGCCCCGGGATCGGCAATGCTCAAGCGACGCCCGGAACGAGCGCGTCCGACCGTACCCGGCCGTTCGAGCCATTCGATCGACGAACACAGCGCGAACTGTCCCTCCGTCGACCCGTAGAACTCCCATAGGTTCTCGGCGCCGAACGCATCGATGGCACGGCGCTTGAGCTGCTCGGGACACGGCTCTCCGGCGTGGAGGATGCGGCGAGTGTGCGGCGCCTCGAACGGATCGACCAGGAGCCGCCGCAGATGCGTCGGAACGAGAAACGCACCGGCGATCCGTTCGCCGACGAACGCCCGCGCGATCTGCGCAGCGTCGAAGCGCTCGAAGATCACAACGTCGGCTCCGGCGGCAAGCGCCGAGATCACGATGCGGTGGGGTGCCGAGTGATACAGCGGCGAGCACAGCAGGTAGGTCTCGCCCGGGCGGGCGTCCCACAGGTCCTGCTCGTCGGCCGCGAGCGCGGCGGCGTCGCTCTCGGACAGGATGCCCGACCACACTCCCTTTGCCAGCCCCGTCGTCCCCGACGTGTAGTGCATCGGCCGGGCCAGCGGATGCGGCGCGAGCTCGGCCCCCGGGGCGCGGTCCAGGTCGGGCCAGACGTCGTCTGAGACGACGAGTGCCGGATCGGCGTCGGCCAGGATCCGATCGCGCTCGTCCGTTCCCAGGTGGACGTTCACGAGCACCGGCACGATGCCGGTGCGCAGGGCGCCGAGCGTCAGCGCAACGTACTCGGGCCTGTTGGAAGCGACCACGGCGACTCGATCGCCGGTCTGCAGGCCGCGCCCGGCGAGCCAGGCCGCAGCCCGCCTCGCCCCCTGCTCGACTGTGTTGCTCGTGAGCCTGAACATCGGTTCTGAGGATAGAGTGAGCGCGCAGTTGGCCCGTCAACGCCGGGGAGTGCGACAATCCCCGCGCTGACCTCCCCTGTACACAGGAGAAGTTGATGAACATTGTCGTAACGGTGAAGCAGGTCCCAGACCCCAACGTGGACCCACAGCTCGACGGCGACCGGCTCAAGCGCGACGGCGTGGCCGGGGTGCTCGACCCCGGTGACGAGTTCGGCGTCGAAGCCGGCCTCCAGCTCGCGCAGGCGCACGGCGGCGAGGTCACGGTCGTCTCGATGGGGCCCCCGCAGGCGATGGAAGCCGTCCGCAAAGCGCTGTCGATGGGTGCCGCGAAGGGCATCCTCGTCAGCGACGATGCGCTCGCCGGCGCCGACGCACTGACAACCGCCAAGGTCCTCGCGGAGACGATCAAGAAGGCCGGCTTTGACCTCATCATCTCAGGCGTCGAGTCGACCGACGGCTACACCGGTGTCGTGCCGCAGATGATTGCGGCGCTGCTCGACGTTCCGATGGCCACCTTCGCGAAGTCGCTCGAAGTCAACGACAACACGGTCAAGATCAACCGTCAGACGGAGAAGGGCTACGACATCGTCGAATGCCCGCTCCCCTGCGTCGTCACGGTCACCGCCGGTGTGAACGAGCCGCGCTACCCGTCCTTCAAGGGCATCGTCGAGGCCAAGAAGAAGCCGGTCGACCAATGGTCGCTCGGCGATGTCGGGCTGAGCCCGGAGTCGTCGGCCACGCAGTCGGTCGACGGCGTCAACGACGCGCCGACGCGCGGCGCGGGTGAGATCGTCGAGGACGACGGCACCGGCGCGACGAAGATCGCGGACTTCCTCTCACAAGCGAAGGTGATTTGACGACGGGCGACGCACGCCGTGAGAGAACGAGAACACGATGTCGGACGCTCTGCGTGCGGCGCCCAGCGAAGGAGAACTAGCCATGGCAACAATTTGGGTCTTTGCGGAATGTGATGCCGACGGCAAGGTCGCGACGAGCGCGCTCGAGAACCTGGCCAAGGCACGCGAGCTCGGCGACGCCGAAGCCGTCGTGCTCGGCCCGGGAGCGGCTCAAGCCGCGACGACACTCGGCGAGCACGGTGCGAAGAAGGTGTACCTTTCCGAGGACCAGGTCTTTGCGGACTACGTCGCCCAGCCTGCGGCGTACGCGCTGTGGAAGCTCGCCGAGCAGCACAAGCCCGATCTGCTCGTCTTCGGCATGGACTACGACTCGCGAGACATTGCCGCGCGCGTCGGCGCGTCGATGGGATCGACGGTCATGGGCAACGTGACCGACATCCTGTCGACCGACAAAGCGCAGACGCAGATTTTCGGCGGGACGAAGATCGTCGACATCGCACTCGGGGGGCCGAGCCCGAAGATCGTGATCACGCGTCCGAAGTCATTCGAGCCCAGCGCCGTGGGCGGGAGCGCCGAAACCGAGCAGGTCTCCGTCGAGATCCCCGACAACGAGAAGAAGGCCAAACGCGTCGAGCGCCACGAGGAAGAAGCCGCCGGCGTGAAGCTCGAGGACGCCAAGGTCGTCATCTCCGGGGGCCGAGGCTTGCTCGAGCCGGGCAACTTCGAGCTGCTCGAGAAGATCTCCAAATCGATCCCCAACTCGGCCGTCGGCGCCACCCGCGCCGTCGTCGACGCGGGCTGGGTTCCCTACGCGATGCAGGTCGGCCAGACGGGCAAGACCGTCAAGCCGGACGTCTACATCGCCGCGGGGATCTCCGGCGCGTCACAGCACCAGGTTGGGATGAAGGAGTCCAAGCGAATCATCGCGATCAACAAGGATCCCGAGGCGCCGATCTTCCAGATCTCCGATCTGGGCATCGTGGGCGACACGATGAAGGTGCTGCCGGCGCTCATCGAGGAACTGCAGAAACGCAAGGGCTGAGCGTGAGCCCCGGACCATCGGGTCCGGGGCCCACACGTTTGCGTGTCTCTAACTAAGCCTGCGACGCAGCGCCAGCGCGCCGGCCGCCAGAAGCAAGCCGGTCAGGAGTGTCGCTGCAACTGCGGGTCCGGTCTTCGGCAGCGAGGCCGCGGACCGCACCTCAACCTCCGGAGCCGGGCAGCTCACTCCACCCGCCGGCACCTGAGTGCTGACCTCCAGGTGTCCGACGCGGATGTCGGCCAGCTCGGCGGGCGTGCCGGGCAGCGCGCGCACGCGAACGACGTCGACGGCGGCCGAGGCACGCGTGCCGTCAGCACTCTCGGTCGGCTGCGAGCCGGCGGCCCCGTCGATGGCGCGCGGTGGTTCACCGATGGCAATTTCGGCGACCCCCGGGACATCGACCACGAGCCCGTCTTCACCGAGCAGCTGCTGCAGCGTGACGAGGTTCTCGACGCCGTCCGCGTCGATCAGACGCACGACGGGCGTCTCCGGTGACACTTCACCCGGTCCGTAGTGAACGAACGCACCACCCGGCATACCCGTCGCCGTAGCACGAAGCACCCACTCGCCGAGGAACTCGATCGTCAGGGCGCTGGGCGTGCCGCCGAACAGCGTTACCGGAGCGATCGTCTCGCGAACCTCACTCACGACTCCGAGCTTGTCGCCGAGCGAACGTCCGTCGGCATCCGTTTGCGCGATGAACGCAGTCCGCGAGTGCGACTGCGAAACGGCGCGGGCGGGATCGGACGCGTTCAGCGCCAAAACCGGCGCCTCCAAACCATCGCCCTCACCGGACGACGCCGTGTCCAGGAGTTGCACGTCGGTCACATACGAGAGTCCGCGAGAGATGTCACCGATCGGGCCGCACGGCGGATCGCCAGCTTGTGCGAATGCCTCGCCGCGAAGCAGATCCGCCCACGCGAGCGGATCGAGATCGACGGGTCCGATCTCATTCGACACACCGTCCAGGTTGGGCGGTGCGGCTACCTCGGCGCGTCCCGACAGGATCACTTGGTTCTCGTCGCCCGGGGCGACGCCGAGCCCGGCTTCAAGACCGGTCGCTCGTCCGAACGACGACTTGTCCGGAAGCTGCGGTGCGAACTCCCGATCCAGCTCGTTGAGGACGGCGGTGTCCAGACCACCGGTATCGAAGACCGCGCCCGAGAACGCCACTTCGACGTCGACGAGCCGCGTTTCACCACTGCGAAGCAGATCGGCGTGGACGACGGTTCCCGACGCAAAAGCGAACGCGTCGGCGCTCTGGCCCGCGGCGTTCGTGACGGGCACCAACAGGGCCGACAATGTCACGGCCGCGAGTATTGCGGCCGTCCGGATCAAGCGGTTCATCCGGGCCTCCTTTCCCTCCGCGTCTCATCGCGTTGGGATTGGAATACCCCGGCCCCGCGTACTGCTCTCCATGAGGTAAACGGCCCGGGCCGGACCCGAGTTACTCTGTTTGTGAACACTCGTTAACTACCGTGCGTGCGCAGGCGGCTCCCGAAGCCGATCTGGAGGATCGACCGAAAGACCTCCTCGGTCTCCTGCACGATCGCCCCGACGCCTGTGTCGAGAGCCGCCTCGTCCAGCCCGTCGTGGGAGACGCGCGTGACGAGACAGATGACGCCTTCCTTCCCGTCGATCGAATAGGAGACCGGGCCGGCCTTGTGGTTGCGGCGCAGCAACAGCGCGTAGACGGCTTCTGGGTTCTCCTCGGGCTCGATGATCACATGGCTCGTGAGCTTCACCGTCCGCTCGCCGACCTCGATCTCGACGGGGATCCAGCTTCGGGCGACACCGGGGATGCGCACGTACCACATGTCGCCGTGTACGCGTTCGGACGTCGTCCCGGCCGGCATGCGCGCTACCCACCGGTCGACAACGTCGTGCGCCTTCGTCATCTCCGGGGAACGGCCGGCTCGCAGACCGGACACGGCTTCTTCTTCGTGCCGCGACGGACGGCCGTTGCCTTCTTGTTCTCCGCGAGCACGCAGTCGGGCCGATGGAAGAGCGTCGCGTTGCGGAACGTGACCGGGCGCGCGCGCGTCGCTTTGGGCTCGATGGCTTCGACCGGCGGCGGCTTTCGCTCGATGCGCGGCGGCGGCGTGAACCACACGCGGATCTGCTCGACAAGACCGTGCGGATTGCGAGCGAGTCCGATCGCACCGAGTCCGAAGAGCACCGGGAGCAATGCTTCGAGGCTGTCGCGGAAGACCGCCCGCACCAGGCCGCTGTCCTGCACGAAGGGCTCGTGCACGAAGGCGGGAATCAACTGGAAGATGACGGCTCCGGCGAACGCGCCGAGCCAGCTCCCGATGCCGCCGATCACAGCGAGCGCGAGGAACAACAGCGACTGGAGCTTGAAGTACGAGAACGGCGTCGCCAAACCATCGGCGGCCGAGAACATGGCGCCGCCGATTCCCGCTATCAAGGCGGAGATCGAGAAGGCAATGAGCTTCAGCCGGGCAACGTCGACGCCCAGGGAGCCGAGTCCGACCTCGGAGTCGCGCATCGCGGCCAATGCGAGTCCAGTCTTGCTTCGACGCAGGTTCTGCACGAGCAGCGCGACGAAGCCGAACAGTGCGAGCGCGGCGATGTAGAAGACGCGCGGGCTCTGCAGGTAGCCGGGACGATCGAACACAACGCCGGACAGCCCTCCCGAGAACGATTTCGAGTTGAACGCGACCTCGTCCATCACCGCACCAAACGCAAGCGTCGCGAAGCCGAGGAACAGCGGCGACAGGTTCACAGCACGCAGGGAAAGGAAGATACCGATCGGCACAACGGCTATACCGCCGAGGAGCACCGCCGCGAAGAACGGCACGCCCCAGTCGGCGGCGAGGTGCGCCGTCGCGAAGGCGCCGAACCCAGCGAGAGCCGCCTGACACAACGAGACCTGGCCTCCGAATCCGGAGACGACGACGAGCGACAGGAAGATGAGCGCCATCGCCGGAACGCGCGCGAGCTGGAGCTGCCAGCTCGGCCCGAGAACGAACGGTGCGACGAGCGCGACCGCCGTGACGATCCCGATCCTGGCGGACAGGTCGCGCGGCGACAGGTCGCGCAGCACGGGCGGGAGCGGCGGCACCGTCCAGCGATCGGTCGGCCGGCGTCGCCATTGCGGAAGGAAGAGCAGCCCGAACAGGACGAGGAACGGCACGGCGGGGCGAAGCTGTCTCGCCACCTCCCCCGACGCGTACCGTCCGATGAGAATCTGCGCCATGCCGATGCCGTAGGCGCCGGCGAGTGTCAGCGGGAAGCTCTCGAGCCGTCCGGCAATGGCTGCCGCGGTCGCCGCGACGACGAAGAACGTGAGCGTGATCGGTTCGAGGCTCCCGAAGAACGGCGCCAGGAGGATGCCGCTGAGCGCGGCAAAGCTCGTCCCGACGGCCCAGGAGAACGCAGAAACGCGTCCCGAGTCGATGCCCGCGAGCTCGGCGAGATCTGCCCGGTCGACGACGGCGCGCATCCGCACACCGAGGGCCGAGTACCGCAGAAAGGCCAGAAGCCCAAGCGCGAGCGCCACGGTGAGCAGGATCGCCGCGATCTGCTCGACGCTCGCACGGAAGCCGCCGGCGGTGAGCACTCGTGGCGAAAAGATGCTCGACGGCGTCAGCGTAGTCGCGGCGCCCCACATCACGCCCGCGACGCCTTGTAGCGCCACGAGAAGGCCGATCGTCGCGACGATCTTCACGACCTCGCCCGCGTCCCGGAGCGGGCGGAAGAGAATGCGGTCGAGCATCCAGCCAAAGGCCGGCGCGAGCACACCGACGACCGCGAGCAGCGCGATCCCCGTCGGCAGACGCCACGTTTGGTCGTAGTCGAACGCGACGAGGCCGATTCGTCCGCCCTGAACGAGTTGGTAAAAGACGAACGCGAACAGCATCCCGACGGCCCCGTGAGCGAAGTTGAACGTGCCCGACGCGCGGTAGGTGAGCACCAGCCCGAACGCGGAAAGTGCGTAGATACTCCCCACGACTGCTCCGAGGAAAAGCGCCGTGCCGAGCGCGGACATTTAGAAGGGGGCGCTTGCGCGCCGCCCCGCGCGAGCAGTCACCACGGCAAGCAAGACTTGAAGGGCCCTACCCCCTGTGAAAGTCTGGCCGCCATGGTACAGCGCACTCCCGCAGGCCGGATCGCGGAAAACCGATTCCTTGCAGCGGGAATCGCACTCATCGTCATCGCCGTCGCCGTCACGGTCGCAATCGTGAACTCCGGCAACGACGACGTCGGATCCTCGCTCACCGAGCCCGGCTCCCAGGCCGAGACAACGGAAGGGTCCGATACATCCGCTGGTGAAAGCGGCGCGAAGAGCGACCCGCAATCGACGACCGGAAGCGGCACCGTTACCGCTCCCGCACTCATCCCCGGACTCCCCGGCAGCCCGTCGGCGAAACCGTGCTCGCCGGGAAAGACCGACGCGACGGGCGTCACGAACGACACGATCACCATCGGACAGATCGTGACCGACTCCAATCAGATCCCGCAGCAATTGCGCCCGGCTCACGAAGGGCTTCAGGCGTTCATCAATCTCTTCAACGAGTCCGGCGGGCTGTGCAAGCGCAAGCTGCGACTGGAGTACCGCAACGACAACCTCAATCCCGCGACGCACAACCAAGACGCGCGCGAGCTGGCGAGCCGCGTGTTCGCGTTCGTCGCCAACGAGTCGCTTCTCGACTTCCTCGACTACCAGCGCCGGCCGCCGTTCGAACCGACGGTGCGGGGTGGCGAAGGATTCGTCCCCGACGTCGGCGGCCTCGCATTCAGCTACGGGCGCAGCCAATCGAGCTGGCACGGGGGCGTCATCGGCAGCGTATCGCCGACGCTCGTTGGCGGGGGCCCGTACAAGTTCTACATGCAGGAGCAGAAGGCGAAGGGGACGCCGTGCCGCAAGGGCGGCGTCGTCTACCTGCGCGAGCCGACCGGCGCATCGGAGGATCAAGCACGGCTCGGCCAGGTCTCGCTCGAGGAGAGCTGGGGCGGCGGGCTCGGCCGCGGAAACACGCAGCTGTACTCGGCCAATCTGCTCGATCCGGTTCCAGCCTACGAAGCGCTCGTCGACCGCATGGTGGCGGACGGCATGAACTGCGCGTTCACATACACCGATCTCCAATCGAGCACCAACATGGCGCAGGCGATGAACAATCGCGGCGTGTGGCCGCCGGACAAGTGCCGGCGTGGGAACCAATGCTTCCGCGTGTTCTCGGTCGTCCTATCCGTGTACGACAGGAAGTTCATTCAAGACGCCGGAGAGGGCGCGCGTTCGGTGAGCACGTTCATCCCACACGTGCCGCTGGTCGAGACATCGAACGCCTCGATGCGCGCATACCTTGACGCGTTGAAGTCGGTTCGCGGGGCGCGGCCTTCCACCTTCTCGATCCTCGGATTTACGAGCGGCGTCATGTTCGTGCAGGCGCTCCAGGCGTGTCCGGAAGCACCAACGCGAAAGTGCGTGATCGATGCGCTCCACGGCATGAAGAACTTCACCGGCGGCGGTTTGCTCGGTGGGACGACGCCGTTCAGGACGACCCGTGCGACGTACGGCTCCTTCGGCACGTTCAACTGGAAATGGATCTTCGACAAGTCGGTCATCATGCGCGTGGCCGATCGCAACGGAAAACGTGACTTCTACCGTGTCGGGCCGAGTACCGGCTTCCTCACCAACGTCATTCACGTTGCGCGAGGATCGCCCGGTTAAGTGACCGAGCAGGTCGCTCCGCTCGACGCCCGCGACATCACGGTCTCCTACGGCGGTCTGCGAGCGCTCGACCACGTCTCCTTACGAGTCGAAGCGGGACAGACTGTGGGTCTGATTGGACCCAACGGCGCCGGAAAGACGACCCTGTTCGACGCCGTGCTCGGGCTCGTTCGTCCCGAAGTCGGACGCGTCCTCTTGTTCGGTGAGGACGTTACCGGCTGGCCCGTTCACCGCCGCGCACGCCTCGGTCTCGGACGAACGTTCCAGCGGCTCGAGCTGTTCGGCTCCCTGAGCGTCGCCGAGAACATCATCGTCGCCCTCGAATCGCTCTCCGGTGTCGGCGGGCTGGCCGGCGAGGTGTTGCGCCGGCCGACGAGCATCGACGTTCGGCGGCGCGCCGAAGGGCGCGCCGCCGAACTGCTCGATCTCGTCGGCCTCACCGACCAGGCCCGCACCAGATCCGCCGACCTCCCGATGGGGATGGCCCGCGTGCTCGAGATTGCCCGAGCGCTTGCCACCAACCCGCGATTGCTTCTGCTCGACGAGCCGTCGTCCGGATTGAACGAAGAGGAGTCGGAGAACCTCGCACGCCTCCTGAAGACGCTTCGTTCCGAGACGAACCTTGCACTGCTCGTGGTCGAGCACGACATGGACTTCGTGCTCGGCCTGTCGCAATCGGTGTACGTCCTCGACTTCGGAAAGTTGATTGCGTCGGGCTCGCCGCGAAAGATCCGCAAGGATCGAACCGTGCAAGCCGCGTACTTGGGTGAGGAGGTGCCCGGTGCCGCCGCTGCTCGAGGCTAGAGGTCTGGAGGTCACATACGAGCAATCGAGGGCGCTGAACGGCGTCGACATCGTCGTTCCGGAAGGCTCGCTCGTCGGCATCCTCGGTCCGAACGGCGCCGGCAAGTCCACACTCCTCCGTGCCATCGCCGGACTCGTGCGCCCGTCGGCCGGCGCGATCTTCTATCGCGGCGAGCGCATCGACGGCCGCGCGGCCAACGACATCGCGCGCCGCGGTGTGTGCCTCATCCCGGAAGGCCGCGGGATCATGCCCGGCTTGTCCGTCGCCGACAACTTGAAGGTCACGCTCCCCCGCGAGCGGGCGTCCCTCGACGTCGTCTTCGAGCGGTTCCCGGTCCTCAGCGACCGCCTGCAGCAGGCGGCGGGCACGCTCTCGGGCGGCGAGCAGCAAATGCTCGCGCTCGCTCGTGCGTTCGGTGAGCGTCCGGAGCTGCTCCTCGTCGACGAGCCGTCACTCGGCCTCGCTCCGCGGCTCGTTGCGATGGTCGAGCAAACGCTCCGTCACTTGCATCGTGAGCGCGCGCGAACGGTCGTCTGGGTCGAGCAGTACGCGGCACGCATCCTCGCCGCGGCAGACATCGTCTACATCCTCGGGCGTGGGCGAATCGTCTGGGCCGGAGAGCCGGGCGAGCTCCGCGCGTCTCCGGTACTCGTGCGCAGCTACTTGGGCGGCCACGGTGGGTGATCGCTGGGCAACGTTCGACTGCTACGGCACACTCATCGACTGGGAGCGGGGCATCAAACAGACGTTGCATGATCTATGGCCGGGTGCCGACGAAACCAGGCTCCTCGAGCGCTACCACGAGATCGAGCCGCGCGTGCAAGCCGGATCCGACGCTCCATATCGAACGGTTCTCGCCGACGTCCTCTCAGAGATTGCGAGCGCCGAGCAACTCAAGCTCCACGAGAGTGATCAAGACGCGTTCGCCCGTTCGCTTCCCTCCTGGCCCCCGTTCCCGGACGTCCCGGACGCCCTGCGCGCGATCAAGTCTTCCGGATGGCACACTGCGGTCCTGTCCAACACGGATCCCGACCTTCTCGACACTTCGATCGCCAACATCAGCGTACCGTTCGACGCCCGAATCACCGCCGCGGAGGCGGGAAGCTACAAGCCGGCGCGCGGCCATTGGGATCGCTTCTTCTCGTCGACGGGAGCGGACCGCGCGCAGCACGTGCACGTCGCCGCGAGTGTGTTCCACGACATCGAACCGGCCAACGAGCTGGGCCTTCGCACGATCTGGATCAACCGGAACGATGAGCGAAGTGACGTGGCGCGCTCGGCAGAATTGCCAAACCTCAGCAATCTGGCCGATGTGCTCGATGAGGTTGTGCGTGGGTAAGTGGTGTCCCCGCTGTGGGGCCGAATACATCGAGGGCTGGGGCGAATGCTCGAACTGCGGCGTCCCGCTCGTCGACGAGCCGCCGAAGCAGCAACGGGAATGGAGCGCCGATGCGATCTCGGCCGCCGAGCCGCAAGATCCCGACGAGCCGGATCCGTTCGTTCCGATCTGGGAAGGTCCGACGCCCGAAGCGGCGCAGCTCGCGCGACGGATCGAGGCAGCGCACATTCCCGTCGATCTCGGTGAGGCGCTCGAGGCCGGCCACTCGCGCGTCGAGGTTCCTCGCTCGTATCTCACCGAAGCACGAGACGCACTCGCCGGCCGCGCTCCCGTGTGGCCGTCGGCCATCGGTCGCGACTCCACTCTCGACTGGCACCCATCGGTGCGGCTAGCGTTGGTGATTGTGGCCGTGGGTCTGATCGTGCTGATCCTGCTCGTCTGACATGCGTCTGCTGGCGCTGTTCCCGTCGCGCATGAATCCCGAAGGGATTGCGCAGTTCGTTGCGTCGTCGCTCGGCGACGATTGGGAAGTCACGGGAGCCGGTGCACCCGACGACGATGTCGGCACCCTCGAGCAAGCCGAGGCGATCCTCGCTGCTTTGGTCGATGTGTCGGCCGCCGCGATCGACAAAGCTTCGAACCTCCGCTTGATCCAGACGCCGAGCCACGGCTTCGATCACATCGACATCGAGGCGGCCGCGAGGAAGGGTGTGCCCGTGTGCAACGTCGGGACGTCGGGGGCCGAGGCAGCAACGGTCGCGGAGCACGCGATCCTCCTCATGTTGGCGTGCGCACGCCGTCTCACCGAAGCGCACGACGGCCTGCGCGCCGGCGAGTGGCCGCAGATGACGGGATCGAGCGTCGAGCTGCAGGGAAAGACGCTCGGCATCGTCGGCTTGGGACACATCGGGTGCGAGGTGGCCAAGCGCGCTCATGCATTCGATATGAGGCTGCTCTACCACGACGTCGTCCCGGCTCCCGAGGGCATCGAGCAAGACCTTGGGCTCACACGCCTTTCGCTCGACGAGGTTCTGGAGCAAGCAGACGTCGTGACGGTGCACGTCCCGCTCATGGCGGCAACGCGCGGCCTGATCGGTGCCGCCGAGATTGCCAAGATGAAGCGCGAAGCGATCCTTGTGAACACGTCGCGCGGCGCCGTCGTCGACAACGTCGCTGTGGCGCAGGCCGCCGATGAAGGACGCATCATCGCCGGCATCGATGTCTACGAGCCCGAGCCGCCGCCGTCCGGTCACCCGTTGCGGTCGGCGCGCAACGTCGTTCTCACTCCGCATCAAGCCGGGACGACACGCGAATCAGTCGTGCGCATCATGGCCGCGGCGCTCGAGAATCTCGGGCGCTTTGCGCGCGGCGAACAGCTGCAGGACGTCGTCAACGGCGTACAGATGTGAGCTTCGGCGAGCTGGCGCCGGTGACGGCCGGCGCCGTCGCTGCACTCATGGTCATCGTGTGGGTCGTCAGCGTCGCCGTCCGCGACGCAAGCATCGTCGACATCGTGTGGGGGCTCGGCTTCGTCCTCATCGCCGTCCTCGGCCTCATCGTCGGGACCGAAGCACCGCGTGCGCGTCTGGCCGGCGCACTGACCGTGATCTGGGGTGTGCGTCTTGCGATTCACCTGTTCCGCCGCAATGCCGGGAAGGGCGAGGACTACCGCTACCAGGCCATGCGGCGCAGATGGGGGCCGCGCTTCCCGCTGATCAGCCTCGTCACCGTCTTCCTGTTGCAAGGGACGCTGATGTGGATCGTCTCGCTCCCCGTTCAGGCCGCACAGTCGTCGGCGACGCCCGCCGGCCTGACCGCCGCCGATGCCATCGGGACTGCCCTCTGGTTCGTCGGATTCGTCTTCGAGTCGATCGGCGACGAGCAGCTCCGCCGCTTCAAGGCGGATCCGGCCAACCAGGGCAAGGTCATGGACCACGGGCTGTGGCGATACACGCGGCACCCCAACTACTTCGGTGACGCAACGCTGTGGTGGGGGCTGGGCGTGATCGGGCTCGCGGCCGGCGCGTGGTGGGCGCTGATCGGCCCGCTCGTGATGACTGTGTTCCTGCTGCGCGTGTCGGGTGTGCCGCTCTTGGAGCGGCGGATGTCGCGGACGCGACCCGGCTACGCCGATTACGTCAGACGGACGAGCGCGTTCGTGCCGCTTCCGCCGAAGCGGAGCTAACGGACGGCGGCGCGGATCCCTTCGTAGACGTCGGCATTCTCGGGGACGTCGATCCCCAATTCGGCCCCCATCCGCACGATGGCGCCGTTAAAGGTGTCGAGCTCGATGCGCTTCCCTCGAGCGAAGTCGCGGCTCATCGACGACATCGCCGCCCGGTCGATGTTGTCCGCGTACCGCATACGTCCGTCGACGAACGCGTCGGGGAGCGGGACGCCGCACGCGCGCGCAACGCGCTCGCATTCGACGACGATCGCCTTGAATCGCGCACGCAGCTCCGCATCGCCCAGGATCTCACCCATCGGACGCTGCAACAGCGTCGTCAGGCCGGCCATGCCGCACATGAGCGCCATCTTCTCCCACAGCGAGATGCGCGCATCGTCGACGGGGATCGGCTCGATGCCGTCGGCGTCGAGCACTCGCGCGACCGACCGCACCCTTTCGGTTACGCCGCCCCCGTCCGGCTCGCCGAACCGTATCCACGCGTACGCGGACGTGAGGTGGACGTGCCCGGGCTCGGGCAGGTCGCACACGATGCCGGTCGTCCCGGCGAGGACGACGTCGCCGAGGATGTCGCGAGCCCGACCGGCCGCCTCCACACCGTTCTGGAGCGTCAGCACGCATGAACCGATGCCTCGGATCGCCTCGGCCGCGGCCTCGAGGTCGTAATTCTTGACGCACAACAAAACGAGCTCCGCTTGCCCGGCCTCCGACGGTGTCCCGGTCGCCGGCATCGGCGGGATGCTGAACTCGCCCATCGCGCCGCTCACACGAATGCCGTTGGCTCGAATCGCCTCGAGATTCGGGCCGCGCGCGACGAAGGTGACGTCGTGCGCACGACGCGCCAGGCACGCACCGTAATAGCTGCCGACGGCGCCGGCTCCCATGACGAGGACGCGAGCCATCAGTACGTCAAGATCGAGTAGAGCTCGGCGTCGTCGAGCTTCTCGCGGCCGTTGAGGAACGCGAGCTCGATGATCATGCCGAGACCGACGACCTCGGCTCCCAGCCGACGGACCAGCTCGACGGCCGCGCGGGCCGTTCCGCCCGTCGCGAGGACGTCGTCCACGATGACGACTCTGTCGCCGGCCGCCACCGCGTCGGAGTGGACCTCAAGACGCTCAGCGGCGTACTCGAGCACATATTCGGTGCCGAGCGTCGTCCACGGGAGCTTGCCGCGTTTGCGCGCCGGGACGAAGCCCGCACCGAGCCGGTACGCGACGGGCGCGGCGATGATGAACCCTCGAGCCTCGATCCCAACGACACGATTCACGTCACGGCCTTCGAAGTGTCGCGCGATGTCCTCAACGACACCCGCGAAGGCCTCGCCGTCGCCGAGAACGGGCGTGATGTCCTTGAAGACGACGCCCGGCGA
Organism: Actinomycetota bacterium; assembly: GCA_035640475.1. Lineage (GTDB taxonomy): Bacteria > Actinomycetota > JAICYB01 > JAICYB01 > JAICYB01 > DASQWC01. Next base: position 12 of record DASQWC010000099.1, on the reverse strand, counting down.
CGGAAAGTCGGG
>DASQWC010000098.1:0-2511 GCA_035640475.1 Actinomycetota bacterium | reverse complement strand
CCACCGCCGTTGGTGGCTGTGGGGGATCGACATCCAGCTCGATGTGTCGATCGACGAGCCGCAGCTCGAATACTTCCGCCGCGCCGCGGAGAAGCTCACGCCGCGTGATGCGGTGATCCTGTGTTCGGCGCTGCCGTCCTGGGTGTTCTCGAACCAGGACGATCCCGAGGCCTACTCAAAGCTCGACTACTTCGAGCGAAAGATCATTCGACCGACCGGTGCGCGCGTTGCCCTTTCGCTGACCGGGGACAAACATCACTACGCGCGGTACGAGGCGATCGGGGGTTCGTGGCAGAAGATCACGGCCGGCGGCGGCGGCGCATACACGTCCGGGACGCACTCGCTGCCGGAGATGCTCGTGCTGCCGCCGGAAGAGTCGAAGGACAAGAAGAAGACGGATCCGCCGGAGACCTACTACCGGCGCAAGGTCTTTCCGGACGAACGAACGTCGCGACGCCGCCGCTGGTTCGCGTTCTTTCTGCCGTTTCGGAATCCGAGCTTCGCCGCCCTCGTGGGAGCCGTGCACCTGCTGTTCATCGGCCTGGTACAGGCAGCATTACGCGCAGAGCGCGAATCGTTCAGGGACATGATGGCGCGGCTCCCGTTCCGTTCCGTTGCGTGGGGGTTCGTGCGCAGCCCGCTCGCGATCCTCGTCGCGCTCGTCATCGTGTACGGCTTCGTCGGCTTCACGCGCTCCGGGGTGTGGTGGAAGCGAGCCATCGGAGCATTCCATGGGCTTGCTCACCTCGCGGCGGTGATCTTCTGGATCGGTGCTGTGCGCCTCGCACTCCACAGTGTGGAGAGCGCGGCGCTGTACCTGCTGCTGTTCCTCTTCGCGACGGCGGTCGGCGGCGGGCTCGTGGGCAGCTGGGTGCTGGCCTTCTATCTGGCGCAAGCGGACCGCGTGCGATTGAACTCCAACGAGCTCTTCGCCGCGCAGCGGATGCGGACGTACAAGAATTTCCTGCGCCTGCACATCGACAAGGACGGCGTTCTGACGATCTATCCGATCGGACTACGGAAGACGTCCAGAGTGTGGACGCTCCGAGAGGGAGGCGATCCGCTGTCCGCGTGGTTCACGCCGAAACGGCCGTTGTCGCCCGAGCTGATCGAAGCGCCGATCACGGTCGATCCCTACAAAGGACGGCGCCCTGCAAGTTGAGATCACGACATTCAAACTGGCCGACGGAGCAGCCGAGAGCTCGTTTCTCGACGCCGACTATCGGGTGCAGACGGAGTTCATGCCGAATCTCCCGGGCTTCATGCGCAGGACGACCGCACGCGGCGAGGACGGCGAATGGATCGTCGTGACGCTCTGGGACACGGCCGCCGACGCGGAAGCAGCCGAAGAGCTCGCCGAAGAGCATGACGTGACACAGCTTTACGCGTCGTTCGTCGACCAATCGACGGTGCATCGAGCTCGGTACACGACGCTCGACTGATCACTGCTGGACGAGCATCACCGGGTTCCCTTCGGGATCGGCAATGGCGGCGAGCGTGGGCTGCCCGGGGAGATCGAACGGCTCGGCGACGATCGTCCCGCCGAGCGCGGCGGCCTTGTCGAGCGAGCCTCGCAGGTCGCGCACCTGTACGTACAGCGTCACGCCGCTTCGACGGCTCTCGCGGATGTGGCCGGCCGGGCCGGGCTCGGGCCCGCCGATGCCCGCGGGGATCGTCATGATCGGACCGTCGCCGATCTTCCAGTTGAAGAGCCCGGCGTAGAAGGCGCGGATCTTCTCGGGATCCTGCGCCTCGATCTCCCAGTGGACGACCGGCCGTGCCCAGTCGCTCACGAGCCGCTCGGGACGATGTGCACGGGCGAGGGACGTTGCTCGGTCGTCGTGACGATCGAGCGTCCGTCGTGCGTGTACCCGATGGCCTCACCCTGGCGGGTTCGCGGAAGTGGGATGCGGCTGGGCCGTCGTGCGAACCCATCGGCAAGCCCATTCGCGATGTTCCACTCGAAGGCTTCGACGTACGTCCGGACGACCATCCGCTTGCCGTCGGGAGAGACGTCGCCTCCCGTCGATTGCAGGCGGCTCTCCTGTGCGAAGTCGGTCTTTCGATACGGGCGCGCGATCCTCTTGAACGAGATCGACGCGACCCGTTCGAGCGTCGCGATTCCACTCCCGTCCGGCTTGCCGGCGATGTACACACCACTCTCACCGTTCGCAACCTTCGACACGATCCCGATGTCACGAGTTTTCGGGTGGACGAACAACGTCTCTGCGTCGTGCGGGCCGTCCTCGTAACGCATGCGCCGAATCGATCCGGCGCCCACGCCGATCTCGAAATTCTCGGACGTAGCTGAGAGGTCGATCTCCGGCTCCGGGACCTCGTAAATGGTGACGAACGGCCGGCTCGCGGCATTGTCTCCGATGTCGCCGAAAAAGAGGGCCGGCTTGCCGTCCCTACCGGGTCCGCGCGCCATGTCCTCCCAGTCGATTGCCGTGAATCCGTTGACGAGCGTGTACGTGGCCAGCGTCTGGCCCTTCGGACCGACTGCGAAGA
>DASQWC010000097.1:0-10631 GCA_035640475.1 Actinomycetota bacterium | reverse complement strand
GCGCGATTCGCGAAGAGCTGAAAGACAAGGCGACCACGACGCCCCCGCCGTTGCGTATGAATCAGGTGGTGACCGATGTGCCGTTCGGCGACGGGACGATCGAGGCGCACACCGACACGACGTCGGGGGAGCTCGTCATGGATCTGGGTCACATCGAGGGGGCCGAGGTCACGGTGACACTCCCCTACGCGACGGCGCGCGCGATTCTCGTCGACGCCGATCAGCAGGCCGCCATGCAGGCGTTCATGACAGGCCAGATCAAGGTCGAAGGTGACCTGACCAAGCTCATGGCGTTGCAGACGGCCCAGGTCGACCCCGTCGCGCTCGAAGCCGCAGTTCGAATCCAGGAGATCACGGCATGACGAACACGACGCGCTACGCCACGACATCGACATCCTTCCGCACCGACATCCTTCCGTGGCGGCTGTACCAGAAGGGCAAGCAGCTCGCGTGGGACCCGGCCGACATCGACTTCACCGCGGACGCCAACGACTGGCATACGCAAGACGACCGGCTGCTCCGCGGCGTTGCGCGCCTGGCCGCCACGTTCATGGCCGGCGAGGAAGCGGTCACACTCGACATCGTTCCGCTCATCCGTGCCGTCTCGGAGGAGGGCCGAACCGAGGAGACTCTGTTTCTGACGACGTTCCTCGGCGACGAGGCCAAGCACGCCGAGCTCTTTCGCCGTTGGTTCGACGCCATCGGTCAGACGGATCCGCTCGACCATCTGCTGACCGAGGAATACAGACACATCATCGGTGTCGACCTCCCGCGCGCGATGACACGGCTCGATACGGATCGTTCGCCCGAAGCCTTCCTCGATGCGTCGCTGACCTACAACCACTTCGTCGAGCGTGTGCTCGCCATGACCGGGTACTACGCGTGGCAACGCATCTTCACGATGCTCAACTTGTTCCCAGGCATGCGGCAGGGCGTCGGGCTGATCCAACGAGACGAGCGCCGTCACCTCGCCTACGGGACATACCTATGCCGTCGCATCGTGGCCGAGCACCCGGAGGCATGGGCCTTCGTCGAGCAGCGGATGGGTGAGTTGCGCGAGCAAGGGCTGTCGTTTGTGGACGACATCGCGAGCGCATTCTTCGAAGAATTCGGCGTTGACGCACTTGCCGATCCGGGCATGAAGACCCTCGCCGATCAGACGGTCGCAGAGTTCCGCCAATACGGCGAACAGCAGCTCGCGCGCCGGTTGCATGCCATCGAGGTCGCACGCGGATCGACTGTGGACGACATCGAGCGCGGCACCGTCGAGGAGGAGCTGGAAGCCGACCTCGAACAGGTCTGACCTTTTCGAACGAAGAGCGTCTGCAGCACAGTACCCTGTCGTGCCTTGACCACCGAGCAGAAGGCGCCCTGGAACCGCTCCGTAAAGGCCCTGCTCGTCGGCGTGTTCTGCAGCACGTGCGGCGGGATCGTCGGCGTCGCGGCACTCGGCTTCCAGGTCTTCAGGCTCACTCATCGTGAGCTCGACCTTGGACTGCTGGGACTTGCCGAATTCACGCCGTCTGCACTTCTCGTACTCGTCACCGGATCGGTCGCCGACCGGTTTGATCGCAAACGAGTGAGCTCGCTGAGCTCGGTTTTGCAAGCAGCGGCCGGTGTGGCACTGGCCGTCTACGCGGCGACACGACCAACGAGCGTGCTGCCGATTTTCGCGATCGTGCTGTTGTTTGGTGCCGGGCGAGCGTTCCTCGCGCCGTCGAACCGTGCCCTGCCGGCCGATGTCGTCCCGGCCCTGCAATTGCCATCGCTTACGGCTCGGCGTGCCTTCACGTGGCAGTCGGCGATCATCGTTGGTCCGGTGATCGCCGGTTTCCTGTACGCCGTCGACCCGGTCGCCCCCTACATCGCAATGAGCATGCTCCTGCTGATCGGGGCCGGCTCGATGTTCTTTGTCGAAACGCCCTTCGAGCACGACCGAACGACGACGGGCCGCGGGCTACGGGAAGCCCTGGAAGGACTGCGCTTCATTCGGAGCTCGCCGGTAGTCCTCGGTGCGATCTCACTCGACTTGTTCGCCGTCCTCTTCGGCGGAGCCGTCGCATTGCTTCCGGCAATTGCGGAGGATCGCCTGGGAGCCGGCTCGGTCGGGTTTGGCTGGCTGCGCGCGGCCGGCGGCATCGGAGCAGCTACCGTCACCCTGCTCATTGTCTGGCGGCCGATCACGCGACGCGTTGGTCGAAACCTCTATGCCGTCGTCGCAATATTTGGAGTCGCGACAATCGTCCTGGGCGCGACACGCACGTATCTCATTGCTTTCATAGCAATGCTCGTGCTGTCGGGCGCCGACGCCGTCAGCGTCTTCATCAGGTCGACGCTCGTTCCGCTGGCGACACCCGCCAACAAGCGTGGCCGCGTCATTGCCGTCGAAAGCGTGTTCATCGGCGCCTCGAACGAGCTCGGAGCCTTCGAGTCCGGCGTCGTCGGCCAGTTCATCGGCGCGTCGGGGGCGATCATCCTCGGCGGAGCGGCCACGCTCGCCGTCGCCGGCGCGTACTTGGCCGCGTTCCCGGCTCTGCGGAAGGTCGATCGGTTCCCCGAACCCGTGCTGTAGCGCACGTTCGCGTTACCGTGTGTTCGGGGGGTGGGCGTGCGCGAACCCGTTGAGGCGCTGTTCTCTCGATACAGCTGGCCGACCGTTCGGCTGCTGAAGTGGTCGCTTCGCACGGGGATCCGTCCGTTCTACCGGCTGCGCGTCCAAGGAGCGGAGCACGTTCCGCCGACGGGACCCGGCATCGTCGCGGCGAATCACGTTTCACTCTTCGACGCCGCGGCCGTCCAGCTCGCCGTTCGGCGGCGCCTCACAGCGCTCGCGAAGGCCGAATACTGGAAGTCACGGCGCACGCGCTGGATCTTCGACCTGACCGGTCAGATTCCGGTGGAACGCGGGAGCGACGAGGCGTCGGCGTCCGTCGAGGCCGGCCTGCGGGTACTCGCGCTCGGAGGACTGCTGCACATCCACCCGGAAGGCTCCCGCTCGCCGGACGGGCGCATGTACCGCGGTAAGAGCGGCGTGGGCCGGCTTGCGGCGCAGTCGGGCGCGCCGGTCATCCCAACGGCGGTTCTCGGGACGCTCGCAATCTTTCCGCGTCACGCGAAGCGCCCCCGGCTCAATGGACGAGTCACCGTCAGGTTCGCGCCGGCCGTCTGTTTTCCTTCGGCCGACCCGGACGACCCGGCTGCGCTTCATGCGTTTGTCGACGACGTGATGGCCCGCATTCGCGACATGAGCGGGCAGGAGTACGTCGACGAATACAACGACGCTCCGGCGCACGCGAAGCGTGCGACGCGTCCCGGTGGCGCCTGATGGAACGAATGGCGCGGCCCACCCATGAGATGCACGAGCACTACGACGTCGTCGTCGTGGGTTCCGGCTACGGCGGTGGCATCGCGGCGTCGCGACTCGCGCGTGCGGGCCGCTCGGTATGCGTGCTCGAGCGCGGCAAGGAGTTGCACCCGGGCGAGTATCCGGACAGTCCCGCGTCGGCGCTCCGCCAGGTCCAGGCTCAGACACGGCGCGGCCACGTCGGCTCCCCGACCGCGCTGATCGATTTCAATCTCGGATCCGATATCGGCGTCGTGCGCGGGTGCGGGCTGGGCGGCACGTCCCTGATCAACGCCAACGTTGCCAAGCGTGCCGAACCTGAGATCTTCGACGACGACCGCTGGCCGTCCGAGCTACGGGGCAACGGCGCCGACGTCCTCGAGCCCTATTACGCCCGGGCCGAAACGATGCTCGGCTCCCAATATGCACCGGTGAGCATTCCGGAGCTCCCCAAAGTGCGTGCGCTCGAAGCGTCGGCGGCCGCCCTCGGAGCGACGGTGGAGCCGGCGAAGCTCAACGTCACCTTCGCCGACGGCACCAACGCGGCCGGCATCGAGCAGAGGGCGTGCAGCCTATGCGGCGACTGCGTCACCGGATGCAACCACTGGGCCAAGAACACGGTCCTCATGAACTACCTGCCGGATGCGCACCGGCACGGAGCGCACATCTTCACCGAGATCCAAGCGCGCACCGTCCGCAAGCGGCCGGACGGCACGTGGCTGATCGAGTACGTCGACCTGTCCGTCGCGCGGCGACGGCCGTGGCGACGCACGCGGTTCGTCACCGCCGACGTCGTCGTGCTGGCCGCGGGATCGCTCGGCTCGACCGAGATCTTGCTCCGTTCCCGCTACGCGGGCCTCGACGTATCCGAACGGCTCGGCCTCTCGTTCACCGGCAACGGCGACGTCGTCGCCTTCGCCTTCGACACCGACCGCTCCGTACGCGGCATCGGCACCGGGCGCGAGCCGGTCACCGACCCCGTGGGGACGTGCATCAACGCAATGATCGAGCTGGATACTGCGGAAGGACCCGTCCTGATCCAGGAAGGAGCGATCCCCGGCGCGCTGGGCCGCGCCGCGGGCGGCGTTTGGGGACTGTCGGCGCTCGCGTTCGGACGCGACGGCTCGCGCGGGCTCGAACGGGTTCTCAAGCGGCTCGGTCAGCTCGTGGAGGCGGCCTTCAGCACGCGTCGCGGACCGACGGATCGCACCCTCACGTATCTGGTCATGAGCGTCGACGACGACTCAGGCGAGCTCGTGCTGGAGGACGACCGGCTCAACATTCGTTGGCCCAACGTGTCGCAGCGCCCGGTGTTCGATCGCCTCAACGAGACAGTCCGACAGGCGTCGGCCGCGCTCGGCGGCACATTCGTCCCGAACCCGATCTGGGCATCCCCATTCGGGTCGACACTCCTCACCGTGCAGCCGCTGGGTGGTTGCGACATGGGCGACGACGCGAGATCCGGAGTCGTCAACCACAAAGGCCAGGTATTCGCGGGAAGGACCGGCACCCGAGTGCATGACGGGCTGTACGTCGCCGACGGCGCGATCGTGCCGCGGCCGCTCGGTGCCAACCCGTCGCTGACGATCTCTGCCCTCGCCGAGCGGATCTGCGAGCTCATGATCGAGGACAGTCGGTGGGAGCCGCCGCCACCCGGCAGTCCGCCTCCCGCACAGTCATCCTCGGCCCGGCGGGCAACGATGGGCCTTACGTTCAACGACCGGCTGCACGGACACATCTCGACGCGTGTAACCGGCGACTACGACCAAGGCGAGGTCATCGGGCGCGACGAAGGGTCGCCGATCGACGTCGTCGTCAACGATCGACTACGACGACGTCGAGCAGGTGCTGCGCAAAGAGGCGACGTCCGCTCACCTCACCGGCACGGTCCTCGCCCCATCACTCTCATCGCGGCGGCTGGTCGCCACCGGCACGTACCGGCTATTCGTCGCGGACGTTGAAGCCGTCGAGACCCATCACATGCACTACGACATGGAATTGCGGGGGGAGGCCGACGAGCGCTACACGCTGCATCTGGTCAAGAACCTGCGCGAGCGCGGCAGTTTCAAAGCTTGGCGGGAAACGACGACCGCCTACGCGACCGTTACCGATCAAGCAGAGAACGTCATCGGAACCGGAATCGTGCACGTCGATCTGACCGACTTCCTCCGGCTTCTCGCGAGCATCGACGCTCCGCGGGCGCCGGACAACAGAACCAGACTGCGCGCGCGCCTTCGCTTCTTGTGGATGTTCGTCCGCCGGCTGCTCAGCATCTACGGTGGCGTCCTGGACTCGCCCGGCCAGTTCCCGAAGACGCCGGTGCCGAAGATCCCGGTCACCGACAAGCGGGCGCTGAAGCTCGGACCGCTCGAGGCGTTCTCCTACACCAACGGCACATGGCAGCCGGGACTCGACCGAGGCCCGGGGACGAGGATGCAGCTCTACCGCTACAACGGCGGCGGCAAAGGACCCGTACTTCTCTCTCCGGGGTTCGCGATGTCGGCAACGTCCTTCCTCGTCAACACGATCGAGACCAATCTCGTCGAGTACTTGTACAAACGGAAGTACGACGTATGGCTGTTCGACGACCGCGGAAGCATCCTGCTGCAGGCCGCGCAAAAGCGATACTCGCTCGACGACGTCGCGCTCGAGGATTGGCCGGCGGCCGTCGACTTCGTCCGGACGCACACGAACAAGAACAGCGTCCAGGTCGTCGCGCACTGCACCGGCGCGCTGACCTTCGAGATGGCGATGCTCGCGGGGTTGCAGGGCGTGCGTTCGGCCGTCGTCTCTGCTCTCACGCCGTTTCTCGTCCCGAGCGTCTGGACGAAACTGAAGAACAAGCTGCGGCTCGAAGGCGTGCTCGCACGGCTGTTCCTCGGACTCCGTCCGATGACTCGCGGCACGCTGGGTAATCAGCTCGTCGACATCCTTCTGCGGCTGCATCCGATCGAGGACGACGAGCGCTGCGGACAGTCCGTGTGTCGCTTCATGAATGCGATCTACGGGAAGGTGCACCAGCACGCACAACTCAACAACGACACGCACGTAGCGCTCCAGGGGATGTACGGCTTCGGCAACCTCACCGCCGGAAAGCAGTACGCCGAGGCCTTTCGGAAGGGGTACATCCTCGACCGTGACGGGCGCAACGTGTACGTGACGAATCCGAAGGGTTTGGCGATCCCGTTGCTCATCCTCCACGGCGATCGCAACACCATGTTCCTGCCGAAAGGCAGCGAGCGGACCTACGACTGGTTACGTGAGAAGAATGACCCGGCGTTGTACCGCCGTGAGATCCTGCGCGATTACGCTCACCTCGACGCGTTCATCGGCCGGAACGCACACAGGGACGTCTTCCCGATCATCACGGACCACCTGGAGAAGACCGCTCAGGTCTGAGGCGCGTCGAGCGAGGCGCGATACGTCACGGCGCCGAGCCCGAGCTCATCGGCAACGGCAAGTGCCGACGCGCGCAGGTCTTGTGCCTGCTCCTCATCTCCCGGCCTTCGCCTTGCGGCGAGCATCTTCGAAAACGAGATCTCGGTCAGGGCAAGAAGGGGGCGAGCATTCAGCTCCCGGTGCTTCTCGACGGCCGCCTCGAAGTGCTCGATCGCGTCGTCGTATCGCTCGAGCGTCGTCGCGAGGACGGCGAGGTGGTAGCGAGCCGAACCGAGGAACGAGGTCGAGCCGCTCACGGCGATCCGGTCCGCGTAGGGAAGAACGATTTCGTACAGCCGTTCTGCCCATTCGCGATCACCAACCAGCGAGGTTGCGGACACGAGCCCCACGATCGTCGCCCACCACGGAAAGTTCTTGTCGAGCGTGATCGCCGCCTCGTACGGGATCTCGGTCAGCGTCTCGCGCGACCGATCGAGCATCCCGGCCTCAGCGGAAACCCACGCAACAAGCATGCGTCCGAGGAGCTGCTCGGGCATCGCCGCGAGGATCGCCTCGTATATGGGGAGCTGCGCGGCCATCTCACCGCGCAACCACGCAATCGGGTGGAGAAGCCCTCTGTACACAAGCTCCTGTTGCGGATGAGCCATGCGGATCAATTGCTGCCGAACGTCCTCGGCGATCTCCTCGGCGTCCTCGTACCGGCCCTCGATCACCGCGAAAACGGCGTCCCATGCGCGCGTGATCCGCGTGTATTCGGGGTAGCGAAGCTCGGCGCCCAGCTCCGCCATCTCGTCGAGCGCGCGATGCAAAGCCTCGAAGTCGCCGGCTTCGAACAGCGCGTCCGTCCGCAGGTGCAGCGAACGCAAGATGAGCTCCCGGCGTCCGAGCGCGTCGGCGAGCGCCCGGATCTCCTCCGCGGCTGCGAGCTGGTCCTTCATGTCGTCCGGCCCGTCCAGCGCCCAGCACCGATAGCTCAGCGCCTCGGCAAGCACGCCTTGATCGCCGAGGCCGCGCGCGATCCGGACGGCCTCGTCCGCGAGTGCAGCGCGGCGCGCGCGCGGCGGCTGGAGCTGCAGGGAGTGCGCCAGCCGTCCGAGGACGAGCGCACGGAACCGCGACGGTTCCGGGCCGAGGCGCTCGAGCGCCTCTTCCAACAGCGCCAGACCGCGCGGATCGAGCTGGGTCGCCGCCGGCAAAACGCCCCGATACCCGATGGCTGCTCGTGTGAACAGGTCCGTACGATCCAGTTTTCGCGCCTCATCGGCAGCCGCGACGAACGTCTCGCCGCGCTTGTCGTACTCCCCGGCGCGATCCAAGGCGGCACCCAGCGCCAGGAGCAGCTCGGTCCGCAGACCACCGTCGTTCGGACGGTGCGACGACTGGATCTCGATCGCGCGCTCGAAGTGCCGGATCGCAGTCTCGAAGGCGAGCTCATCCATGGCCCGGCCGGCTGCCGCGCGCGCGTAGGAGATTGCCTTGTCCGCGCGCTCGGCGGTCACCGCCGCGCAGAAGTGGTAGGCGAGCTCGCTCGGCTCGACCGGAATCGAACGCTGCTCGAGGAAGTCGCCGATCCGCCAGTGGTACCGGGATCGTCTCGCGCCGGTCAGATCCTCGAGCAGCGCCTTGCGGACGACCGCATGCGAGAACGCATAGCGCTCGCCGGAGTCACCCTCGTGGAGGATGCCCGCTCGACAGCTCTCTTCGAGTGCTTCCATCAATGACTCGGACGAAACCCCCAGCGCCCCAGACACGACATCCGGGTCGAACTCCTGTCCGACGACGGCGGCGATGGCCAGTGCTTCTCTGGCCTCCTGGGTCAACGGGAGCAGACGCCACCGCACGAGCTCGCGCACCGACTCGGGCAGGTCGAGCCTCCGGCTCTCGGCGGGGCGAAGAGAGCTCTGCTCGGACAGGTGCAGCACCATCTCGCGCACGAAGAGCGGGTTGCCGTCGGTCTCCCTGTGCAGCTCGCGCGCGAGCTTCGCTGCCTCCGCGCCGCCGGGGCCGCCGAAGCGTCCCATCAGATCGACGATGTCCCGCCTCTCCAGCCCCGCGAGCGAGACGCGGTGCACGTTCGCCTCACGCGCGAGACCGGGAACGAATCGAAGCAGCTCTCCGGGCGGATCGACGTCCCTGCGGTATGTCGCGAGGACGAACAGGGGTGCCTTCAGCGGTGAACGGATGAGGTGCATGAGCAAGAGAAGTGACGACCGATCCGCCCATTGCAGATCGTCGAGAACGAGGCACAGCGGCCGGCGGGAGGCGATTGCCGAGAGCCAAACATCGAGCGCTTCGAACAGCCGGAGTCGCTCCGCTTCGACGACGCCGTTGGGAGGCGGCGGACTTTCGCCGGCACGTTTGACGACGTCCGGCAGCAGACGCGCGATTTCGTCTGCTACGCCCCGCAAGTCGGCACGCAGGACCGAGCGCGGACACGCCCGTGCGTACGTCCCCAGTGCTTCGCGCAGGGCCTGGAACGACGCGATGACGTCCTCGTCCCACCTTCCGTAGAGGACGATGCCATCGTTGCTCCGTTGAGCGTGGCGGGCGATAGCTGCGGCGAGCGTCGTCTTTCCGATTCCAGACTCCCCTTCCACGAGGGCGAGCACGCGCTCACCGGCGACGGCGGAATCCCACGCTCGGACGAGCTGCTCCCGCTCGGCATCCCGATCGACGAATCCGGAGGAGAGCTGACGCTCGATCCACAAGTCGTTCGAGGCGTCGGCGTCCGACAAAGGATCCGGGGGCAGATCGGCGTCGATCAACGCAAGCTCGAAGACGCGCTCGGCCACGGCCAGGTCCTTGAGCTGCCGGGGGCCCAGATCGACGAGCGCGGTGCGGGGCGGGAGCCGATCGCGCACCATCGCCGCTGTGTCCTCGCCGAGGAGAATCTGTCCGCCGAAGGCGAGCGAACGGACGCGCGCGGCGCGGTTCACCGTCGTCCCGTAATAGTCGCCGTCCCGAGCTTCAGCCTCGCCGGTATAGACGGCGACCCGCGTTCGGATCGGCGCTTCCTCGGTCCATTGCGTCGCTGCCAACGATCGCCCGAACGATGCGGCCGCCTCGACCGCGGCAAGCGGCGAGTCGAAGACCGCGAACAGCGAGTCGCCTTCGCCGCGGCTGCGCACGATCTCGCCGCCGGAGCGCGAAACGGCATCGACGATGATGCGTTCGTGGATCACGATCGCTTCGGACATCTGGTCCGGGTACCGCTCCCACAGCGCCGTCGAGCTCTCGACGTCCGTAAGCACGAAGGTCTGATCAGCCATAGCTGGGGCCGCCGTTACCCGCCTGCATGATTCAATCTTGCGCGACGCGACGATGCGCCGCGAGACCGATCTGCTCGATCGCTACTTGTTGCGAGGGACCTCGTTGAACGGCTTCAAGTGGTCGTCGCGCGGCTCCTTCGGCAAGCCGAGCGCCCGCTCGCCGATCACATTGAGCTGAATCTGATCCGTGCCGCCGTAGATCGGGGGCGCCTGCGCCATCAGCGCCTGCGCTGTGATGCCGGCCAGGAACGGATTGCCCGTCGCCTCGTCGAGCACCTTCTGTTCGGTGGGGTCCGTGGTATGCAGCAGGCCTTGCGCCCCGACGATCTGCAGACCCAGATCGCGGGACAGCCGCACGATGTCGCTCATGAGCAGCTTCGAGATGTTCGCCATTCCCGGGATGTCGCCGCCGGAGGCGCGCGTCGCCTTGAGCCGCTCGGTGTTCAGCCGGCCGATCTCTCCGAGGATGTACAGCTTCGCGAGGCCTTGGCGGATGATCGGGTCGTCCCACGCGCCGTTGCCTTTCGCCAGACCGGCGAAGAGTGTCGCGCCGCCGCCGCGCATGCGCGTCGCGCGCCCGCGGCGAGACTCGCCACCGCCGGGCTTTTGCACGAAGTCCC
>DASQWC010000096.1:0-5909 GCA_035640475.1 Actinomycetota bacterium | reverse complement strand
AGATGGCCCTGATCGACCAGGGGCCGCGGTCGGCAACGATCACCGCCGATTCGCCCATGAAGCTCTACGTCCTCGACGCGCGCAGCTTCTCGACGCTCATCGACCGGCACCCGGCTGTGGCGCGCAAGATCCTGCGCGGTCTTGCCGGACGGCTGCGGAAGGCCGAGAAGGCCCCGACGCACTAGCCGTTCAAAACAGTTTCGCCGCCGCGAAGAAGAGACCGGCCATTGCGAGCACCTGTCCGCCGGCGATCGTGAGCATCCCGTTGATGAGGTGCCGCTCGAGCGTGATGATCTCCGCCCTGAACGTCGCGAGCAACGCGTTTTGCACCGACTCGAGATCACGCTTCGTGGCGACGTCCGCCCACCCCACCGGAGGCAGGTAGCTCATGAGCGTGGCCGCTTCACTGCCACCGAGGACAGTCTCGAGCTTGCTATGGAGCTCGTGTCTTGAGCGTTCATCCACCGACATTGTCTCCCTTTCCTCATCGTTTGAGTAGGGAAGACCGAGATGACCCTAGCGATCGGAAGTGACGAACCTCCTCTTCTCTAGGGATGGTTCTCCCGGTAGAACATCTCGAGCTGAAAGCCGTCCGGGTCCTTGAAGCAGAGCACCGACCCATACGGGCGATCCGCGATCGGTGAGTGGACGACGTCGTTCTCGGTGAACCACGCGGTCCACTCGTCGAGCTCGGCCCGGGAATCGACCTTGAACCCGATGTGGTCGCCGCCGGTGCGCGTGGGATCGAACGGCTCTCCCTTGTTGGCCTTGTGCTGCTGGAGACACACGATGGTGCGGTTGTCCGCATGCAGGAGGATCCACTCGACGTAAGCCTCCTCAAGGCTCTCCTCGATCATTTGGAAGCCGAGAATCCGCTCGTACCAGTCCCGGCTGGTGTCCCGGTCGCGGACCGAGAGCGACACGTGTGAAAGACCGCTGAACTCCGGCATCGCCTTCCCTCCTGGCCTATACTCCTACTAGGACTATATGGATACTCCGAGGAGGAGCATATGTCAAGAGGTGAGGACGGCCTCACGGTCACTTCTTACGCAATCCTGGGTCTTCTCGCGATTCAGCCCTGGACGACCTATGAGCTCGCGCAGCAGATGCGGCGAGGGCTCCGGCGCTTCTGGCCGAGAGCGGAGAGCCGGATCTACGAGGAGCCGAAGCGTCTCGTCGTCGAAGGGCTCGCGCGATCCACAACGGAGTTCACCGGCCGCCGGTCGAGCACCACATACGCCATCACGCCGAAAGGACGCCGCCGCCTCGCGCGATGGCTCGCCGAGCCCGGAGCAGGTCCCCAACTCGAATTCGAGCTGCTGCTAAAAGTGTGGCTGTCCGAGCACGGGACGACCGCCGATGTCATGACGAACATCGCTGCCATCCGGATGTGGGCCGAGGAGCGCAACGCCGAGAACATCACGTTCGCGCGCGAGTACCTGCACACCGGCGGCCCGTTCCCGGAGCGGCTGGCGCAGATCATCCTCGTCGGCAAGTTCCTCACCGACTTCGCCGACATGGTTGCGTCCTGGAGCAAATGGGCAGAAGAAGTCGTCGGGCGCTGGCCGGAGGACCCTCGCGGAGCGAAGCCTCATCTCCCAACGCTGGAATCGATCGCAGCACGGGAGTAGGTTCGAGGTGAGTCGGACGAAAAGGAGGAGCCGTGGCGGACATTCCCAAGTGGCACCTGAAGGGCGACTGGTTCGACGTGTGCAGGTGCAACATTCCGTGTCCGTGCACGTTCGCGCAGCCTCCGACCGATAACTTCTGCGAGGGCATCCTCGCGTGGCACATCACGGAAGGGAACTACGGCGACGTCGATCTCTCAAATCTGAGCGTTGTCGGTGTGGCCTCCTTCGTCGGTGACATTTGGGCGGGACAAGCCACCGACTCGAAGATGGGGCTCTACATGGACAGCAGGGCGAACGACGAACAGAAGGAGGCCCTCCAGACCATCTGGAGCGGTCAGGCCGGCGGGTGGATGGCCGGTTTCGCGCCGCTCATCCAAGAGATGAAGGGCGTCGAGTCGGCGGAGATCAGCTTCGAGGTCAAAGACGACCTGTCGTCGTGGCGCGTGGAGATCCCCGGGGTTCTCGAAGGCGCGGCAGAAGCGCTCGGCGGCCCCACGACGCCGGAAGGAAAGCGCGTCCAGGTGCACAACCCCGGTGGCGCCGAGGTCGGCCCCGGACAGATCGCGACGTACGCTACTGCAACGATCGACAGGGCGGACGGCTTCGGTTTCAAGTGGGAGCGCAGCGGGAAGTCGAGCAAGCACTTCCCCTTCGATTGGACCGGGCCCGACTAGGCGCGATCTACGCCGTCCGCCGTTTCGGAGGCTGGCCGTCTTCGTGGCCGCCCGTCGCTTCGGCGATCTCTGCCTTGCCCGGACGGCTCTGCCGGCCTCGCGATGCTCCGGCGCGCTGTCTTGCCGCTCGCCGCACGCCGACGCTCGGACCGACGACGAACCCGACAACGGCGCCGGCCGTAGCCCCGACGGCGGCCGCGATGATCAAGCGGGTAACCATCGGTATCCCGTAGATCTCGATGAAGCCGAGTGGGAAGAACAGCAGTGCGCCGACCAGCGCGAAGAGCGGAACCGCCAGCGCGAAGCCGGCGGCGCCTTCCTTGGTCATCAAGACACCGAGCTGCGGAAGCACGAAGGAGTCTTTGGCTTCCTTTTGCGTCTCGGCCCGGGCGGCCGCTTTGCCGTTGCGGCTCATACGAGGATGGTTCCCCCACCCTCCCTGAGCGAAACCAGGCGTCGTCAGCCGGTTTTTGCCGCCGGCGCAGCTTTGTACGCCGGGTGATCCTGCACGCAGCGGGCCATCGTGCGCAGGCGCGTTCCCATCTCGCCGACGCTGTCTGCGTTCAGCCTCCGTAACATGGCGAGCTCGGCTTCGAGTGCGTCGAGATCTCCGCGCCGGGCCGCTTCAACCGCCTGCCCGATCGATGCGCTGAGGTCCATGGTCTCCTCCCCGTCCGTCGTCATCGACTTACTCCCCTAAAACGGATTCCACGGTGCCTGAGGTACGCATACCCGTCGGCAGAGACACAAATAACCTCGGCTCGTCGCAGCGGTACTATCCTCGTCGCATCATGATTCTCGAGATCAACCCTGAAGCCATCCGGGATATCGCCGCGGCCGTCCACGCGGCCCGCCGCCGAGAACCGGACATCCAGATCATCGCCGCCGTCGAGCAGAAAGTCATGGAAGCTATCCAGCACCGAACAACTACGCTCGAGCTCGAGGACCAAGAGGCCGCGTCGCTGCGTAATGTGCTCCTCAAGCGCGCCTACGATCAGCGCCGCACGCCCGAAGGCACCGATTACCAGGAGCTGGCCGAGCGCATCGGCCGCGCACTCGACAGCGAGGCCCCGCCACTCATCACCAACGACCGAACGGAATGACCGGGGACGAGCGGCCGACCCTCAGCCGGTCCGCGCTCGAGGCGCTGCAGGTCGAGCTGAACGAGCTCAAGACCGACGGTCGCGACCGCATCTCGGCCCGCTTGCTCGAAGCTCGCGAACTCGGTGACGTCACCGACAACGCTGCGTTTGAGACGGCCAAGCACGATCAGGCGCTTCTCGAAGGACGGATCGCGCGCCTCGAGAAGCTCGTAAAAGACGCCGTCGTCCGCGACGTACCGGTCGAGAGCAGCGTCGTCGTCCCGGGAGTCGCCGTGACCGTTCGCGCCACCGACGACGCATCCATCGAGGACTCGTTCGTCGTCGCCGAGTCCGAAGAGCGCGTGACCGGCGCCCGCGTCCTCTCGCCGCGCTCACCGCTCGGTCAGGCGCTTCTCGGCAAGCGCGTCGGGGATCGCGTCACCTACGACGCTCCCGGCGGAAAGTTCACCTACGAGATCGTCGGCCTGAAGCCCGCTCTGTAGTCTTCCTGCCAAACTGAACGCACCGTGGCCGAGCTCGACAAACGGGCCGAGGCCCTACGCGACGCGAACGGCAACGACATCGATCGGTTCTAGGGCGAGAAACCGCCGCCAAGCGGTACCGTTTGGTCGTCCACGGGCGCGACGGAGGAGGAGCACATGAAAGCCGCGGTCCTCGAAGCGTACGGTCAGCCGCTCAACGTCACCGACGTCGACCTCGCGTCGCCGCAACGGGGTGAGGTACGCGTCGCCATCCGTGCGACCGGCGTCTGTCATTCCGACCTCTCAATCCAGCAGGGCAAGCTCCCGTTCCCAACGCCGTGCGTGCTCGGGCACGAGGGTGCGGGCGAGATCGTCGAGGTCGGCGAAGGCGTCACGTCGGTGCAGCCGGGCGACCGCGTCGTCCTCATGTGGACGCTGATGTGCGGCAACTGCTTCTACTGCCGGCGCGGTCAGACCCATTTGTGCGACGCCACACGCGCGATGGGAATGATGGACGACAACACAACGCGTTTATCGAAGGACGGGCAAGCGATCCTGCACGCCATCAATACGGCCTGCTTTGCCGAGGAAGCGATTCTGCGCGAGCACGCCGTCGTCAAGATCGGTGACGACATTCCCTTCGAGGTCGCGGCCGTTGTCGGTTGCGGCGTGCTCACCGGTGTCGGGGCAGCGTTGTACACGGCCGCGCTTCGCAGCGGTGAGTCGGCGGCCGTCCTCGGCTGCGGCGGCGTCGGCATCAACGTCATCCAGGGAGCCAAGCTCGTCGGCGCGAATCCGATCATCGCCATCGACACCGTTCAAACGAAGCTCGACATGGCTCAGTCGTTCGGCGCAACGCACCTCATCAACGCGTCCGACGTGGACGCGGCCGCAGCCGTCCTCGAGCTCACGGCGGGTCGCGGGGCCGACGCCGCCTTCGAAGTCGTCGGCGTGCCGGCGCTGCAGCGTCAGGTCTTCGACATGACGCGCCGAGGAGGCCGCGCGATCTTCGTCGGCGTCGCGGGACTCACGGACGAGGTCTCGCTGCCGTCGATGTTCCTCACGCTCGGCGAGAAGACGGCGAAGGGCTGTTACTACGGATCCTGCGACCCGAAGCGCGACATTCCGGTGCTGCTGGATCTGTGGAAGGCCGGCAAGCTCGATCTCGAAGGCCTCATCTCGCAGACCTCAAAGCTCGAGGACGTCAACGGCGCGTTCGAGGACATGGAAGCCGGAAAGGTCATCCGGACGGTTCTGACGCCCTAAACGAGACCGCTGTTGGCGAAGCCGCCGACGCCGCGGCCGAGCTGCTGAAGCGCGAACCGGTCGCACGCCGTCTCGGCGCCGCTGCGCTTCCCGCGCACCTCGCGCAGATACCAGTGGTAGTACTCGTGCAAGTACAGGTACCGGATCAGCTCATCGGGACGGTCGAACCACACGGTCCGCCAGTACCACCGGAAGTACAAGCGCCGCCTGCGCCGAATGCGCTTCGCGCGGTACGGAATGTACTCACGGAATGAAAAGAAGGGCACCGGCACCTGGATGGTGATGCGTCTCTCCTGGAAGTCGCAGAACGCTTGCACGTGCGGGCGCGTTCGCCATCGCAGCGGTTTCACGACGACCTCGTAGCCCATCGCCTTCGGCAGGTCCTCCAGGAGCCGCTCGACTCTTGCCGGCGACCACCGCGGCAGGTCGCGCACGCGCACCGGCATCGATCCGCTCCGCGGCCCGGGAACACGGGCGACGAGAACGACCGATCGCGGTCCCGCGGCGGTCTTCCCGTTGTGGGCCTCGAGACGCCGCACCGCGACCAGGTCCTCAGGCAGTGCCGAGTAACGACCGACGCTGGCGAGAAACGACGGGTCGTGATCGATCGGGCGTGACCGGCCGAGCCACTCGGTGACCTCGCAGCCGAGCTCGTCCAGCGTGTTGCGCACGTCGGCGACGCCGTAGCTCCGGCGCAGGTCGAGGAATTGACGGAGCAGACTCTCACGGGGCAGACCCTTGGTCCGCGGTCGACCCCTTCCCTGTGCGGCGACG
>DASQWC010000095.1:0-2618 GCA_035640475.1 Actinomycetota bacterium | reverse complement strand
CTCACCGGTTTTGAAGCTCTGTCAGAAAACGCCGATTTGCAAGGTATCTCTTCCTTGTGCGCCAGTAGGTGCGCCAGCGCGTCATAGGCGGCTGCGCGATGGTTCCCGGGGGTGAACACGGCGGGACCGACAGCGAGCGCGACCGAGAATGTGACGGGAGCAACCGAACTCGACCTCGCGAGGTCCGGCGTGACAGGCCGGTCTGGATAGGTCCGGGTTGGCGGGAAATCGCCGGGGATTTGCGGCGAGAGCAGGCTATTTAGCACGTCGCCTTGCGGGGATTCTCGGGCGCAGTCGGGAACTTCCGACGGCCTCCTGCGGGATGTGCGCGGGATGGATCGTTGCTCTCTCTAGGTCATGCGTCTTTGCAGTGCATCTTTTCCCGGAATAGCGTTTGGCCTCATGGCGGACCGTATGCGAGCCTTGCTCGACGCAGGCGTCGCCCTTACTTCGGAGCTTTCCCTCGACGCTTTGCTTCAGCGGTTGGTCGAGACCGCAGCCCAGCTGACGGAGGCGCGCTACGCCGCGATGGGCGTCATCGATCCGAGCGGAACTGAGCTCGAGCGCTTCGTGACAACGGGTATTGATCCACAGACGCACGCAGCGATCGGGGACCTCCCACGCGGTCGGGGGATTCTCGGGGTGCTCATCCGCGAGTCAGCGGTACTGCGGCTGCACGATCTGAGCGACGACCCGCGTTCGGTTGGGTTTCCTCCCAATCACCCCCCGATGCACACCTTCCTCGGTGTCCCCGTCAACTTGCGGGGCGTTGCGTACGGGAACCTCTACCTCACAGAAAAAGCCGGGGACGCCGACTTCACGCAGGAGGACGAGGAGATCGTGACGCTGCTCGCCGGCCAGGCCGCGGTCGCAATCGAGAACGCTCGTCTCTACGAGTCGGCGACGCGGTGGTCTCAGCAGCTCGAGTCGCTCATGGAGGTCGGGGCGGCCCTTGCGCGGGAGACCGAGCTTCCGAAGCTCCTCGAACTCATCGCTCGAAGGCTGCGGGAACTGATCGGAGCCCGGCTCGTCGTGATCGGCGTTCCGTCCGGTGAGGATTCGCTGCGCATCGACGCAGCGGACGGAGAGGACGCGGATGAGTTTCTCGGCATGCGCCTAGAGCGGGCCTCGTCGAAGAGCGGGCGGGTGCTCGATCGACGCCGAAGCGAGCGGCTGGATTCCCTAATCGACGACCCCGAAGTCGATCGCGAGTTCGCCCGGCGGATGGGAATGCGGGCTGCCCTCTTCGTACCCTTGCTGGTGGGCGATCGCGCGATTGGCGTCATCCAGGCGTTCGACAAGCTCGCGGCCGACCGCCGCTTCTCGAATGAAGACCTACGCGTCGCCGAGATGTTCGCTGCGCAGGCCGGCATCGCCGTCGACACGGCGACGCGGGTCGCTCGGGACGCATTCCAGCGAGCCGTCGAAGGGCAGGAGCTGGAACGACGGCGGTTGGCGCGCGAGCTTCATGACGAGACGGGGCAGGCCCTGACTTCCATTCTGCTCGGACTACGCTCGCTCGAGGAGCGGCGCTCTGATGACGTCGACGAGGCCGTGAGCCAGCTGCGCGAGCTCGTCGTACAAACGCTCCAGGACGTTCGCCGGCTTGCTGTCGAACTGCGCCCGACCGCGCTCGATGATTTTGGACTCGCGCCCGCACTCGAGCGGCTAACGTCCACCTTCGCCGAGCAGACCGGCACAGTCGTCGAGATCGAATCGCAACTGGGCGAGGAGCGACTCCCGGCGGACGTAGAAACGGTGCTCTACCGGATCGTGCAGGAGGCGCTCACGAACGTCGTCAAGCATGCGCAGGCCGACCATGTCAGCATCGTGCTGCAGCGCAAGGAAGGGATCGTTACAACGGTCATCGAGGATGACGGTCGCGGGTTTGCGCCCGGCGACCAGGGGGACGGGGGACTCGGCCTCGTCGGCATGAAGGAGCGCGTCGAGCTCGTCAATGGCCGCTTGGAGATCGAATCCAGCGAGGGGTCCGGGACAACCTTAGTGGTCGAGGTTCCGCTGCGGTGACAATTCGCGTCGTCCTCGTCGACGACCATGCCGTCGTCCGCGCGGGGCTGCGTCTTCTCGTCGATGCCGAGGACGACCTCGAGACTGTCGGAGAGGCGGGCGACGCACGCGAAGCGGTCTTCGAGGTGCGATCGAGTAAGCCCGACGTCGTGATCATGGACGTCGGGCTTGGCGGCGGAAAGAGCGGAATCGAAGCCACAACGGACGTACTCCACGAGGCCCCTAATGCCAAGGTCCTCATGCTTTCGATGCAGGACGACCCGCGGTACGTGCGCGAGGCGTTCGCCGCGGGTGCAAGCGGCTATGTCATGAAGGAGGCCGCGGACCACGAACTCGTCACCGCTGTGCGCGAGGTGGCCGCGGGAGGTCGCTACGTCGATCCGGGTCTGGGTGCGCGCATGGCTGCCGCCGAAGCCGAAGCCGCGCGAGCGTCAGAGGAAGATCCTCTATCCGATCGCGAGCGGGAGGTCCTTCGCCTGCTCGCGCTCGGGCACACCAACCAGGAGATCGCGAAGTCCCTCTTCATCTCGGTGCGAACGGCGGAGACACACCGGGCGCACATCATGCAGAAGCTGCGGCTCGGCACGCGA
>DASQWC010000094.1:0-3442 GCA_035640475.1 Actinomycetota bacterium | reverse complement strand
AAGGGTCAAGAGGGATGCGAAACCGAAGGGCGTTCGGCGGGGCCGTCGCTGTCGTGAGCCTGCTCGCGTTCGCGTTCACGGCGTCGGCAGCGACGACCGGCGCCCAGTCCGGCGGCCACGGTCTCCAGCCATTCGCGAATCGTGACGAGCAGCGGTTCGTCCCCGGCGAGCTGATCGTCCGCTTCAAGTCCGGAGTCGGAGAGGGCGCACGCGCGGCCGCCTTGCGGGCGGAAGGCGCGGCGCTCGGTCAGAAGCTGCGGCTACCGCGGACCGAGCTCGTACGACTGAGGGCCGGTGAAGCTGTGACCAAGGCGGCCGCGGACTTCGAGCGACGGCCTGATGTCCTCTATGCAGAGCCGAACTACATCTATGGCGCGAGTGCGACCCCCAACGATCCGCGCTTCGGCGACTTGTGGGGCCTCAACCAGGCGTCGGACGTGGACATCGACGCGCCCGAGGCCTGGGATGTCACGACCGGAAGTAGCAACGTCGTCGTGGCGGTCGCCGACACGGGGATCGCGTACGACCATCCGGATCTGGCGCCGAACATGTGGGCGAATCCCGGAGAGATTCCGGCGAACGGCCTGGACGATGACGCCAACGGCTACGTCGACGACGTCCGCGGTCGCGATTTCAGCGCGAACGACAGCGACCCCCGCGACGAGAACAGCCACGGGACCCATGTCGCCGGGACGATCGCGGCGCGCGGCAACAACGGTGTCGGCGTCACCGGTGTCTCGTGGAACGCCTCACTGATGGCGGTACGCGTGCTGGACGCAGCCGGCAGCGGGACGGCCGCCGGGATCGCGAACGGCTTCGACTACGCGGGAGACGAGGGAGCCCGGATCGTCAATGCCAGTCTCGGCGGCCCCGCCTTCTCTCAGACGATGAAGGATGCGATCGACGCTCATCCGAACACGCTCTTCGTCGTCGCCGCCGGGAACGAGAACAGCAACAACGACGTGTCCCCCCGGTATCCGTGCAGCTACGTGTCGATCAACGTGATCTGTGTTGCGGCGACCACGAGGACGAACGGACGCGCGGGCTTCTCCAACTACGGCGCGACGTCTGTCGATCTCGGCGCCCCGGGTACGGAGATCCTGAGCACCTGGGCGGCGTACGACACCTGGTTCACCGACGGTTTCGAGGACCCGCTTGCCTGGACAGCCGGCGGCACACCGAACACGTGGGCGGCGGTGACGAGCCCGAAGCTCGACGGCGCAAAGAGCGGAACCGACTCGCCTGCCGGTCCGTATCCCGACTTCTCCGACAACTGGTTCCGAACGACCAACGCGATCAATCTCAGCGGCCGGGTCGGATGCATCGCGCAATACGCGATGATGCTGGACACCGAGCCGGATTTCGACGGTCTGGTCGTCGAGGGCTCCACCAACCCGAGCAGCCCGACTTGGACTCTTCTCGATGGCTGGTCCGGTCGGACAACCAACTTTCCGAGCAGCTGGTTCCTGTTCGAAACCCCGCTCGAGCCGTTTTCCGGCGAGCCGGCGTTCTACCTCCGGTTCGGTCTTCTCAGCGATGACAGCGTCCAAGGCGAGGGCGCCTACCTCGACAGAGTCAGCGTCCAGTGCATCGGGACGACATACGACGCGGACGACTACGCGACGATCCAGGGAACGTCGATGGCCAGTCCCCATGTCGCGGGGGTAGCGGCGCTTCTTCTCGCTGTGAAGCCCACCGCATCGGTCGCGGAGTTGAAAGCAGCACTCCTTGGGTCCGGCGATCCGGTCCCGGCGCTCGCCGGCGCAACCGTCACGGGAAAGCGTGTGAACGCGCGTGCCGCGATTGCATGGCTGCTTGCGCCGCCGCAGCCCCCTCAGCCACCGCCGCCGCCGCCGGCCGACACGACCGGGCCAATCGATCCGGTCGTCACCTCGCCCTCGCATACCGTCGGTGTTCCGTCTCGCAACCGCGTCGTCCAGTTCCGTTGGTCGGGCGCCTCGGACGCCGGCAGCGGCGTCGACGGGTTCTCGTTCCACGTCGACCAGGCGCCGGTCTCGACGCCGGACCGGATCAAGGACGCCGAGGAGAACATCGCGGGCGTGAACACCGCGCCGCTCCCGAACGGGCGCTACTACTTCCACCTCAGCACTGTCGACAACGCCGGCAACTGGACGAACACACGGCACCTCGGGCCCATCATCATCAGCGTCCCGCGTGCAGGCAGCAGCGTCCGATGCCGTGTCCCGAACGTTCGCGGAAGGACGGTCGCGAGGGCCCGGCGGCTGCTCGCGCGTGCGAACTGTCGGCTCGGCGCCGTCCGGCGGGTGTACTCGGGCCGCGTGAGGTCGGGGCTCGTTGTCAGCCAGAGTAGGCGGCCGGGAGCACGACTTCCGCGAGGAACGCGCGTCAACGTGAAGGTGAGCCGCGGCCGCCGTCGGTAACCCTTCAGCCGGCGCTCGGCCGGGCCGATAGGGACCCCGTGTTCCGGGGTCTCGTCGCCGCCTTCGCCGTCTGCGCACTCGCGCTGACGGGCGCACTCTCCGCTGCCGACGGTGCCAATCCGGCCGGGCCGGCCGAGCTGCTCGTCCGCTTCGAGCCGGGCGCCCGCCAATCCGACGCGCTCGCCTCGGTCGGAGCCACGGTCGTCGAGCGGCTTCCGCTTCGAGGGCTCGTCCGCGTTCGTCTGAAGAGCGGTTCCTCCCTGGCCGCCGCCGACGGAACGCTCGAGCGGCGCACCGACGTCGCCTACGCCGAGCCGAACGCCCTCTACGACCTGTATGCGACGCCTGACGACCCGAACTACCCAGACCTCTGGGGAATGGCGAAGATCGGCGCGCCGACTGCCTGGGACGCGACGACCGGCAGCGACTCCGTCACCGTGGCCGTCGTCGATTCGGGCGTCGATTACACGCACCCCGACCTCGCCGTGAATGTGTGGGCGAACCCCGGCGAGACGCCTGCCAACGGGCTCGACGACGACGGGAACGGCTTCGCCGACGACGTGCGCGGCTGGGACTTCTACTCGGGCGATGCCGATCCGCAAGACCTGCTCGGCCACGGCACGCACGTCGCAGGGACGATCGGGGCGCGCGGGAACAACGCCACCGATGTCGTCGGCGTGAACTGGCGCGTGAAGCTGATGCCGCTTCGGGTCGGCAACCAGCAGCTCACGCTCTCCGCGATCGTCGGGGCGTTCTCGTACGCATGCGCCAAGGGCGCCCGAGTCATCAACGGCAGCTTCGGCGGCACCGGCGCCGACGCATTGCGCGACGCGATCGCCGCCTGCCCGAACGCGCTCTTCGTCTTCGCGGCCGGCAACGAGGCGCAGAACAACGATGCGGTCCCGGCGTACCCGTGCGCCTATCCGCTCGCGAACGTCGTCTGCGTCGCGGCCACCGCCTCCGACGACGCCCGGGCGTGGTTCTCGAACTGGGGCCCGGTCTCGGTCGACCTCGGCGCGCCGGGCGCGAACATCCTGAGC
>DASQWC010000093.1:0-3163 GCA_035640475.1 Actinomycetota bacterium | reverse complement strand
CGTTGTGCCGTGGTAGGACAGTCCCATCATTCCGACGCGTCCGTTGCTCCACGGACGAGCGGCGAGCCATTCGACGAGGAATGCTTGGTCACGTTGCTCGTCCGGGCCGAACCAATCGAAGCAGCCGCCCGAGTTCCCGGTGCCGCGCACGTTGAAGATCGCGACGGCGTAGCCGCGCGACACGAGCAGATTGACGGGGACCGCGAACGCGGGGTTGCTGTTCGTCCATAGGTCGGGATCGTTGCCGCTTGGGTATGTCGTCCCGAAGTACGGCGCCGACCAGAGGACGACCGGCACACGGCCGGACCCTCGTGCCGGCCGAACGATCCAGCCGTCGAGCGACGTCTCGTCGAAGCTGGGGACCTGAACGTGGTCGACACGCACGGCCGGCGCGCTCGAAGCGCCGGGCGCAATGAGAAGTGATCCGACTACCGCGAGAACGGCGGCGAGGCCGCGCACACGACCGGGCGACACGACTCCGAACCTAGCAGCCGACGCCGTGGTTGACCGGCGCGTGGACCCGACGCATTTCGGGTACAGGCGAAAGATGGCGCAACAAAAGCATCCCGAGGACGAAGGCATCCCCCCGTCCGATGAGGGCGTTCCCGAACGACCGTCCGATGACAACGAGCATCAACCGGTGCTGCCCGCCGATCGTCCGCTGGAAGCACACGACGCCGTAACGGCGTCCGAGCAACGACGCGGTGATTCGCTCAACACGCGGCTCGCTCGCGAAGAGCCCGAATCGTCGGGCACCAAGGGCGAGCCTCGCCGGGACCAAGCCGGGCGCCTGATCGAAACCACAGAGGACGGCCGGGACGTCACAAAGGAGCTCGTCGCCGAGGAAGTAGATGATGATGCCGGATTGTCGGCCGAGGAAGCCGCAGTCAGCATTCGTGACGATGACCAACTCGACGAAGACAGTTCACAACGAAGCGCGTAGCCGCTACGAGCTCTACATCGACGGTGATCTCGCGAGCATCGCCGACTATCGGCTCGACGGGAAACGCGCCGTGTTCTTCCACACGGAGACATCGCCGCCGTTCCGCGGGCGCGGACTGGGGGCCGAGCTCGTCGAGTGGGCGCTGGACGACGTGCGAACGAGAGGCCTGACCGTCGACCCGCAATGCTGGTTCGTCGCCGACTTCGTCGACGACCACCCCGAATACCGTGATCTCGTCGCCTGACGGGGGCCGGGTCCAGGACTGACCGGCCACGCTGTGCGTGGAGGCGAGCGGATTCGAACCGCCGACCTCTGCGTTGCGAACGCAGCCTACCGCTCGGAGCTGATTTGCGGCATCGGCCGCAACACGGGCTCCCACCTGCGGATTCGAGTTGCAGCGGTTCGCTGCGATTCCCCTCGATTTTCGGCGTGAGACGGGACGCATGCGGGACGGAGGCGGGACGGATAACCAACCGGTCGCACGCTCTCGCCGCCGGGTCCGGTCAAACCCGCCGTACCCCCCCGGACTTTGGCAATTGCTCAACGTGGCCGCGTTTCCGCCGGTCCGCTTGTCCGCCGCGATACAAACCGGGCCGTGATGACGCCAGTAGCTCAAGGCCAGCGGGGGGAGGTGCTGCTTCAGCCATGTCACACCCTCGCTGCCATAATCCCTTGCCGATGACCGACCCAAAACAACCCACCTGGACACGATGACCAGCGCCAATGGCTCATTCAGCAATCGACACATCCGTCAAATTCGTGTCGATAGAATTCGTCCCGAGGAAGGTTTGGGGCGTAAGCGCGATCGCGACGGCCACCGAGAGCTCTGCGCTTCAATTGAGAGGTTTGGCGTCTTGACGCCAATCACCGTTCGACGATCTCCGCACGAAACCGGCCAATTCCTGCTGATCAAAGGGCAGGGTCGAACGCTCGCCTGCCGGCTCTTGGGTTTGGTGACCATTCCAGCGCTCGTCTTGGATGATGCGACCGCGGAGGCGGAGAAGGTGCAGCAGTTCCTCGTCGAGAACGTTGCTCGGCTCCGGATGCGACCGATCGACCGAGCGCTCCTAATTACGCATGCGCGACGAAGCGGCGAGGAGACTGCTGACGTAGCGAGACGCTTTGGCGTCTCCTCAACGACCGTGAGACGGCTCGAGTCACAGCTCGACGGGGCATCGTCAACCGAAATCGCCGCGCTGCGATCAGGGGGTGTAAATCTTGCGGTCCACGCAGTGATTGCGCGGTTTGTTCGTCCTGAAGAACGGGGTGACGCAATTGCAGTCATTGGAGCTAGCCAGCTCGGGGCCAAGGACCTGGAGAGTCTTCTCGCGGCTGTCGGATGGTCCGCTCTATCTGAACTCGGACCCGAACAGCGAAGTCAGCGCTTGAAGTTTCTAAAGTGGGCATGCCACGCCTTTGTTGAACTGCCCAAGGGCGACACAAAGGGACGGCTTAGACGGTTGGCCGAGATCTTGCCTAGCCGTCTCCCGGACCTTGAAAGCCGTGCGGCGGGCATCCAATGAGACTTGTACAACTTCCCCCGGAGCAACTAAGCGTCGACGCTGAGCTCAGCCGATCGAACCGCTCCAAGCAATTCGAGGAGCGCCTCCAGGCGTCGATTGAAGAGATCGGCTTAGCCGAACCACTAAAGGTCGCGCCTCGAAGGAAGAATCGGTACGTCGTGATTGATGGCGTCATGCGACTCCGTGCAATTGAGTCCATCCGGGCGACTGACCCGACGCGCTTCCGGGTTGTGCCGGCCTACGTGGTTGACTTCTCACGCCGGTTCGAGCTCCGTTTCCAGACCGACATCTATCAGGACTTGCTGCCAAGTCAGCTTGCCGCTCTTGTCGAGCACTTGCACGAGAGCGAACAAGTCAAGAAGGCCGACATTGCGCGCTATATCGGTGTTTCTCCGCCCACCCTGCGCAACTACACGGGACTTTGGCGTCTACTGCGGCGTGGAGGCTTGTTCAAGAAGGTGGTTTCACTCATGGATGCGGGTGTCATTCCTGCGTCTAACCCTTACGCATGGCTTCGGCTGACGGCGGAAGGCTTGAGGCACGTTCTCGAGACACGATTCGCTGAGGGGGATCGCGCCGAGGAGTGGATCGATTGTCGGACCACGACAGCCGTACCTGGCGGCGTTCCGCAGTTTTCGATCAAGTTCGTTGAAGCATCCACAAGCGGCTTGCCGTCCGAGTTCTACCGGGAAGGAGA
>DASQWC010000092.1:0-3851 GCA_035640475.1 Actinomycetota bacterium | reverse complement strand
GCGATGAGGTCGAGCTCCTCGTCCGTCGAATCCGTGCAGTGGATGTACGTCGTGTCGTCGCCCATCAGCCCGAGGTCGTGCATGTTCTTGACGTGGGTCACGTGGATGTCCGTGAGCCGCATCCCGACGTGCACGCTGATGCGGATGCCGAGGTCGCGGGCGAGCTCCCAGTCGTGCTTGGCAACGTCGAAGTTCGAGTTGCCGGGCGCACGCGCGGCGAGTGCGAGCGTGATCAGCCCGTCGTCGGACGAGAAGTAGGTGTCACGAATCCTGCGGATGTCCTCCGGATGCTCGAGCTCGCTGAACGCCCACCACTCGCCGCCGGTCGGCACGCCGTGTGCGTAGATGGCACGGATGCCGGCGTCCTTGAGGCCCTGGATGGCCGCATCGGAATGGTCAGGCGTGTTGTTGATGTGCGACCAGTCGAGAAGTGTGGTAACGCCTCCGTTGAGTGCTTCGAGCGCTCCCGCGTAATTGCCGATGTGAACGTCTTCGGGCCGGTAATGGCCCCCGACGCTGCCGAGCATTACCGCGAAGTAGTGATCGAGCGTGCAGCACGGAAGCACGCCTCGGACCGGGGTCTGCCATGTGTGACGGTGCGTGTCGACGAAGCCGGGCATCACGATCATTCCCGTCGCGTCGATCTCTTCGGCCTCGGACACCTCGAGTGAGCGTCCGATCTCCGCGATCTTGCCGTCTTCGACGAGAACGTCGCCGTAGGGAACGTCTCCGACCTCGGCATCCATCGAGACGACGAAGCCGTTGCGGATGACAAGGCGCTGCGAGCTCATGCGTCTCTTCTCCTTGGCTGGCGTGACACGGAATGCGCGGTCTGACGCCGCCGCATGTCCAGCGAGCATAAACGGGACGCCGCCGACGAGTCAACGCTGCCGTTAAGCAGTGGTGAACGCAGCGCTGTTTCGCCGCGCTGGCGTTCGGTCACGGTTGACACCTTCGGCCCCACCTGCAAAAAATGGGCTCCTGGTCGGGTCCAGAGCCGTAAAGGGGCCGTGAGCGCGCACACACCGAGCGAGGGCGTCGCGCTCCGTCAAGGAGGCCGGCTTGCGCCGTTGCTGACCGAGGCGCTGGTCGGTGCCCGGTTCGTCCCGATCTGGATCGCGACGGGTGCCCTCGTCGTCGTGGCGGCGATCATCGCGCCGGAGGCGCTGCAGAACACCTCCTGGGCCTTCGTTCTTCCGTACATGACGATCCTCGCGGTGGCCGCGCTGGGCCAGATGCTCGTCGTCATGCACGCGGGGATCGACCTCTCGACGCCGGGAGTGATGTTCCTCGGCGGGAACCTCATCGTGGGCATCGGCGCCGGGTCGAACGACCGGCTGGCGCTTGCGATCCTCGCCTGCATCGGGCTCGGGGCGCTCGCGGGATTGGCCAACGGCATCTTCGTCGGCGTCCTGAAGCTGAACCCGCTGATCGTCACCCTCGCCGTGGGCCAAATCGTTCTCGCGTGGGGCTTGAAGTACTCGCGCGGGGTGGCGGAAGAATCGGACGTTCCGAGCGGGCTCTCGTCCTGGGCCGCGGAGAAGCCCTTCGGAATCAGCGCCGTGTTTTGGACAGGCGCCGCGATCACCATCGCCGTGGCCCTCGCGTTGCGATACACAGCCGCGGGCCGCCGATTTCAAGCCGTCGGCGCCAACCCCCGGGCTGCGTGGATGGCGGGCGTGCACGTCCGAACGCACGTCGTGTTCGCATACACGGCGGCCGGGACGCTCTATGCGATCGCGGCCGTTCTCCTCGCCGGCGTCCGAATCAGCATCGACCCGGGCTTCGGCGCGGCGTACCTGCTGGCGCCGATCGCGGCCGTCGTCATCGCCGGCGCTTCGCTTTCCGGCGGACTGGCGAGCGCAACCTCGACGTGGATGGCAGCGCTCGCGCTCACGTTGCTGACGCAGATGCTTCGCATCCTCGGCCTTTCGACCGCGATGCAGTTCGTCGTCTTCGGCGGAGCAATCATCGTCGGGATGCTGATCTCCGGGGACCGGGTCGCGTCGGTCCTCGGTCGTGTCCTTCGGCCACGGGAGCCGCCGGCGCGCGACAGCCGCGGCATCGACGGAAACGAGAGTTGAGAGACGAAGGGAGGCACACGATGGTTGTACGAAAGGGGCCCGGTATCAGGCGTATGACGCTGGTGCTCTGGGTCGTGCTGGTCGCGGCGACGCTCGTGATCGTCGGCGTCGGCTGGGGCGGCACCGGCGGCATGGACCGCACGCGTCCGTTGGCGCAGTCCGCCAGCCCCGGCGGCTTCGGCGAGGTGTACAAGGCGAGCCCCCGCATCCTCAAGAAGACGCTGTTCAGCGCCAAACTCCTGCCCGGGAACCGGATGGCGCGCAACATCGCGCTCGCGGCGTACGGCCGCGCCGACAACAAGGTCAATCAGAATCTGGCGCTTCGCTGTTGGCGGAACAACGGCTGCACCACCGGGACCGGCGGCAGGCTCACCGTCGCGTACGTCGAGGGGTTCGGCGAGAACGTCTACCGCCAGATCTCGAAGATGGAGTTCATCCTCCAAGCGCTGACGTACCGCAACGTCGGCAGGATCATCTACACAAGCGCACACTCGAACCCGACCCAGGCGCTGACGGACTTCCGCGCTGCGATCTCGCAGGGCGTCGACGTCATCGTCACGTATCCGGACTTCGGCGACGCGATGCTGCCGGTGTTCAGGGAGGCGACGAGGGCCGGCATTCCGGTCGCAACGTATGCCTGGGGCTACGTAAGCGGCCCCGGCCAGAACTACCTCACGGTCGTCGGCGAGGATACGTGCAGGCTCGGCAGGGCCTATGCGAGGGTCATGAATCGCGAGGTCAAGTCCGGCAAGATCGCGTTCCTCGGCGGCTTCCCGGGCAATCCGCTGTCGCTTGGATGGCAGAGGTGCGAGCGGCCGAGACTCAACCGGAACATCAGAGTCGTTGCGACCGAGGCGACGAACTGGGACTCGTCGAAGGTTCAGGAGGTCGTCGCGGGAATCCTCGCGCGGCATCCCGACATCAAAGGCTGGAGCTACGAGTACGGGCTCGGCATGGCGCAGGGTGCCTTCGCGGCGTACCGAGCGGCGAACAAGCCGTTCAACGCGGTGCTCACGCTTCGAACAGACGACGTCGGGATGGGCTGTGCCGCGAAGCGGCTTCGCAATCCCAGGCTCAAGGTCTACTACTACACGGCAGGGAACTCGCAGATTCGGGTCGCCTTCACCGCGGCGATGATGAAGCTGCGGGGCGCGAAGATCCCGCCGACGATCGTGTTCCCGATCCAGCTGCAGAACCAGGCGAAGCGCGATTCGTGCGTCCGGGGCTACCCGGAGGAGTCCTCGGCGACCTCGCTCGTCCCGCTCTCGCTGCTCAAGCGGATGTACCCGTAGGAGGTCGAGACACTAGGTCCTGACTCATCACAACGATGTCGATTCCCGGGCCCGTGAGCCCCGTGGCGCTGTCGCTTCACGGCGTCTCGAAGGCGTTCGGAGCCGTGCAGGCGCTCAGGGACGTCAGCTTCGACTGCCGCGCGAGCGAGATTCACGCGCTCGTCGGGGAGAACGGGTCCGGGAAATCGACGCTCCTCGGGGTCGCCAGCGGCTTCCTTGCCCCCGACCAGGGAACGATCGAGATCGACGGCCGGCGGCGGCGGCGCGGGTCGCCCGCCGAGGCACGCAGGTTCGGCCTCGGCATGGCCTACCAGACCTACTCGCACGTGCTCGACCTGTCGGTGGCCGAGAACCTCTATCTCGCAGTGACCTCCAAGCTGCAACCGGCGTACGGCCGGAAGGAGGAGTGGGCGGCAGCAAGGCTCGCCGAGTTCAAGCTCGACGTCCCGGTGACGGCCATCGTCGGGACGCTCTC
>DASQWC010000091.1:0-6739 GCA_035640475.1 Actinomycetota bacterium | reverse complement strand
GAGTCTGGCGGCGTACAAGGCGCCCAAGCGCGTGCTGGTCGTGGATTCGCTCGGACGCAGTCCCGCCGGCAAGCTCGACTATCCCGGGCTGCGCGAGAAGGCCGTCGCGGAGGTCGGGGCGAGCTAACCCGCCGAGCGCGGCGGCCGGCTCGAGATGATCTCGGCTCCCTCGAGGGAGTCGACCTTCGCGTCGTCGTAGCCGAGGAGCTCCTTTAGGACGTCGCGGTTGTGCTCGCCGCGGTAGGCGGGGACGCCGTGGGCGCCGCTTTCTGCGTTCGAGAACCGCCACGGCGAGTTCGGGACCTTGAAGTGACCGTCGGCTCTGTCCGAGATGTCGACAATTGCGCCGCGTGCGTCGGCCCAGTCCGTCGACGCGGCTTCCGTGAACGTCCGAACGAAGCCCAGGACGAGGTTTCCCTTGCGCATCTCCTTGTCGAGCGATTCGACGTCGTCGAAGCGCAGGATCCAGTCCTGGATGATCCCCAGCAGCGCGTCACGGTGCTCGCGCCGCGTGTCGTCGTCGACGAAGCGAGGATCATTGCCGAGTTCGGGCATCTCCATCGTCTTGCACCAGCGCGCGAACGAACCGCGCGGTGTCGGGTCGGCGGAGACGGTGACGTAGCGGCCGTCGCGCATCCGGAAGATCGGACTCGGGTCGTCGAAGTGCGCCGGACGCTTTCGCGTCTTCACGTGTTCGGCGGCGATGTGCTCGGTTGCGCACAACAGCACCTCGGCCATGGCGATGTCGATGTGTGTGCCCACTCCCGTGCGCTCCCGTTGGTAGAGCGCGGCGAGCACACCGCCGGCGGAGTACACGCCCGAGTACACGTCGGCGTGCGAAGCCGGATCGTGGAAAGGCGGCTCATCGCGGCCGCGCGCGATGACTTCGAGCCAGCCCATCTCGGCGT
This sequence comes from Actinomycetota bacterium, assembly GCA_035640475.1. GTDB lineage: Bacteria > Actinomycetota > JAICYB01 > JAICYB01 > JAICYB01 > DASQWC01. Next base: position 5,831 of record DASQWC010000091.1, on the reverse strand, counting down.
GCACAGTCGGTGCGTACGCGGGCCGGTCGCGCCACGGACCCTGCTGCCCGTACCCGCTGATCGACGTATAGATGATCCGCGGATTCCGGGCCGAGATCTCCTGATAGCCGAGGCCGAGGCGGTCCAGGACGCCGGGCCGGAAGTTCTCGAGCAGGACGTCGACGTGCGCGGCGAGCTCACCGACGAGATCGACGCCTCCCGGCTTGGTGAAGTCGACGGAGATGTTTCGTTTGCCGACGTTCTGCTGCACGAAGTACGCCGACAGTGAGTTCACGCGCATCGTCGCGAACCGGGTGAGGTCGCCCTCCGGAGGCTCGACCTTGATGACATCCGCGCCGAGGTCGACGAGCAGGCGTCCACAGTGCGGGCCGGCGAGCACGCGCGAGAGGTCGAGCACGCGTACGCCGTCCAGGGGACGTTTCGGCTCCGGCATGTCGCCGGTCATCGTACGATGCGAGTCGTACCTTCAATGAATCGTGCGAAGCGTTCGCTCACCGCCCTCGTCGTCGCCTCGCTGTTTGCGATCCCGTCGACGGCGTCGGCCGCGGACCCCCCCGAAGCGGTGGGGTTCGACGTGTATTTCTCGTCCGGCGACGCGATCACCAAGCTCCACGCGAAAGTGCTCCGCCCGAGGCATCTCGCGATGAACGTGCGAACTCCGGTCGTCATGACGGTGAGCCCGTACTTCAACCAGAACGATCTGGTCAGTCCGACGGAGACGGGCGAGCAGCGCTTTGTCGACGACTTCATCGGCGAGTCGAAGCTGCTCCAGCGCGGCTACACGTACGTCATGGTCGACCTGCCCGGGTTCGGCGGTTCCGGAGGTTGCAACGACTGGGGTGGCGATCGCGAGCAGAGCGCGGTCACGAGAGCTGTCGAGTGGGCGGCGGGCCAGCCGTGGTCCAACGGCAGAGTGGCGTTGCTCGGCAAGTCCTACGACGCGTGGACGGGCCTCATGGGCATTGCACGGCAACCCAAGGGACTCGTCGCCGTCGTTGCGATGGAGCCGGTGTACTCCGGCTACAAGTACCTGTACATGAACGGCGTCCGCTTCGGGAACTCGATCACGACACCGTTGATTTTCCAGGGTCTGGATCTCCAGCCCGGAGATCCGATGCGGCCGCCCGACTACCAGCTGAACGGCGCACCGCAATTTTGGTGCTACGGCGTCAACTTCGCGTTGCAGCAGCAGGATTCGGAGGAAGTTTCGTTCTGGCGCGGCCGCGACCTGCTGCCGGCAACCAAGGGCAAGCAGACGCCGGTGTTCCTCACGCAGGGGTTTCTCGAGAACAACACCAGGCAGGACGCGGCCTTCGATTTCTTCAACGGCGTCACCGGTCCAAAGCGCGCGTGGTTCGGACAGTTCGCTCATGTTCGCGGCTGGCAGCGCGAGGACGGCCGCTACCTGGCGGGACGTCCCGGGTTCATGGCCGAGGTCATTCGTTTTCTCGACCGCCACGTCCGCGGGCGATCGACTCGCTCGGAACCGCCGGTGCTCGTCCAGGACAACCTCGGCCGCTACCGGGCCGAACGGCGATGGCCGCCGCCGGATTCGCGTGTGATTCGCAACGAGCTCAACAGCGGCTCGTACACGGACGACGGACAGAACCAGGGAACCGGGGCGGCCGGCGGAAAGGGGTTGTGGACCTTCTCGCAACCGCTTGCCTACGACGCGTGGTTCTCGGGCGAACCGGTCCTCAAGGCTTCCGTGGACTCAGCGCTGCCGCGAGCGAATCTCGTGGCGAATGTCTACGACGTGGAAGAGGACGGCGTCGCGGTCCTGATCTCGCGCGGCGCCACTTTGCTGCGGGGAAGCGGTGGCCAGGACGCCTCGATCAAGCTGTACGGCCAGGATTGGCTCATCAGGAAAGGCCATCGCATTGGCGTGCTGTTGTCGAGCGCCAACGCTGAATGGTGGTTGCACGTGCCGACCGGCGCGGACGTCGCAGTGTCGTCGGCAGAGATTGCGATGAGCTTCCTGACGCACAAGCGAACGAAGTTCGCCGGTGGGCGTCCGACTCCGAAGCTCGAGGAGCACGTCGGAACCGGGTTCCCCGTCCCGGAACCGACGATCGAAGAGGGGACACGAAGGTTCAAGCTCCCGCGACCGCTGGATTGACCCGCCGGCGAGGCGGTGTGGAGACTCGGAATCCGTGCCGGTCGATTCGCTCGGTGATCCGATCGTTCAGCAACTGACGGCGCCCGGTCAGCTGCTCGAGCTGACAGAGGCGGATGTCGGCGGCGTGACGATGCGCGTCTGGAAGAATGCGCCGCCGTCGCTGCGCGCGGTGTTCGAGTTCTCGACGGCCCACGGCGACTCCGACTTCATCGTCTACGAGGACGAGCGGTGGACGTTCGACCGTCATTACAGCGCGGTCGTCTCGACGGCACGATGGCTTGCCGAAGACGCGGGCGTTCGGAAGGGCGACCGCGTCGCCGTGGCGATGCGCAACTATCCGGAATGGTCCGTCGCCTTCTGGGCGGCCGTCTGCGCCGGCGCCACCGTCGTCCCGTTGAACGCCTGGTGGACCGGAGACGAGCTCGCGTACGGGCTCGGGGATTCGGAGACAAAAGTCCTCATTGCCGACATCGACCGCTGGGAGCGTGTCGCGCCGCTCATGGACGGGCTGCCCGTCGAGCGCGCCGTCGTCGCGAAAGCCGACGCGCCGCGGGGAACCGCTTCGCTCGAGTCGATCATCGAGCGCCGTGCCGACGCATTGCCCGACGTCGACATCTCGCCGGAGGACGACGCGACGATCTTCTACACCTCCGGGACGACCGGAAACCCGAAAGGTGCACTCGGCACCCATCGCAACATCTGCACGAACCTGTTCAACTTGGTGTACGCGGCACAGTCCCGATCATTGGGCGTCGCGGCCGCGCAGCAGGCACCCGCGATTCGTCCGACACAACTGCTGTCTGTTCCGTTCTTCCACGTCACCGGCTGTCACTCCACGCTCGTGCCGACGCTTGCATTCGGGTCCAAGCTCGTCCTGATGTACCGGTGGCATGCTGAGCGCGCGCTCGAGCTCATCGAGCGCGAGCGGATCACGTCCTTCGGTGGTGTGCCGACGATGGTCTGGCAGGTGCTCGAATCGCCCGACTTCGACAAGCGGGATACATCCAGCGTGCTCAGCATCGGCTACGGCGGCGCGCCGGCCCCGCCCGAGCTCGTCAAGCGCATCAGGGAGCACTTCCCGACGGTGAGTCCGGGCAACGGCTACGGAATGACGGAGACGTCGTCGCTCGCGGTCGGCAACGGCGGCGAGGACTACCTGCGCAAGCCCGAGAGTGTGGGTCGTCCCTCACCCGTGAACGACATCATGATCGCCGACGAGTCCGGCGAGGAGGTGCCGGCGGGCGAGCTCGGCGAGGTCTGCATGCGTGGGCCGAACGTCGTCAAGGGCTACTGGAACAAGCCGGAGGCGACGGCCGAGACGTTCCGCGACGGCTGGCTGCATTCAGGCGACATCGGACGTGTGGACGACGAAGGGTTCTTGTACATCGTCGATCGCGCGAAGGACATGGTGATTCGCGGCGGCGAGAACGTGTACTCGGTCGAGATCGAGGGTGTGCTCTACGAGCATCCGGCCGTCAGCGAAGCCGCCGTCATCGGGATCCCACATCGGGTGCTCGGCGAAGAGGTCGGTGCCGTCGTCAAGCGCGTTCCGGGAAGCGAGATCACCGAGCAGGACCTCAGGGATCACGTCTCGCAGCGACTCGCAGCCTTCAAGGTGCCGGTGCGCATCTGGATCGGCGACGACGATCTTCCGCGCAACCCGGCGGGCAAGGTGCTCAAGCGCGAGTTGCGCGAGAAGCTCGTCAGTGCTTCTTCGGATCGATCCGAATCGTAAGCAGCTCGGTTCCGACGAGCCGCACGAACAAGCCATTCAGCCCGTGTGTGTGCTTGCGAGGGTCTTCGTGCGGCAGCACGTGCGCGTTGCCGTCGTGCCATCGCCCGCGGTACCGGATGCGGACACGGTGGTTGGCCTCGATGTTCCTGACGTAGGACGCGTGGCGGCCCTGCTCGGCCACGATCCAGAAGGCGCCACCGCGCTGCACGGCGCCCACGGGCGTCCGCCGGGTCTTTCCGGTGCGCCGTCCCGTCGTTTCGAGCAGTGCGGGTCCGACGAAGCCCGCGACGCGTTTCGAGAACGGGTTGAGCGCGTATTTCTGGAAGCGCGTCACGATGCGGCGCTTGGTCGCCGGCTTCATGCTTCGACGCGCACCTGATCGAAGAGGCATTCTTCGGGCCGTTTGTCGTCCCGCCACCGCAGGAACCGAGCGGCGTGCCGGAAGCGGTACCCGGACTGCACGTAGTCGTAGGAGACCTCGCAGACAAGCTTCGGCTCGACGGAGACCCACTCGGCCTCCTTGCCCTGCGACCATCTGCTCGCAGCGCCCGGTCCCCATTCGGGATCGTCGCCGAACGATCCTTTGTTCCGCATCGGCTCGAGCATCGTCAGGAGCTCACGCCGCTCCGACGCGCTGAACGACGACGTATGGCCGACGTAGTGCAAACGACCCTCTTCATACAGCCCGAGCAACAGTGCGCCGACACCGCCGTGCTTGTGGACGCGATAGCCACCGACGACGCAATCGGCCGTCCGACGGTGCTTGACCTTGATCATGACGCGCTCGCCGGGGGAGTAGGGCAGGTCCAGGCGCTTGGCGATGATGCCGTCGAGATGCACTCGTTCCAGGTCCTCGAACCAATCGGCCGCGACATCGGGATCGTCGGTGCAGGGCGTCAGGTGAAAGAGCGGACCCGGCTGCGTCGCGGGTTCGCGCGCGACGTCTGGTCGCGCGCGATCGAAGAGGTCGTCCAGTGTCTTGAGCCGTTCACGAAGCGGCGCCGGCTGAAGGTCCTGGGAGCCGAGCGCGAGGATGTCGAAGAGCACGAAGCTCGTCGGCGTCTGGGCGGCGAGCTTCTTCACGCGGGATTCGGCCGGATGCAGGCGCAGTTGGAGTGTGTCGAAGGCAAGGCCGTCGGGCGAAGGCACGATGATCTCGCCGTCCAGGACGCAGGACTCGGGAATCTCGCGAAGCAAGAGCTCTTCCATCTCGGGGAAGTACCGGTTCATCGGACGGTCGTTGCGGCTTCTCAGCCAGATCGTGCCGCCGTCCCGGAAGACGAGCGTGCGAAAGCCGTCCCACTTCGGCTCGTAGACCCACTCCTCGCCGCGAGGAATGTCCTCCTTGATCTTGGCCAGCATCGGCTTGATGGGCGGCACAACGGTGAGCGACATCGTCAGCGTTTTCGCGATCTCGGCTTCGCCTTCGGCTTTGCCGTCTTCTTACCCGCGGGTCTGCGCTTCGGCTGCCGGCTGAGCGTGTCACGCCACATGCTGCACTCTGTACGCTCGGCCCAGGTTCGGGTCAATTCGGGAGCGTGAGCGGTGCGGTATCTGGAAATCGGCGGCGCGCGACTATCGGTAATCGGACTCGGAACGTGGCAGTTCTACGCGCCGGAGTGGGGATACGGACGATCCTATGCGGACGACGTCGCCCGAGCGCTCGTCACGAGAGCTCTGGATCTCGGCATCACGCTCATCGACACGGCCGAGATCTACGGGCTCGGCCGGTCGGAGAAGATCCTGGGTGACGCGCTCGGCGACCGGCGCGATGAGGCGTTCCTCGCAACGAAGATCACGCCGGTCCTTCCGCTGGCGAGCATCGTCGAGCAGCGCGCCCGGGCCAGCTTGAAGCGGCTGCGCACCGATCGCATCGATCTCTACCAGCTGCACTGGCCGAACCCGGTCGTGGGCGACGCGCCTGCGATGTCGGGGATGCGGCGGCTGCTTGACACCGGGGTTGTGAAGCACGCGGGC
>DASQWC010000090.1:0-6749 GCA_035640475.1 Actinomycetota bacterium | reverse complement strand
CGCCAGCTCGAGGGCCAGGCACTAGCGCGTCTCTCGGCGCTACGAGATCTGATCTCGCTCGCCGCATAAGAAAAAGCGACACAAGGGGTCGGTCGGAGTTGAGGGCGATCTTCGGGTCGCCCTCAGTCGTTGGGTCATCGGAGGAGAGCGACGTTGAGTGACCCGCGCCCCGGCGAGAAAGCGCTGCCGGTTCATCGGGTCGGAATCCGATACAGAAAGCCGCGCCGGTTGTCTGCGATTCAGACGGCCACGCTTCGCGTCGGAACCCACAGGTCGTCCCCGCCGGCGACGAGGTCGATGCCGCTGCCGCCGATCTCGATCGTTCTCTGCATCGATCCGTCGGCCGCGCTCACCTGCAGCAGGTCGGTGCCCCGTCCAATGATCCATAGCCTGTCGTGGAGCCAGACCATGCCGGGGTAGAGCGTCGTGTCCCGGTGGTTGACGACCCAGGCGGTCCCACCGTCGAACGCCATGCTGGCCGGCCCGTCGCTGACGGCGATCGGCGCGACGACATGGTTCGTTTGCGGCGAGACGCGGACGACCTTCGCCCTGACGCGGGACTGCTCTTTGCAGGCGACCCAGCCAGAGCTGCCGACGGCGAGAGTCATCGTCGGCCAGTGTGGACCGGCGGCCGCGCACATCTTGAGGGCGGTGACGCCGGCAAGGTCACTCCCGCTCGCTGTTCCGCAAACGAGCGCGAGCGCCGCGACCGCAGTGGCCTTCGTCTTCGGTCCAATGTCGCTTCGGACGCGGCCAGGGATGCGGGGGTTTGCAAAGCAATTTTACAATCGGCGCCGAGAAGTATCGGATCGGAGATTGGACCCGCGACCATCGCCGCCTCAATCGTTTTCGGACACAACGCGTCTTAGTTGCCGGTAGGCCTTACTTTCTGTTCATACTTGTGCGTCCGCCGGGGAGGCGGGACGACGAAAGGAGTGTGCGTGAGGGGGAACTTGAGAAGGCTGGCCCTGCCTCTTGCTGCGCTGATCGTGCTCATGGTCGCGGGCACGGCAGGTGGCGCGCCGAAGGCGGGAACGCTTGTCTTTGCCGGCGCGTCGGACCCGACATATCTCGATCCGGCGCTCGTCTCTGACGGGGAGTCGTTCAGAGTGACCGAGCAGATCTTCGAGGGGCTCGTGCGGCTCAAGCCGGGCACAACGAAGATCGTTCCGGCCCTGGCGACGAAGTGGAAGCTCTCGGGCAAGGGGAAGGTGTGGACGTTCACGCTGCGCAAGGGCGTGAAGTTCCACGACGGCACGCCGTGGAATGCCGCGGCTGCCTGTTACAACTTCAACCGTTGGTACAACTGGACGGGGGCGTTCCAGGATCCGTCTGCGACCTTCTACTATCAGGCGACCTACGGCGGCTTCCGCAAGAACGAGGTGGCGAATCTGTCCACGCCGCTCTTCCGGAGCTGCAAGGCAGTCGGAAGCCACAAGATCGTCGTCCACCTGACCCGGACGTCGGGCGTCTTCTTCCCGTCGCTCGTTATCTCGTCGTTCGCGATGCAGAGCCCCACGGCGATGAAGAAGTACGGCGCGGACCAGGCGACGCTGAGCGGCGGAACGTTCAAGCCGACCGGCTCGTACGCCTTCCAGCATCCGACCGGCACGGGTCCGTTCAAGTTCAGCTCGTGGACGGTCGGCCAGAAGCTCGAGCTCGGGAAGAACAAGAGCTACTGGGGTGCCAAGCCCAAGCTGGACCGCATCATCATCCGGCCGATCTCGAACAACGAGGCGCGCTTCCAGGCGCTGAAGACGGGCGAGATCAACGCGTTCGACCTGGCGCCTCCGCAGGACATCGCGTCGCTCACGGGTGACTCACGGCTCAAGGCGATCAAGCGGCCGGCGTTCAACGTTGCGTACGTGACGATCCATCAGGGGCCGGGCTCGCCGATGAACGACATCAAGGTGCGGCAGGCGGTCGCGCACGGACTCGACCGGGCCGCAGTCGTCAGGCAGTTCTACTACGGCACCGGGCGCGTCGCGCACGAGTTCCAGCCGCCGAGCCTCTTCGGCTACACGAAAAAGGTGCCGAAGTACAATTACAACCCGACGAAGGCGAAGCAGCTGCTGAACTCCTCCAGCTGCAAGGTGCCGTGCAAGATCGACTTCTGGTATCCGACGGGCGTCTCGCGTCCGTACATGCCGGATCCGAAGCGCAATTTCGAGGCGTTTGCAGCGAGCCTCGAGAACTCCGGCTTCAAGGTCGAAGCGCACAGCGCACCGTGGCGGCCGACGTATGTCCCGAAGGTCAACGAGGGCTCAGCAGGCGATCTGAACCTCATCGGCTGGACGGGCGACTACGGCGATCCCGACAACTTTCTCGGGACGTTCTTCCGCAACTTCAACCCGCAGTTCGGGTTCCACAACACGAAGATCGAGGGCATCCTCAATCGAGCGTTGAATGAGCCGAGCTTCCCCAAGCGGGTGAAGCTCTACCAGCAGGCGAACGTGATGATCATGAAGTTCATCCCCGGCGTTCCGTATGCACACGCGACGCCGGCGCTCGGTGCGGAGAAGCGCATCCAGCGGCTGATCGCGACGCCGGTCGGTGGAGTGTGGTTCCAGTTCACCTCGCTCGGAGGTCAGTAGTCAGATAGACGCACAGCCGGCGGACACGTAGATGTTGCGCTACGTCGTCCGCCGGCTGCTGCTGCTCGTTCCGATTCTGCTCGGCGTCTCGATCCTGATCTTCTTCTGGATCAGGGCGTTGCCGGGGAATCCGGCGTCTTCGCTGCTCGGTGAGCGCTCAACGCCCCAGCTGGTGAAGGAGTACAAGGAGCGTTACGGCCTCGACCGTCCGCTGCCGATCCAGTACTGGGACTACCTCAAGCTCACAGCGAGCGGCGATCTCGGCGTGAGCACGGCGTCGCGGCGTACGGTCGCGTCCGAAATCGGCCGCCGTTTCCCGGCGACGATCGAACTCGCGACGGCGGCAATGATCTTTGCCGTCGGGCTCGGGATCCCACTGGGTTTCCTCGCGGCCAAACGGTACGGCGGGATCTTCGACAACCTTACGTTGGTCGGCTCGCTGATCGGGATCTCGATCCCGATCTTCTTCCTCGCGATCATCCTCAAGTACCTCTTCGCCGTGAAGTGGCACTGGCTCCCGAGCGTCGGGCGCGAGGACGTGCTGCTGAGTCCGGACCACCCGACCAACTTCTACGTGCTCGACGGATTGATCACGCGCGACTGGGCCGCGCTCTGGGACGCGATCAAGCACCTGATCCTGCCGGCAATTGCGCTCGGCTCGATCCCGCTCGCTGTCATCACCCGGATCACGCGCGCCGCGGTGCTCGACGTCCAGAACGAGGACTACGTGCGCACGGCGCGCGCAAAGGGTCTGCCGCCGCTCACCGTCGACCGCCGACACGTGTTGCGAAACGCGTTGCTGCCGGTCTCGACGATCGTCGGCCTGCAGACCGGTCTCCTGCTGTCGGGCGCCGTGCTCACCGAGACGGTCTTCGCGTTCCCCGGGATGGGCTCATGGCTTCGTGATGCCATCTTCAACAGCGACTACCCGGTTCTGCAGGGCGGGATTCTGTTCCTCGCCATCGTGTTCGTGGTCGTGAACCTGCTCGTCGACATCTCGTACGCGATCATCAATCCGCGGATTCGGTACGGCTGAATGACGGTCACTCGCCTTTGGCTCGCTCCCGTGGGGGAAACCATGTTTCCCCCACGAGCCCCCTTCTTTAGGGATCGCCTCAGCCCACGCGCCGCTGAGATCGCCGCGTGGGCTGAGGAGGAAGAGCGGCGAAACCTGAAGGTTTCCCCCGAAGCCCCTTCCCTCGGTCATCGGGCGAGGTTCGCCCGATGAGCGTCGCCGAACTCGAATCACGGGAGATCCAGCTCGAGGCGCCGTCCGGACTCTGGAGCGAGGCGTGGTATCGCCTCATCCGCAACCCGGGCGCGATCTTCGGTGCTTTCGTCGCCGTCGTCTTCGTCACGATTGCGCTCTTTGCACCGGTCATCGCGCCCTACGGGCCGAAGGAGCAGAACCTCAACTTGCTCAACGCCGGCAGACCGGTTGGGCCGACGCACGGACACTGGTTCGGGGTCGACCTGCTCGGCCGGGACGAGTTCTCCCGCATCATCTACGGCGCGCGCTACTCGCTGCTGATCGGGGTCGTCTCGGTGGCGATCGGCCTCTCGATCGGACTTCTCCTCGGCGCGACGGCCGGCTATCTGGGCGGCTACGTCGACTCGGCGATCATGCGCGCGATGGATGTGATGCTGGCGATTCCTGGTCTGTTGTTCGCGATCGGGATCGTGGCGATGCTGCAGCCAGGACTTTGGCAAGTGATGCTCGCGGTCGGGATCGTCAACATCCCGATCTTCGCACGGCTCTTACGCGGGTCGGTGCTCGCGCAACGGGAGAACGATTTCGTGCTCGCGGCCCGAGCCGTGGGCGTGCGCCGCCGCGGGATCCTCTTCTCGCACATACTTCCGAACGCGATCTCGCCGGTGATCGTGCAGGGAACGCTGGCGATGGCGACGGCGATCATCGACGTCGCCGGCCTCGGCTTTCTCGGGCTCGGCCCTCAGGATCCTGCGACCCCGGAGTGGGGGACGATGCTGACGGACGTGAACGACTACCTTGCCGTGGCGCCGTTCCTCGCCATCATCCCCGGGATCGCCATCGTCGTGTCGGTGCTCGGCTTCAACCTCATCGGCGACGGTCTGCGTGAGGCGCTCGATCCGAAACTCCGCGGGCGTGGCTAGTGTGGGTGGCCCCACCGCACTGCTGTCGGTAGAGGACCTCCGCGTCGAGTTCTCAACTCGGCGAGGCACGGTCTACGCCGTCAACGGCATCTCATTCGAGATCAATGCGGGAGAGACGCTCGGGATCGTCGGTGAGTCCGGTTGCGGTAAGAGCGTCACATCGCTTGCGATCCTCGGCTTGCTCGCGCGCAACGGCAGGGTCGCCTCGGGACGCGCGCTCTTCGAGAGCCGTGACCTCATCCGCCAAAGTGACCGCACCTTGCGCCGAATCCGCGGTCGCGAGATCGCAATGATCTTTCAGGACCCGATGACCTCGCTCAACCCCGTACTGACGATCGGGCGACAGATACGCGAGGCGCTCGAGACGCATTTTGGAATGAGCAAGAGAGACGCGGACAGCCGGGCGACGGAGCTCCTCGACCGCGTCGGCATTCCGAGCGCCAATGCGCGCCTGCGCGACTATCCGCACCAGTTCTCCGGCGGCATGCGCCAGCGCGCGATGATCGCGATGGCGCTCGCCTGCCGACCGAAGCTCCTCATCGCCGACGAACCGACGACGGCGCTCGACGTCACGATTCAGGCGCAGATCCTCGACCTCTTGCGCGAGCTCGTTGCCGAGGAGAACGCGGCACTGATCTTGATCACGCATGACCTCGGGGTCGTGGCGGGCATGTGCGAGCGCGTCAACGTCATGTATGCAGGCATGTTCATGGAGACAGGCTCGGCCGAGCAGCTGTTCGGCGCGCCCCGTCATCCGTACACGCTCGGCTTACTGCAGTCGGTGCCGCGGCTCGACGCAGCACGGCGCGCCCGGCTGCATCCGATCGAGGGCGCGCCGCGGAACATGCTCAGCGCACCGAGCGCGTGCCCGTTCCAGCCACGCTGCCGCTTCGAGGTCGAGCTGTCGCGCCAGGAAGTACCACCGCTCGTGGAGATCGAGCGTGGACACAAGGTCGCCTGCTTTAACCCCGTACCGGTCGATGAATGGGACCGGACGCGCGCGGCGGCAACCGCATGAGCGTCGCTCGCCCTTGGCCCGCTCTCGGAGAGGAAACCGTTTTTGCCTGTTCCCTTGCTCATCGACCGAGAGGCGGCCGATGAGCAGCGGTAGCGACGGCACGGGGCCGCTCGTCGAGCTCGAGCATCTGAAGGTCTACTTCCCGATCAAGAGCGGCCTCGTTCTTGACCGGCATGTAGGGGACATCCGTGCGGTCGACGATGTCTCGCTGACGATCCGTCGCGGCGAGACGGTGGGTCTCGTCGGCGAGTCGGGGTGCGGGAAGTCAACGGTCGGTCGCACGATCTTGCGTCTGTACCAGCCGACGGAAGGACGGATCGTCTTCGACGGCCGCGACATCTCGCAGCTCGGCGAAACGGAGCTGAGGCCGCTGCGACGACGAATGCAGATGGTCTTCCAGGATCCTTTTGCCTCGCTCAACCCACGGCACAGCGTTGGCAGGATCGTCGGCGAGCCCTTGCGCAGCCATGGCCTCGCGAATCGCCGCGAGGCGGGTGGACGCGTGCGCGACCTGCTGCGAATCGTCGGCCTACCGCCCGATGCGGCGGGCCGCTATCCGCACGAGTTCTCCGGTGGTCAGCGCCAACGGATCGGCCTCGCACGCGCCCTCGCGCTCAATCCCGACTTCGTTGTCGCCGACGAGCCGGTTTCCGCACTCGACGTTTCCATCCAGGCGCAGATCATCAACCTCCTCGAGACGCTGCAGGAGGACTTCGACCTCACCTACCTCTTCATCGCGCACGACCTTGCTGTCGTGCGGCACATCTCCGACCGCATAGCCGTGATGTATCTCGGCTGGATCGTGGAAGTCTCGCCGGCGGCGGAGCTCTACGACAACCCGCTCCACCCGTACACGATCTCGCTCCTCTCGGCCGTACCGATTCCCGACCCGGAGGTGGAGCGAGAGCGCGAGACGATCCTCCTCGCCGGCGACCTACCAAGCCCGGCGAACCCACCGCCCGCGTGCCGATTCCACACGCGCTGCCCTTACGTGCAACCGACGC
>DASQWC010000089.1:0-37485 GCA_035640475.1 Actinomycetota bacterium | reverse complement strand
CGGGTACGGAAACTTCACACCGACGCCCCCGTCGACCACGAGCGTCTGTCCGGTGACGTAGCTCGCGAGATCGGAGCTGAGGAACAAGATCCCCGACGCGATGTCGGCCGGCTCGGCGACGCGACCGAGAGGCGCGTTGTCGCTCTGGAGCTTGCGTCCTTTCTCGCCGAGGAACTGGGAGATGCGCGGCGTCCACACGACACCCGGCGCCACGGCGTTCACACGGATCTTCTGGGGGCCGAGCTCGACGGCCAGCGAGCGCACCCACGACATCAGCGCCGCCTTCGCCGAACCGTACGCGGCATGGCGCGGTGCCGAAGAGATGCCGCTGACCGACGCGACGAACACCATCGAGCCGCCATCCTTCATCGCTTTGGCCGCGGCTTGCGAGAAGACGAACGCGTGCTTGAGGACGATGTCGAACGTCCAGTTCCAGTCCTCGTCGGACGTCTCGACCGCATCGACGTAGCGCGCCATACCGACGATGTCGACGATTCCGTCCAAGCCGCCGAGCTCGGAGACGGCGAAGTCGATCGTCTCGTTTGCGTCGTCCCGCTTCGTCGCGTCGGCGACACGAGGCACACCCCCGACCTCGTCGGCGATCTCCTTGGCGAGATCGTCTCGGTTGTCGACGCACACGAGCTTCGCTCCGGACGACGCCAGCGCGTGCGAGGCCTGGCGCCCGATCCCTTGTCCCGCTCCGACGACGACGAACCGCCGTCCGTCCAGGCGAAGCATGTTCTGGTAGTCGGGTACGGGAGTCGAGTCGGTGCTAGTCAACGATCGAGGAAAGCGTCGTGTCGCTGGGATCCGTCTTGGCCTTCACACGCTGGCGCACCTCGATCCCGTCCTGTTCGAGGGCGGGAATGACGTGGGTGCCGAGCAGCTCGATCGTCCGCATGATGGACGCATGTGAGAGAAACCCGAACTGTACGTAGCAGATCACCTGGTCGACGCCGAGCTTCTCGTACTCCTTGAACTTCGCGTAGCACTGGTCGGGGTCACCGACGATGATCATGTGTACGTCGTTGAACACCTTCGGATCGAGCTCGCCCTTTGCGTGCTTCGAGAGCATCGGGAACAGGCGGTCCTTCTCTTCCTGCTTGAAGTGGGGGAACTCCCACTCGAGCGTGAACTCGGCAAGGTGCTGGTACCACCACCACACCGAGTCCCAGATGCCGTTGCGCTCGCACCGCTCGAAGCTGTCCGCGCAATGGACGAGCGTGTACGCGGATACCTTGTTCGTCCGGACACTCGTCAACGGCTTCGTGCAGTTCTCCTGTCCCCTGCGGTAGTCGTTGATGTGCTCGGCCATCTTCGACAGCGGCTGCATGATCGCGAACGACAACAGTCCGAGACCCAGCTCGCCGGCCTGCTCCGCGCTGCCCTTCGACACGCACGCCTGCCAGCACGGCGGGTGCGGGTCCTGGACGGGTTTCGGCGTGACCATGCGCTTCGGGAACTTCAGCCACTCGTCGTCGCGCTCGTAGTACTCCGACGCCCACATGTCGACGACGGTACGCGCGGTCTCGTACATGTCGTCCTTCGATGTCTCGGTATCCACGCCGAAGGCCGTCTGCTCCATCGGCGTCGACCGTCCGATGCCCCACTCCACACGTCCGCCGGAGAGGACGTCGACGGTGGCGACCTTCTCGGCCACCCGGGCCGGATGGATGAAGCCGGGCGGACACAACGTCACGCCGAAGCCGAGACGGAGGTTCTGCGTGACCTGCGAGAGGGCGCCGAGCACGACCTCGGAGGACGGCGAGTGCGATCGTCCTTCCCGGAAATGGTGCTCGACCGACCAGACCGTGTTGAAGCCGTAGCGGTCGGCGAGCTTGATCTGCTCGATGGCCTCTCGGTAGGCCTTCTGCTCGGCCTCCCGCTGCCCGTACGGGTGCGGCTTGTCGGGCCAGGGCTTGGGAACATCGATCTCGTAGAGCAGATCGAGCTTCATGCGGCTCCTCCTGATGTGTTTGCTAGGGCAAATCGCTGGTCCAGATAGGAAACCCTAGACCGGCCTTCCGGGGCCTGTCAAGGCACGGCTGTGCCAAGGTAGGCGCGTGCGATTCGTGATCTACGGCGCGGGCGGCATCGGCGGCGTACTGGGCGCCCGCCTGCATCAAAACGAGCAGGATGTCCTGCTCATCGCACGAGGCGCCCACTTCGAGGCGATTGCCGACCGGGGCCTCCGGCTCCAGACGCCGGACGAGGACGTCACACTCAAAATCCCCGTCGTCGAACATCCGGGCGCAATCCAGTGGCGTCACGACGATGTCGTCTTCCTCGCGATGAAGTCTCAGGACACCCTGGACGCCCTGGTCACACTGCGCGGCGTCGCGCCGCAGACGATCACGCTCGTGTCGCTGCAGAACGGCGTTGCCAACGAGCGCGCGGCGATTCGGTTCTTTCCGAACGTCTACGGCATCTGCGTGATGTGCCCGACGCAATACCTGGAGGCGGGCACGGTGCAGGCAAATTCGGCCCCCGTCACGGGGATCTTCGACATCGGCCGGTATCCCGACGGCGTCGACGACGTCGCGGTTGCGATCTCGGACGTGCTCGCTCGGTCGACGTATGTATCAGAGCCGCGTCCGGACATCATGAGGTGGAAGTACGGAAAGCTCCTGATGAACCTCGGCAACGGGATCGATGCCATGTGCGGGCCGGCCGCGCGCGGCACGGATCTGTATCGCATCGTGCGCGACGAAGGCGCGGCAACCCTGCGCGCCGCCGGCATCGACTTCGTCGACTCCGAAGAGGACGCCGCACGCCGCGGCAGCCACATGAGCTTTCGCCCCATCGAAGGCCAGCGGCGAGGCGGCGGGTCGACGTGGCAGAGCCTGGAGCGAGGCCTGCGGTCCGTCGAGACCGACTACTTCAACGGCGAGATCGTCAGCATCGGCCGGCTGCACGGCATCCCGACGCCCGTGAACGAGCTCGTACAGCGGCTCACCGCGCAGGCGGCCCGCGCCGGGACCCCGGCCGGTTCGGTTCCTCCCGAACGCCTTCTCGACGCGATCTGGGAATCCGCCGCCGTTTAGCCCCCTCCCGTCCTGCGGGTATTAGCCCGGAGAGCAACGGGAGGGAGGTGCACCAGCATGGCGAAGTCCAAGACTCACACGCATTCGCACGCCGGCGGCACGCAGACCAAGCCGAAGGCCGAAGGCGAGCAGCAGCAAGAGCAGATGTGCTGTGACGGTTCGGGCCGGACGGCGGAGGAGCACCGGAAGGAATCACCGGACGGCAAGTGCTGCGTAGACAGCTGACGAGCTAGCTCGGCTCCCGTTCCGTCACGCCCCAGGCGACGAGCCGAGCGGTTGAACGGCGCATGTCGTCGAGCCGGATACCCCAGAACTCGAAGCCGTACCGATGTTCGGCGACATGCGCCAGCAGTGAGACGAGAGCTGCGGCCTGCGCCCGCGGTTCCGCCTTGCCGTCACTCGCTTTGACGATGGCATCTCTGAGCGCATCAGTGACCTGACTGAGCAGGTGCGTCCTGATGTTCTGGAAGCGCAGGTCGCCCTCGGCCGTCGCGAGATCGACCACACGCAGGATCGCGCGGTGACGCTCCCACAAATCGATGAACGCGTCGACCAGCGCCAACGCAGGCTCGTACGCAGCGGTTCGCCATTTGGCCGCATTGATGATGTCGACAAGCCGCGGGCCTTCCTCCGCGAGCTCGTGCGCTAGCTCGGCCAAAGCCGCTTCCACGTCGGCGAAGTATTGGTAGAAGGTCGCCGTCGACGTCCGCGCTCGCTTCGCAATCTCGACGACGGTGAGATCGCGGTAGGAGCGCTTGGTCAACAGCTCCGTGGTGGCCTTGAGGAGCTTGTCTCTCGTTGCGCGGCCGCGGCGTCCGGGGACTCGCCCGTCGACGGCCCGCAGCGGCTCGGCGCTCACGTCCAAGCCCCGATCACGTCGTCGGTCGTGCAGACGGTGGCCAGCAGCGACAGCGTGTTGTCGATGACAGCGTCGGCGTAGTCGCCTGGAATCCCGGCCACCGCGTCGCGCGGCAGGACGACTTGATACCCGGCGTTGACGGCATCCATCACCGCATTCGTCACGCCCACGTTGATCGACGCGCCGACGACAACGATCGTCCGGACGTCCAGATTCCTCAGCATCGAGTCGAGGTCGGTGCCCCACATCGGGCCGATACCGTGCAGGCGACTCGAGACGAGATCCGATTTCTCGAGACCGATCTCGTCGATGACTTCGGCGCCCTCGGTTCTCGGCTCGATGCTGCCGGACGACTTCCGGGCGGCGCCGAAGATTCGCGCGTTGGTATTGGATCCGGCGCCGTCGGCCCTGCGCATCGCGATGCAATGCACGACCCGCGCGCCCGCGCTCCGCGCTGCTCTCACGAGCCGTGCGGCGTTGGGAATCGCCTGCCTTCGCGCTTCTTCGGCCAGCATCGGGAAGATCGGGTTCTCCCCGAGGACGCCTTTTTGCATCTCCTGCGTGATCACCGCGGCGTGGGCCGGATCCAGGATCGAACGGAGATCTATCGGCAATGCACTAGCTCGGCGGGACGACGAAGCCGGCCAGCGGCTCGCGCCTTTCGTAAAAGGGCCCCATCGTCTTGGCCAGGCCGTCGGCCGTCCAGCTGCCCTCCGTTGAGAAGATCTCCTCCACGCGCGGTCCCTGGAGGAGCTTCACTTCGTTGCCCCAGACGATGAAGACCTGTCCGGTGATGCGCGCCGAGGACGGCGAGGCGAGGAACGCCACGAGCGGAGCGACGTTCTCCGGCGCGAAGACGTCAAACGCCCCCTCCTCGACCGGTGCGGCGAACATCTCCGGCATCGAGGTCTCGGTCATGACGGTTCGGGCACGCGGCGCGATCGCGTTGGCGGTGATGCCGTACTTGACCATCGCGTTGGCCGTCGACGTCGTGAGCGAGATGATCCCGGCTTTCGCGGCGGCGTAGTTGGGCTGTCCGGGAGAGCCGAACAGCGCGGCTTCAGACGTCGTGTTGATGATGTGGCCGTAGACCTCGGCCCCCTCCTTCGCGCGCTGCCGCCAGTACGTCGTCGCATGACGGATCGTCGAGAAGTGGCCTTTGAGATGGACGCGCACGACGGCGTCCCACTCCGCCTCTTCCATGTTGAAGATCATCCTGTCGCGCAGAATCCCCGCGTTGTTCACGACCACGTTCACGTCGCCGAATTGCTCGACCGTGTCGTCGATGAGCTTCTTTGCATAGTCGTAGTCGGCTACGTCGCCGAAGTGTGCGATGGCCTTGCCCCCGGCCGCCTCGATCTCCGAGACGACTTCGTGCGACGGATGGTCGTCTTGTCCGGAGCCGTCGAGCGCCGCACCGAGATCCTGCACGACGACCACGGCGCCTTGGCTCGCGAGCTCGATCGCTTCGGCGCGCCCGAGGCCGCGTCCTGCACCGGTGACGATCGCTACTTTCCCGTCAAGAAGTCCCATCGCTAGATCCTTTCCAAGATCGTTCCGGTGCCGATCGCGCCGCCGCAGCACATGGCAACGAGCGCGAGGTTCGCGTCGCGGCGCTCGAGCTCGTGCAGCGCCGTGGTGATGAGCCGGCTCCCGGTGGCGCCCACCGGATGACCGAGCGCAATTGCTCCGCCGTTCACGTTCACGCGGTCCATCGGGACGTCGTGCACGCCCGCCCACGACAAGACGACCGGCGCGAACGCTTCGTTGACTTCGAAGAGGTCGAAGTCGCCGATCGACATGCCCGTCTTTTGCAGGAGCTTGCGGGTCACGTCGACCGGGCCGTCCAGGAGGTAGTAGGGGTCGGAACCGACCACTGCTTGCGCGACGATTCGTGCCCGGGGCTTGAGGCCTTCGGCCTTTGCACGCTCTTCTGACATCCACAACACGGCGGCCGAGCCGTCGGAGATCTGCGACGAGTTCCCCGCGGTGTTCACTTGTCCTTCGATCACCGGTTTCAACCCCGCAAGCGCTTCGAGTGTTGTGTCGCGCAGGCCCTGGTCCTTCGCGACGATCGTCTTTTCCGATGTGGGCCGGCGGTCCTCACCGATGACGGGTGCTTCGACCTTGACGACCTCGCGGTCGAAGTGTCCGGCGTCCCATGCTTCCTTCGCCTTGCGCTGAGAGTGGAAGGCGAACTCGTCGACCTGCTCGCGCGTGATGTCGCGATTCTCAGCAATGCGCTGCGCACCGGTGAATTGATCGGGCGAGTCCCAGGGCCAGCCGTCCGCGATCCACGCACCCGGCCCGTGCATGATGTTCGACCCCAGCGGGATGCGGCTCATCGCCTCCACCCCGCAGGCGATCCCGACGTCGATCCCCTCCGCCGCGATGATCCCGGCGATCAAATGGTTGGCTTGCTGGGACGACCCGCACTGTGTGTCGACCGTCGTCGCCGCCGCTTCGTACGGGAGCCCGGCCAAAAGCCATGCTTGCCGCGCGACGTTGCCGGCCTGCTCACCGGCTTGCGTGACACATCCGCCCACGATCTGCTCGACGAGCGACGGGTCTATACCGGCTCGTTTGACGACCTCCACTTGCGACGCCGCGAGCAACTCGGTCGCATGCAGACCCGACAGCCAGCCGTTGCGCCGACCAATTGGCGTGCGGACGGCTTCGATGATGACGGGCTTCCCCACTGCTACCTCCTGGTGTCTTTGAACGGTACTTCCTTGTCCGGCCTCGGCTCCCGTGGGAGGCCGAGCACCCGCTCCGCGATTGCGTTGCGCTGCACCTCGTCGGTTCCGCCGCCGATGTGCAGCGCGGCCATCCCGAGGAATCTCTGCTGCGGACTCCCCGGGCCGTCGGCAAGTGTTCCCTCCACCCCGAGGAGCTCGATCGCGTTCAGCGCGGAGACCGAGCCGAGCTGCGCCATGAGCAGCTTGATGACCGAGCCTTCCGCTTCCGGAATACGTCCCGAGAGCAGCGCCGTCTGCACGCGTGTGTTGAGGACGTCGAGGATCGTCTTCCGTGTATAGATCTCGACGAGGTGCTGCCGCACGAGGGGGTCTTCGTTGCGACCGTGCTCACGAGCGATACGGACGACGTCGTCGAAGGGCATCGCGAAGCTGCCGATCCCGCCGCCGATCGACGAGCGCTCGTGCAGCAGCGTCGTCATCGCCACCGACCAGCCCTCACCCGGCTCCCCGACGCGGTCGGCGTCCGGGACTTCGACATCGTTGAAGAACACCTCGGCGAAATGTGCGCCTCCGTCGATCTGTCGAAGCGGACGTATCTCCACGCCGGGAGCGTGCATGTCCAGCAAGAGGAAGACGAGCCCCTGCTGCTTGGGCAGATCAGGGTCATGGCGCGCGATGAGGAGTCCGAAGTCGGACTCCATCGCGCCCGAGCTCCACACCTTTTGTCCGTTCACGATCCACACGTCGCCGGAACGCTCGGCCCGCGTGGACAGACCGCCGAGATCCGAACCCGCGCCCGGTTCGCTGAACAGCTGACACCAGGACTCGTCACCGCGGGCGATCGGCTTGAGGTAGCGCTGCTTCTGTCGTTCGGTACCGCGAGCGATGATCGTCGGTCCGGCCAGGCCCATCCCGACGAAGTCGAACGTGAACTGGAAGCCCGCCTCCGCTTTGCACTGGTTCCAGACGAGGTTCTCGACCATGCCGAGTCCGCGTCCGCCGTATTCCTCGGGCCACGTCGGAACGCCCCAGCCGTGCTCGAAGAGATGGCGCTGCCACGAGCGTCGCTGCTCGCGCGTGAGCTCCTCGTCACCGACGCCCTCGTCGGCCTTCCACGCCGGGACGTGCTCGGCGAGGAAGGCGCGAGCCTCCTCACGCAGCGCTTCGATCGTCACGATGCACGCTCGAGGATCAGTGCGCTCGTCGGCACACCGGTGCCGGCGGTGACGAGCACGTGTTCGACATTGCTCGCTTGGTTGCAGGACGTCCCGCGGATCTGACGGACACCCTCGGCGATGCCGTTCATCCCGTGGATGTAGGCCTCGGCAAGCTGTCCGCCGTTCGTGTTGGTCGGGAGCATGCCGTCGAGCTCGAGGTTGCCGTCGCGGACGAACTCTTTGGCCTCCCCACGCGCGCAGAAGCCGAGCTCCTCGAGCTGGATCAACATCAACGGCGTGAAGTGGTCGTAGAGATTCGCGCACTGGATGTCGTCCGGGCCGAGACCCGACTGCCGCCAGAGCTGCTCGGCGACGTCGTTCACCTCCGGGAGCGTCGTGATGTCGTCCTTGTAGTAGTCGGTGACCGTCGGCTGGCCGGGCGTCGCGCCTTGCGCCGCGGCCGCGATCACGGCCGGTGTCTGCTCGAGATCCCGTGCGCGCTCCGCCGATGTCACGACGACGGCCACGGCGCCGTCGCTCTCGAGACAGCAGTCGAGCAGGCGCAAGGGTTCGACGATCGGACGCGACGCCTGGTGATCGTCGAGCGTGATCGGCTGTCCGGCAAACAGGGCGTCGGGATTGTTCGCGCCGTGCTTGCGATCGAGAACCGACACACGCCCGAAGTCCTCGGACGTCGCGCCCGACTTGTGCATGTACCGGCGAGCGCGAATCGCCATCCATCCCGCCGGCGTCGTGAGCCCGTACGGGATGTACCAGGAGTAGCGGATGACGTTGGCCCGGGGGCTGGACCAGCCGGCCGCGCCGCCGCCGCCGAGGCGGTGCCACGAACGCCCGTTGAGCGATCGATAGCAAACGACGACGTCTGCGACGCCGGAAGCGACGGCGAGAGCCGCTTGCTGAACGGTCGCGCACGCGGCGCCGCCGCCGTAGCCGATCTGGCTGAAGAAGCGCAGCGGAGCCGTGCCGAGGTTGCCCGCGAGATCCGTCTCTTCGTTGTTGTCCATCGTGAAGGTCACGAGTCCGTCGACGTCCTTTGGCGACAAGCCGGCGTCGGCGAGGGCCGCGTGTGCCGCCTCGGTCGCCATGCGGATCTCTGTGCGACCGGAGTTCTTCGAGAACTCGGTGTTCCCGATCCCGACGACCGCAGCCTTGCGCGCGAAGGTCATACGCGCTCCTGCTCGATCACGCTGAGGTCTCGATTGATGAAGAAGTTGTGAAAGGTGAGCTCGTCGAAGATCACGCCGAGGCCGCCGGCAACGGTCTTGGCGTGCGTTCCAATGTCGCGCGCATGCTCGCCGTTCGTGAGTCCATCGACGAACGCGGCGAGTGTTTGCAGGCGCCCACGCAAGACCTCGCATGCCTCTTCGAAGGTCGGATCAGCGTCCGGATCGATCGACGAGCCCGGCAGGACGCGCGGTGCGAAGTGCGGAGGAAGCCCGATGGGGTGGAACGGATCGGGTTCACCTTTGATCGTCCTCCCCAGCCATCCATCGACGACCATCACGATGTGGCGCAATGACTCGACCGTGGACCACTCGTCGTTGACGCGACGATGACGCTCGTCTTCGGTGAACGACGATGCGCGTTCGATTGTCGCCTCGAGAAGTCTCATCACTTCTTCGCAGGACGATCCTGCGGCGTGGACATCAGCCGGGACGCGCTGCGGCGGCGGCGGGCCGCTCACGAAGACGCGCCTTCGATCGTGTCCATGTCGCGGTTCATGAAGCGGTTGTGCCACCAGCTCTCTTCGAGGATCGTCCACAGGGGGCCGATGACCTGCGTCTTGTGTCCTCCCGGCGGGTAGCCGTCACCTTTCGTCACGATCTCGCGGTCGAGCTCCTCGGGCGTCAGACCGTCCAGGACCTCTCGGATGATCTGTTCGCGCCCCTTCCAGACGTCGACGGCCTCTTCGAACGTGGGAGACGCGCCGGGATCACACGACATTCCCGGCCCGGTCGGCGGAAGAAACGAGGGCGGGAGTGCGATCGGATCGAACGGGTCGTCCCGTCCGAGAACCACACGGAGGATCCAGGCATCCACGGCGAAGACGAGATGCCTGACCGTTTCGACGACGGACCATTCCTCGTCGACGCGCTCGTTGCGCTGCGCTTCGGTCAACCGTCGTGCCCGGGCGAACGTCTCGTCAAGTTGTCCGAAGACGATGTCGTACGCGTGCTTCATCCCTTCGGGCGTTGTCGTGAAGAGCTCCTTGCGCTCCGGGTGCCGCCGTTCGAGCTCGCGCGCGATCAAGGGCGCCACTTCGATTCCGTTGACCTTGAGCCCGAAGATCTCGCCCTCGAAGCTCGCGTTCAGCATGTTGGCGCCGACGATCTTCGCGTTCGCGAAATCGACATTGCGCATCTTCTGATTCGAGAAGTCGCCGCCGGTGGCCCAGGGCTTCATGTGGCCAGCTCCGCACCGAGCCGAGCAAGCGTGGGCGTCGCGCCGCCGAACGACAGCTCGATCCACTTCGACCACAGCGTGTAGCGGTGCAGCGGGTAGTCGATGTCGGCGCCCAGCCCGCCGTGGAGATGCTGCGCGGCCGAGACGACTCGCTGTCCGCCTTCGGCCGCCCAGAACTTCGCGATCGCTACCTCGCGAGCCGCATCGAGCCCTTCGGAAAGCCGCCACGCCGCCTGCCACATCGTCGAGCGCATCGCTTCCACGTCGATGTACGCGTCGGCTGCGCGCTGCTGGACGGC
This sequence comes from Actinomycetota bacterium, assembly GCA_035640475.1. GTDB lineage: Bacteria > Actinomycetota > JAICYB01 > JAICYB01 > JAICYB01 > DASQWC01. Next base: position 27,003 of record DASQWC010000089.1, on the reverse strand, counting down.
CTGAAAGCTTCCCAGCGGACGATCGAACTGCTTGCGTTCCGTGGTGTAGGCAGCCGTGAGCTCGAGTGCGCGCTCGGCGACTCCGACGCCGAGCGCGCACAACGCGACCACGGCGCGCAGCGCGAGCTGCGCGCCGTCACCCTCCGAGCGCTCTGTGGCACCGAACTCGACTGAGAATTCGGGGAACCCGGCCGTGGTCTCCCGGCGCTCGATGATCTTCAGAGAGCCGGGGTCGGCGACGAACACCTCACTGCCTGCCACACGAACGACCGAGGTCGCTTCGTCGAGCGCAGGAACACCGCTCCCGTCGATGCAAACGGTGACCAGGCCGTCCGGCGAACCGACGACCGGGGCGCCCACGTAGTGCGCCCACAGCGGAACCGGCGCAACCGTGCGCCCCTGCTCGACGAGGACGACGCACTGCTCGATGAGTCCGCCGTCGGACACGCCGACGTCCAGCAACCCGGCGCCGCGCAAGGCCGTCCACAGATCCGCGTCGAAGGACTGGCCGCCGGCCGACAGCTCCTTCAGCCGGTAGTGCGTCGCGTGGTCGGTGAACACTTGCCGCGCGAGATCGGCGAGCGCGCGCTGCGTGTCGTCGTAGAAGAAGTCCATTAGATGGGCCGGAACTGCGGCAGCACGAGGTCGTCCCCGAACGATTCGAACTCCACCCGGACTTCCATCCCGATCTCGATCGCCGACGGATCGATGCCGACGATGTTCGAGATCAGGCGGGTCCCTTCCTCGAGATCGATCAGCCCGATCGTCAACGGGTACTCAAAGCCCGGTACCGGCGGGTAGTGGTGAACCGCGAAGCTGTGCACGGTGCCGCGCCCGGACGCCACGACCGTGTCCCAGTCGAGCGACCCGCACGACGCGCAGCCGGGCCCGGGCGGATGGCGGAGCGTCCCGCACGACGAGCACCGCTGGATGAGCAGCTCGCCGCGCCGCGCGCCCTCCCAGAAGAAGGACGTGTCGGCGCTTTGAGCCGGCGCGGGTCGTTGTCGGAGCTCGGTCATGTATCTGACGGTGTGTCAGATACGGAGTCTAAGCGGCTATAACTGAGCGATGAAGCTCGGTCTGATGCTCGGCTACTGGACGGCGGCGGCGCCGCCCGATCTGATCTCGAGCGCACAACTCGCCGAGTCGTGCGGGTACGACTCGGTGTGGACGGCCGAGGCCTACGGCTCGGACGTCGTGTCGCCGCTGTGCTGGATCGGCGCGAACACCTCGACGATCAAGCTCGGCACCGGGCTCATGCAGATCTCGGCCCGGACGCCGGCGTCAGCCGCGATGACGGCGGCCACGATCGATCACCTCTCCGGCGGACGGCTCATCCTCGGCCTCGGCGTCTCCGGACCACAGGTCGTCGAGGGCTGGTACGGGCAGCCCTTCCCGAAGCCGCTCGCGCGCACGCGTGAATACGTCGACATCATCCGCACGATCCTTCGCCGCGAGAAGCCCGTCGAGTTCCCCGGCGACCACTACCCGATGCCGTATCCGGGCGGCACCGGGCTCGGCAAGCCGCTGAAGATCACCGTCCATCCCTTGCGCAGCGAGATCCCGATCTATCTGGGAGCCGAGGGACCACGCAACGTGAAGATGGCGACCGAGATCGCGGACGGCTGGCTCCCGATCTTCTACTCGCCGTACCGCAACGACATGTACAAGGGCATCACGTTCCCCAAAGGGTTCGAGGTGGCGTGCCCGGTGACGATGATGGTCACCCACGACGTGGAGGGGGGCTTGAGGCTCATCAAGATGTCGCTGTCCTTCTACATCGGCGGCATGGGAGCCAAGGACCGCAACTTCCACCTCGACGTCGTGTCCCGCATGGGCTTCGAGGACGACGCACGGAAAGTGCAAGACCTGTTCATGGACGGCAAGCGCGACGAAGCCGTGAAGGCCGTCCCGGATGCGCTGGCCGACGAGATCTCCCTCGTCGGTCCCCGCGAACGGATCCGCGACCGGCTCGCTGCGTGGGAAGAGAGCCCGGTAACGACACTGCTCGTCGGAGCGCGAGACCCCGACACCATCAAGCTGCTCCCGGAGCTCTTGTGACACGTCGCGTTGCTCTCGTCAGCGATGCGGGCTTCTACGTCGGTCCGGCTCTCACGAAGCTCCTCGCGACGCGTGGTCACGATCTGGTCATCGGCGACGGCAGCGGCGAGCTCGTCGATGACCTCGAGCAGCTCGGCGCGGCCGTCGAGAACGTTGCAGGTGTGCGCGACCTGGCCGAGGAAGGGTCATCGGAGAAGCTCGTCGCGGCCGCGCGGGAGCGTTTCGGCCGCATCGACTCCGCGACCGCGTTCACCGGACGGATCGTCGTCGGCCGCTTCATGCGCTCGACCGTCGAGGACATGCGTGCAGTCAACGCCGGCTGCATCGAGGCTCCGTACAACTTCTTGCGCGCCGTGACCCCGGTGATGGTCGAGCAAGGCGACGGCCAGATCCTCGTGCTCACGAGCGCGGCCGGTGCTCGTCCGACGCCCGGAGCTCCGCTCTATTCGGCCGCCCGCGCGGGAGCGAACATGCTCGTTCGCAACGTGGCCGCCGAGATCGCGAAATCCGGTGTGCAGGTGAATGCCGTCGGCACGAACTTCATGGATTTCCCCGGCTTCCTCGCCGCCAACCGCGTGACCGACGCCGAGAGCCGTGCGCATGTCGAAGCCATGGTGCCGATGAATCGCCTCGGGACGATGGAGGAGCTCGCGCACTTCTGCGCGACCTTCGTGGACGGCACGAGCAAGTTCACGACGGGGCAGTTCGTCGCCTACGCCGGCGGCTGGGCCTAACTAACCGCGCGGCGGCGGCACCGGCAGCTTCGGCAAGGGAACGCCGTCCGGAGTGGGCGTCGGTTTGGGCTTCGGTGCCGGCGTCTTCTTCGGCGGCGGCGGCGGAATCGAGCCCGTCACGAGATTCGCGTAGGCCTCTGCGCCGCTGCGGCGCAGGTGCGTGCCGTCGCTGTAGAACCAGTCCGGGTGCCCCTGGCTGTACGAAAACCAATCGACGAGCTTGATCACGCGCGGGTGTTTGCGCGACGCGTTGCGCAAGGTCTCGTTCACGGCGTCTTGCCACGGCTTGTTCACGCGCACATTGACGAGGAGCAGCTTCTGTACGCCGTCCACTTCGCGCAGCAACTCCTCGATCTGGTCTTCCTTGACGGGGCCGTTGTTCCCGAGATGGACGGCCACGACGCGGCCGAGCCGTCCCTGCTCCTTCAAGTCCCGTGCGATCTGTGCGGACTCCGAGAAGCGGCGGTTCTTCGCCGCGTCGATGTAGCCGGACGACCCGAGCTTGGCCGAGAGCGCCGGGGCGGCTCCGACCATCACAGAGTCGCCGACGGCGGTCACGGTCAGGCTCCCCGGCTTGAAATTCCCGAGCGGGGGCGGCGGCAAGGGTGCCGGCGCCTGCGCCAGCCGTTTGCTTGCGAGTTTCGCACCGGGAAGCTTGCGTGCCACGGGCGTCTGCGTCGATCGAGGTGCGGTCAGTTGTTGCGCCAGAACCTGCTCGCCGGCGCGAAGGCTGTCGGCGATCGGATCTTTCGCCGGGAGATGCAGCGCGAGCGCGACGAGCGCGAGCGACAGCGTCGACGCGGCGAGGCCCGCCGTCCACCGTCCGCGCGACGCAACGCCCGTAGTGAAGCTCGACCACAGCTCGTCGACCTTCGGCCCCCGGAGCACCGGAAGCTCGAGGAACCGGAACGACAGGGCGCCGAGCATGACGGCGAGCCCGATCGTGACGACCCCCGCGCCCAAGGGCGACCAATCGACGTCGATCCCGGGCCGGAGCAGGACGACCAGCGGCCAATGCCAGAGGTAGATCCCGTAGGAGCGCTCGCCGAGCCAGCGCAACCACCGGGCGGAAAGAGCAGTCGCGTATCCGCCGCCGCTTTGGCCGGCAACGATCAACACGACCGTCGCCGCCTGCGTGAGCAGGAACCCCAACGGGTACAGAGTGCGCGCGAGCTGGTCGGTGGCGAACGCGAGCCACACGAGCACCACGGCGGCCGGAATGAAGAGCCGCCGGGCGAGACCAACGAGGCGCTCGGACGGACGATCGGCAACGACGACCGCGAGCAGCACGCCGGCGAGCAACCCGCCGAAGCGCGTGTCGGTGCCGTAGTACGCGCGCGACGGATCGGGCGTGCTGTACAGCAGCCACATCGCAATCGCGCAGACGGCCATCGCAGCGCCGAGGGCGCGTATCGCAACCTTGCGGCTCCGGCTCGCCAGCCACGCGGCCAGCACCGAGCAGACGAGACAGAACTGGATCTCCACGGCGAGCGACCACAGGTGCCGCACGAAGGGTGGACGCCCGGCGGCTCGAAAGTACGAGGACCCATCGGCGATGAGGTGCCAGTTCGTGAGACCGGTGACAGAGGAGAGGAGATCGCCCTGGAGCCGGTGGGCGTCCTCCGTCGTCACAAGGGGAGCGATGAGCAGGATCGTCACCAACAAGAGGAGCCCGGCGGGAACGAGCCGGCGAACACGCCGGGATGCGTAGCGCTTGTGGTCGATGCGGCCCGTGCGGGCGTGCTCGCCCAGCAGAAGCGACGTGAGCAGGTAGCCGGAAAGGACGAAAAAGATCTCGACGCCGAGAAAGCCCCCGGGGAACGTCTTCGGTCCCACGTGATAGGCGAGGACGGCCACCAACGCGAGTCCTCTGATGCCGTCGAGAGCACCGACGCGTTCTCGCATCACCGCAAACGCTACCCCGCCCCTGGTCGTGTCGTGTCAGGTTCGACGGGTGCCGAGCTTCACCGGCAGCGTCTTGATGCCGCGGATGAAGTTCGATCGAAGCCGTTCGGCAGGGCCCGCCTGCTCGACGTCCGAATAGCGTGTGAGCAGTTCATCGAACACCGCCCGGATCTCCTGGCGGGCGAGACTCGCGCCGAGACAGAAGTGGGGTCCGCCGCCGCCGAAGGCGAGGTGCGGATTCGGCCGGCGGCCGGCGTCGAAGCGATCCGGGTCGCGGAAGACGTCGCCGTCCCGATTGGCCGCGACGTACCACATGCAGACCTTCTCGCCCTCGGCGATCCGCTGGCCCCGGATCTCTGTGTCCTGCGTCGCCGTCCGCTCGAAGTGCATGACCGACGTCACGGTCCTGAGCATCTCTTCGACCGCCGTAGACATGAGCGACGGGTCATGTTGGAGGCGGCGGCGCTCGTCGGGAAACTCGAAGAGTTGGAGCATGCCTCCGGAGATGAGGTTCCGTGTCGTTTCGTTGCCGGCGATCACGAGAAGCATGCAGAAGATGAGAAAGTCCATCTCGTCGAACTTCTCTCCGTCGAGCTCTGCTTGCAGCAGAACGCTGACGAGATCGTCACCGGGATTGCGCGCGCGCTCCGTTGCGAGCGTCTTGAAGTAGTTGAACATGTCGATCTGCGCCTGGGCGGGCGTGCTGCCCTCCTCGCGGACACCCGCGGGGTTGTAGTCGGGGTCCATGTTGCCGACCATGACGTCCCCGAGCTCTTTCAAGTAGTTCGCATCGTCCTTCGGCGTTCCGAGCATCTCGATGATCACGAGCAAGGGCAGCTCGGCGGAGATGCGCTGCACGAAGTCGATCTCATCCGCGTCGCCGATTGCATCGAACACACGGCGGGTGACCTCGCGGGTGTGCGGCTCGAGGTCCCGCACCATGCGCGCGGTGAAGCCCTTCTCGACGAGCGAGCGCAGCTTTTTGTGTCGCGGGTTGTCCATCGAGAGCATCGACCCTTCAGGCTCGAGACCGATGATCGTGCCTTGCGCCGAGCTGAAAATGTCGGGGTTCTTCGAGACGTGGACGACATCTTCGTACCGAGTCAGCGCCCAGAAGCGATCTTGCACGCCGTCGTTGAGATACACGGGCGCTTCGCGCTGCAACAGCTTGAACGCACCGAGCGGATCCCCGGTGTGAAACAGATCCGGATCGGAAAGGTCGACGTCGATCGCTGTGCGGGCCATGCGGATTCCTTAGTAGTGTCAGCCGGTTCGGGAGATATGACAACCCGTCAGGTTTTGCTAGAGCGAACACACTAAGAGCACATGGATTTCGAGCTTCCCGCCGAGCATCCGGCACGCACCGCGGTTCGCGAATGGATCGCCGAACACCCCGCGCCGACGGCGCGCGAGCTCGCCGACGCCGGCTACGTCGTCCCGCACTGGCCGAAGCCCTGGGGCCTCGACGCCGATCCGATCGAGCAGTTGCTCATCGCCGACGAACTCAAGCGGGCCGGCATCTCACGGCCGATCAATCCGATCGGCATCGGTCACTGCGGACCGATCCTCGTCATGCACGGCACCGACGAGCAGAAGCAGCGCTACATCCCCCCGATGCTGTCGGCCGACGAGATCTGGTGCCAGCTGTTCTCCGAACCCGGAGCCGGGTCCGACCTCGCCGGCGTCACCACTCGCGTCGAGCGCACCGACGACGGGTGGATCGTCAACGGACAGAAAGTGTGGACGTCGCTCGCGCACGACGCCGCGTTCGGCATTCTGCTCGCGCGAACCAACGCGGACGTCCCGAAACATCAAGGACTGAGCTACTTCCTCATCGACATGAAGGCGCCGGGCGTCGAGGTTCGGCCGCTCGTCGAGATGACCGGGCAGCACCTCTTCAACGAAGTGTTCTTTACCGACGTGAAGATTCCGGCCGACGCGCTCATCGGTCAGGAGGGCAACGGCTGGGCGATGGCGCGCGACACGCTCGACAACGAGCGCGTGACGTTGTCGCGCGCGGGGTTGCAGTGGGGCTGGGGACCGACGGCCGAGGATCTCGTCGCCGCAGCGCACGAGGCCGGCGGCGTGGACGACCCGGTGCTGCGTATGCGGCTCGTCGACGCGTACATCGAGCACGAGATCATCCGCATTCACGGGCTGCGCATGGTCGCCGCCGCGGTCTCGGGACGGCCCGGCCCGGAAGCGTCGCTCCGGAAGGCATTGAGCGACCCGCACGGACAGAAGACGTTCATCCTCTCCAAGGATCTCGCCGGTACGTCGGGCATGCTCCGGCAATCGGGCCCGCTCGGCGCCGACCCGCTGTGGTGGGCGGATGGCTTCCTGTTCGCGCCGGCGCTCACGATCGGCGGCGGAACGTCGGAGGTGCTGCGCAACGTGATCGCCGAGCGCATGCTCGGCCTCCCGCGTGAGCGCGAGGACGACACCGACATCCCGTGGGCAGAGGCTCGCAGAAGAGCTCGTGCCACGCCGTAGCGAAGCGGAGGCGCGAATGGGCCCTGCTGTTCTGTACAACGTCGACGGTCACATCGCGACCGTCACGATCAACCGGCCCGAAGCACGCAACGCCGTCAACCCGGAGGTCATCGTCCGGCTCGCCGACGCGTGGGATGCCGTCGACTCCGACGATGCCGTCCGCGCCGCGATCCTCACCGGAACGGGCGAACATTTCTGCGCCGGCGCCGACCTCGACAAGCTCGTCGGCAAGCTCATGACCGGAGGCGACCCGGATACCGAGTTCGAAGCGCGCATTCAGCAGGACTACTCGCTGATCTACAAAGGATTCCTGCGCGACTATCAGCTGAGGAAGCCGTTGGTCGCCGCGATCGAAGGCTTCTGCCTGGCGGGCGGGACCGAGATCCTTCAATCCACCGACATCCGCGTGGCCGGTGAGAGCGCGGAGTTCGGCGTCACCGAAGCGAAGTGGGCGCTGTTCCCGATGGCCGGATCGCCGACGCGGCTCAAGCGGCAGATCCCGTACACGAAAGCCATGGAGATGCTGCTGACGGCCGGTAGGTACTCCGCGCGCGACGCGCTGTCGTTCGGTCTGATCGGCCACGTCGTCCCGGACGGCCAAGCATTGACCAAAGCGCGAAAGCTCGCCGATCAGGTCGCCGAGAACGGCCCGCTGGCCGTCCGCGGGATCAAGGAGGCCGTGCAAGCCACGGAGTTCCTTCCCGAGAAGGAGGCACTCGCCAAAGAATTCGAGATCGGCATGAGGGTCATGGCTTCGAAGGACGCGCGCGAAGGACCGAAGGCGTTCAAGGAGAAGCGCAAGCCGAACTTCACAGGAACGTGACCGACACACTCGGCTTCTGGCCGTACGCGGCGGAGAACCCGGACAAGCTCGCGATCGTCGATCCTGACGGCACAGAGCACACGTTCGGCGAAGTCCTCGCGCGCGTGAACCAGTATTCGCACGGTCTTCGCGCGAAGGGACTTCAGACCGGCGACGGGATCGCGACGATCATGCCCAACGAGCACACCCTGCTCGAGCTGTACCTCGCCGCATTGCAGACCGGCTTGTACTTCACGCCCATGAACTGGCACCTCGTCGCGCGCGAGATCGCCTACATCCTCAAGGATTCCGAAGCAAAGATCGTCGTCGCGAGCGAACGCTTTGCCGATGCGTCCGTGGAGGCGACGGACGAGGCCGGTATTCCGGACGACGCGCGCTACGCGTCCGGCCCCGTCGACGGCTTCGAGCCCGTCGATGAGCTCGCGAACGATCAACCCACGACGCGGCCGGAGACGCTCTCGTCAGGGCAGCCCATGCTCTACACGTCGGGCACGACCGGCAATCCAAAAGGTGTGCGCCGCAGGCTGTCCGATCAGGACCCGGACACGACCGGCATGATGCTCGGCTTTTATCTGCTGCTCTACGACATCCAGCCCGGGAACGGTGTCCACCTCACCTGCGGCCCTCTGTACCATGCGGCCGCACTCATCTTCACGACGGCGTCGCTGCATCTCGGGCACACGGTCGTGCTCATGGACAAATGGACGCCGGAAGGGACGCTCGAGCGCATCGAGCGCTACAAGGTGACGTCGTCGCATTTGGTTCCGACGATGTTCCACCGCATGCTGGCGCTGCCGGACGACGTGCGGTCGAAATACGACGTCTCGTCGCTGCGCAACATGGTCCACGCCGCGGCGCCGTGCCCGGTGCCGACGAAGCGAGCGATGCTCGACTGGTGGGGGCTGTGCATCTACGAGTACTACGCGGCCACCGAGGGCGGCGGCACGCTCGTCAAGCCGGACGAGTGGCTGCGCAAGCCGGGAACCGTTGGGCAGCCGTGGCCGACGGCCGAGATCAAGATCCTCGGCGAGGACGGCAACGAGCTCCCGCCCAACGAGCCCGGAACCGTGTGGATCAAGCCGCCCCAGGGGGCCGAGTTCGAGTACCACAAGGACCGCAAGAAGACGAAGGACAACTGGAAGGAAGGCTTCTTCACGGTCGGCGACGTCGGCTACTTGGACGACGACGGCTGGTTGTTCCTGTCGGACCGCAAGGCCGACATGATCATCTCGGGCGGGGTCAACATCTATCCCGCCGAGATCGAGAACGTCCTCGCGACGCACGACAAAGTGGCGGACGTCGCCGTCTTCGGCGTCCCCAACGAGGAGTGGGGCGAGGAAGTGAAAGCGCTCGTGGAGCTCAACGACGGCGTCGAGCCGTCCGACGACTTGGTCGCCGAGCTGGGCGCGTGGTGCCGCGACAAGCTCGCCGGCTACAAGATCCCGCGCTCGATCGAGTTCCGGGAAAACCTGCCGCGCACGGACACCGGCAAGCTCCTCAAGCGGGAGCTGCGTGAGCCGTACTGGGCCGGAAAGGAACGCCGTATCTAGCGCACCACCTTCCGTCGTTTCCCTACCGACAACGACTGGAGGACGCACGCATTGCGCACAAAGTTGCTTGCCGGCTTCATTTCCCTTGCCATCGCCGTGACCGGGCTGGGCGTCGGCCTGAACGGAAACGCCCAACCAATTCGCCGGCCCCAGCCTCGGCCCGTGCGCACGGTCGCCGGTTCGGCGGCGCTCGGGCAGACGACGAGTCCTCGCTTCGCCGCTCCCGCTTCCAACGGGAAGACCGGTTCACCGAATGCTGCTGAGAGCTCGGCCCCCGCGCGCACCGGCCGCAACGACACCGTCCCCGGCACGGTCGTCGTCCACGTCACCGGCAACGCGGAGAAGGCAGCCCAGGCCGTCCGCGACGCCGGCGGAACCGTTACCGGCACGATCGAATCACTGTCGTCCCTCGTCGTCGACACCAACGGCCGCAACATCCGCCCGGCACTCGAGGATGTGGGCTCCGTCGAGCCCGTCGGCATCCGTTACGCGAGCGCCGACCCCAACGACGAGGACTATCCGAGCCAGGGCCACCTCTTCGTCACACGAATGCCGATCGCCTGGGAAGTGACGAAGGGCTCGGCGACGACCGACATCGCCATCCTCGACACCGGCGTCGACCTCGACCACCCGGACCTCAACGACCGCATCGTGGCCGGCTTCGACTTCGTCAACAACGACACCGACGCCACCGACGACGACGGCCACGGAACGATGGTCGCCGGCGTCGCTGCGGCGGAAACGAACAATTCGATCGGTGTCGCGGGTGTGGCGTGGAACGCGCGCATCATCCCGGTCAAGGTCCTCAACGCAGACGGCGTCGGCACCGATGACAAGATCGCCCAAGGCATTGTGTGGGCCGTCGACAACGGCGCCGAGGTCGTCAATCTCTCGTTCGCCGGCTCCAGCCCGAGCACGCTGCTCACGAATGCCGTGACGTACGCGATCTCGCACGGTGTCGTCGTCGTGGCCGCAGGCGGCAATGAAGGATCGTCTGCACCCTCCTACCCGGCCGCCATTCCGGAAGTCATCGCCGTCGGCGCGACCGATCTCGCCGGCAACGCGGCGTCGTTCACGAACTTCGGCCCGTGGGTGGATATCGCCGCCCCCGGCGCCGACATCACCTCGACGGCGATGGGCGCCGACGAGGCCTACGGCGTCGGAAGCGGTACCTCGTTCGCGTCGCCGATCGTGGCGGGCGTCGCACTCCTCATGAAAGCCAAGAACCCCTCGTGGACGCCCGCGCAGATCACGTCCAAGCTCCTTTCCTCCGCTGCGGATCGCGGACCGGACGGAATCGACGACGCATACGGCCGCGGGCTGATCGACGCATACGGCGCACTCGAAGGCCGGACCTCGATCTCGCCTCCCGCTCCGCGAGGTGATGCGAACGAGCCCAACGACATTCCCGATCGCGCCAAGGCCGTTGCGGCTACTCCCGTGCAGGCCACGATGGTTCCCGAGTTCGATACCGACTGGTTCTCGGTGCAGGCGTCCCAGGCCGGCGTCATCAAGTTCACCGTCACGCCGCCCGCGGAGACGGGCTGGCTCGGCTTCGACCCCGTGATCGAGGGTGTCTCGCCCGACTACGTGCTCAAGCGTCGTGCCGACGAGACGGGTATCGCGGAGGCCGAGACGCTCAACATGCCCGTGCCGAGTGCCGGCACCTACTTCTTCCGTGTGTTCAACAAGCTCGCCTCGAAGGAGACCGCACCGTATTCGGTGAGCTCGACCTTCCTTGCCAACACCGTCACGAACCCGACGGGAACCAAGCTCTGGGTGCGCTCGACGACGCCGAACGATTTCGGCACCGCTTTCGCGACCGGCGGCAAGCCGGCCGTTGTCTTCGCTCGCAACCTCAACATGGGCTCGGTGAACACGAGCACGGTGAAGATGTTCGACGCGCGCAGCGGTGCGGCGGTCCCGGCCTCGGTTTCGTACAGCCTGCTCAACCGGACCGCCACGATCACTCCCACGCAAGCATTGGCGGCGGGTCGTCCGTACTTCGTGGAAGTCAAAGGCGTCACCGAGCTCCTCACCGGCGACACCATGACCGTTCCCTACCGCTTCCGTTTCACGGCCGCGCGCGCCGTTGCCGCACCGAAGACGAAGGCCGATATCAACGGCGACGGTTTCGACGACGTGATCATCGGCGTTCCCACCGAGGACTTCGGCAAGCTGACCGACGTCGGCGCCGTGCACATCATGTACGGATCCGCCACCGGCGTGAAGACGTCCGGCAGCACCCTGATTACGCAGGATTCTCCGAACGTGGGCGACACAGCCGAGCTCGGCGACCGGTTCGGCTCCGTCATCGCGACGGGTGACGTCAACAACGACAGTTACGACGACGTCGCCGTCGGAACACCAAGCGAGGACTTCGGATCGATGCTGGACGTCGGGCTCGTCCACCTCTTCCTCGGCTCGTCGACGGGCCTGAAGACGTCCGGCTCTCAGATGTGGTCGCAGGCCAGCACGGCCGTCCCCGACGACGTCGAGGCGTCCGACCGCTTCGGGTCTGCGCTCACCTTCGGCGATTTCGACAACTTCCCCGGCGCCGACCTCGCGGTCGGGAGCCCCGGCGAGAAGGTCGGCACGTTCACGACCGCGGGCGCGATCTTCATCCTCAGCGGCCGGGCCACCGGGCTCACCGGGCAAGGCTCGGTGATGTGGACGCAGGAGACCATCGACAATTCGGCCGCTGCCGGCAACGGCTTCGGCGTGACCATGGCCGCCGGTGACTTCGACGGCGACGGCAACGACGACCTCGCGGTCGGCGCTCCGTTCGAGGACGTCTCGGCGGCCGACCAGGGCACCGTCACGCTCATGCGCGGAACGGTGTCGGGGCTGCGTCCGAACTTCGCGATCTTCTCCCAGATCATCACCGGAAATCCCGCCGCGGCCGGCGAGCGCTTCGGTCTCGCGCTGGCGTCCGCGGACTTCGGCGGCCTCGGCGAGCCCGACGGCTACGACGATCTCGTGATCGGAGCGCCGGGGGCCGGTAGCGGCGCAGGACGCGTCGACATCGTCTTCAGCGACTGGGCCGGGCTCGGGCTCGCGATCCGCAGCGTCACGCAGACCGGCGCGGGCAACTCTCCCGAAGCCGGTGACGGCTTCGGCGGCGCGCTCGCGGTTGGTCGTGTCGGCGGCTCACCGACGGCGTGGCTGGCTATCGGCGTGCCCAACGAGGACATCGGATCGGTCGTCGACGCCGGCGCCGTGCACATGGCTGCGCCGCGCAATTGGCTGACGACGTCGCCGACGGTGCCGGCGCCGATCACCGAGGACAGCCCGAACATTCCGGACGAGAACGAGACGGCCGACCGCTTCGGCAGCGTCATGCGCATCCTCGACGTCGACAAGGACGGCAATCCCGACCTCGTCGTGGGCGTTCCGAACGAGCAGATCGGCGCCGCCAAGACCGCCGGACGCGCCTTCGTGATCAAGCAGGCGCAGTCGGCGACACCGAGCGGCGTGCTGATCACGCAAGGGACGGCCGGAGTGCCCGACTCGCCCCAGGCCGGCGACCGCTTCGGCTTCGCCGTCGGCGGCTAACGCGACGCGGGCTTCGCCATCGCGAGCACTTGCTCGCGCGTGACGTCCATTCCGAAATCTCGCTCACTCCGAATCTGACGGTACGTATTTCAGGATGCGCCGAAGGCGCCCCTTGTGACCGGGTTTGTAATACTGTGCGCCGCCCATGCCCGACTTCGCCTTCACCGAAGAGCAGGACGCCCTTCGCGCGACCGTTCGCAGGTTCTGCGACGAGCGCTCTGGGTCGACGGAGGTGCGCCGCCTCATGGACACAACGGAGGGCTTCGATCCAGACGTCTGGAAGCAGCTCTCGACCGAGCTCGGCCTCACCGGCATCCACATCCCGGAAGAAGAAGGGGGCCAAGGCTTCGGGTTCGCCGAGCTGACGATCGTTCTCGAGGAGATGGGACGGTCGCTCCTATGCGCGCCGTTCTACTCGTCGATCTGCCTCGCAGCCAACGCGATCCGCAACGCGGGCACGCCCGACGAACGGAAGGCGCTCCTCCCGCCGATTGCGGCCGGCGAGCTCCACGCCGCACTGGCGCTCACAGAAGCCGACGGCCGGTGGGACGCCGACGGCGTCACGCTCGAGGCCGACGGCCTGATGCTGTCGGGCACCAAGACCTACGTCATCGACGGCCACACCGCGGATCTCCTCGTCGTCGTCGCCCGTCAGACGGGAACGAAAGGCACGGACGGCATCTCGTTCTTCACCGTGCCCGGCGACGCCGTCGGCCTGACGCGAACGCCTCTGGACACGCTCGACATGACCCGCAAGCAGGCCGAGATCGTGTTCGACCGCGTGACGGCGACGCCGCTCGGTCAACCGGGAGCCGGCTGGCCTGCATTGAGAAAGACGCTCGAGCAGGCCGCGGTGTGTCTGGCGGCCGAATGCGTCGGGGGCTCGGAGAGGACGATGGACATGGCCGTCCAGTACGCGAAGGACCGGTATCAGTTCGGACGCCCCATCGGTTCCTTCCAAGCGATCAAGCACAAGTGCGCCGATATGCTGCTGCGACTCGAATCTGCCAAGTCGGCCGCGTATTACGCGGCGTGGGCGGCGGCCGACGACAACGAGGAGCTCACCGTCGCGTCGAGTCTCGCGAAGGCGTACTGCACGGAGGCGTACTTCGCGAACTCGCGAGAGAACATCCAGATCCACGGCGGCATCGGCTTCACCTACGAGCACGATTGCCACCTCTACTACCGGCGGGCGAAGTCGTCCGAGCTGTTGCTCGGCGATCCGACCTACCACCGCGAGCTGATCGCAACGAAGCTTGGCATCTAAACCGCTTTCGGCCGTCCACGTTCTGGAGTACGGCTACACGCGCAGTCTCGGCCCGACACTGGCTCGCTTCTTCCAAGGATTGCGCGAGCGAAAGATCGTCGGCGCACGCACGGCGGACGGAAGGGTGATCGTCCCGCCGGCGCCGCACGATCCCGACACGGGTGAGGATGTGGCCGAGCTCGTCGATCTTGCCGATACAGGAGTCGTGACGACGTGGGCTTGGGTCATGTCGCCGCGGCACAACCATCCGTTGCAGCGTCCGTTCGCCTGGGCGCTCGTCAAGATCGACGGCGCCGATACCTCGATGCTCCACGCAGTCGATGCCGGTGACGAGTCGAAGATGTCGACGGGCATGCGCGTGAGGGCGCGCTGGGCCCCCGAGCCGCAAGGCTCAATTCTCGACCTCGCGTGCTTCGAGCCGTCATGACCGAAGAGCAGCAGCAACCGATGATCGTGACGCCGATCCGGCTCGAATACGACTACACGCCCGGCGAAGCCGCCACGAAGTTCCTGCGCAAGATCGAGCAAGGGCAGTACGTCGGCCAGCGCTGTCCGAAGTGCAAGAAGGTGTACGTCCCGCCGCGCGGATCCTGTCCGACGTGCGGCGTCGCAACCGAAGAGGAAGTCGAGCTCGCACAGACCGGAACGATCACGGCCTTCTGCATCGTGAACATCCCGTTTGCCGGCCAGGCCGTCGAGTGCCCGTACGTGTCGGCAACGATCAAGCTGGACGGCGCCGACATCGGCTTCTATCACCTCATCCAGGAGGTTCCCTACGATCAGATCCACATCGGCATGCGCGTCGAAGCCGTGTGGAAAGACAAGTCGGAATGGGGCCCGACAACGGAGTCGATTGCTCACTTCAGGCCGATCAAAGATGCGTGACGTAGCCATCGTCTCGGTCGCTCGTGCGGAGCACGTTCGTAGGGAACGCTCGCGTAACGAGGTCGAGATCCTCATGCCGGTCGTCCACGAGGTGCTCGAGGACTGCGGCATCCCCAAAGAGGAGATCGGCTTCACGTGCTCCGGGACCTGCGACTTCCTCGCCGGACAGCCGTTCTCGTTCGTGAGCGCGCTCGACGCGGTGGGGGCCTGGCCCCCGATCATCGAATCGCACGTCGAGATGGACGGCGCGTGGGCACTGTACGAAGCGTGGGTCCGCTTGCAGCACGGGGACCTCGATTCGGCCCTCGTCTACGCCGTAGGCAAGTCGTCCATGGGCGATCTCAAGGACGTGCTTTGTATGCAGCTCGACCCGTACGTGCTCGCGCCGCTGTGGCCGGACCCGATCTCGCTCGCCGCATTGCAGGCTCGCGCTTACCTCGAAAAGACCGGAAAGACCGAGGCCGATCTCGCCGAGGTCGCGGCGCGCAACGGGAAGGCCGACCTCGACGCGCCGTACATCGTGTCGCCGCTGCGACGCCACGACTGCCCCCCGATCGCCGACGGCGCGGCGGCGGTTGTGCTCGCCGCCGGCGATCTCGCCGAGAAGGTGTGCTCTCGTCCGGCGTGGATTCGCGGCATAGACCATCGCATCGAGCAGCACTCGCTCGGCGCCCGCGACCTGACAACGTCGCCCTCGACCGCGCTCGCCGCGCAGAAGGCGAACGTCGGCGCCGCCAAAGTCGACGTCGCCGAGTTGCATGCGCCGTTCACGCACCAGGAGCTGATCCTGCGTGAGGCCCTGGCGCTGAACGGCGAAACCAGGATCAACCCGTCGGGCGGTGCGCTGGCCGGCAATCCGGTGATGGTGGCCGGGCTCGAGCGATTCGTCGCCGCCGCGCAATCGATTCACCGCAAGGAGGCCGACCGGGCCGTCGCGCATGCCACATCTGGCCCGTGCTTGCAGCAGAACCTCGTCGCGGTGCTGGAGGCCTAGCCATGGGCAACCCGTGCGCCGTCGTCGGGATCGGACAGACCAAGCACGACACCAAGCGCGAAGATTGCTCGCAGATCGACCTCGTCAGAGAAGCGGCCAAGCGCGCTCTGGACGACGCCGGCCTGACCTGGCGCGACATCGACGCCGTCGTGCTCGGTAAGGCGCCCGACACCTTCGAGGGCGTGATGATGCCCGAGATCTTCCTCGCCGACGCGCTCGGAGCCGTCGGAAAGCCGATGATCCGCGTGCACACGGCGGGAAGCGTCGGCGGATCGACGGCACTCGTGGCCGCCAGCCTTGTCCAAGGCGGAATCCACGACCGCGTGCTCACAGTCGCCTACGAGAAGCAATCGGAGTCCGACGCGATGTGGGCGCTCGCCATGAAGATCCCGTTCTCGCCGCCGCTCGTCGCGGGAGCCGGTGGCTACTTCGCGCCGCATATCCGCGAGTACATCCGCCGCTCGAAGGCTCCGGACGACATCGGCATCAAGGTCGCCGTGAAGGACCGGCTCAACGGGGTGAAGAACCCGTACGCGCACCTGCACCTGCCGAACATCAGCTACGAAGAGGTGCGCGACTCGTTGATGCTCTGGGACCCGATCCGCTATCTCGAGACGTGTCCCTCGTCGGACGGCGCCTGCGCATTGGTTCTCGCGAGCGAATCGGCCGCCACAGCCCCGACGCCGCCGGCGTGGGTGCACGGGACGGCAATGCGCTCCGAGCCGACGATGTTCGCTGGACGCGACGAGGTGAACCCGGTCGCCGGACAAGAGTGCGCGCGCGATGTGTACAAGCAGGCGGGCATCACCGATCCGCGCAGAGACCTCGACGCCGCCGAGATCTACGTGCCGTTCTCATGGTTCGAGGCGATGTGGATGGAGAACCTGCACTTCGCGCCGCTCGGCGAGGGCTGGAAGATGACCGACACCGGCGCAACGGCCATGGACGGGGACATGCCGATCAATCCATCGGGCGGTGTCATGTGCTCGAACCCGATCGGCGCATCCGGCATGCTGCGCTTTGCCGAAGCGGCGATGCAGGTGCGCGGCCAGGCCGGTGAGCACCAGATCGACGGCGCGCGCCTCGCTCTGGGACACGCCTACGGAGGCGGCTCGCAGTACTACGCGATGTGGGTCGTGGGGGCCGACAAGCCCTAGCAGCCCCTACGCAGATCTCGAGCTGAGGAACTCGATCGCTTCCATCAGGGTCGCGATCCCGCGAACGGTGAGTCCCGATCCCCGCGCCTCCTCGACCTCCTCCTCGGGGACGAGGAAGAGGTCGGCCCCGGCGCGCTCCGCCGCGATGCCCTTGTCCTTCACGCCGCCGACCGGACCGACGCGGCCCTCGAGATTGATCTCGCCCGTGCTCGCGATCGATCGGCCGTCGGCGATATCGCGATCCACGAGCATGTCGTACACGGCCAGTGCGTACGTGATCCCCGCGGAAGGCCCGCCGATCTCCCGCGCGGCGAACTTCACCTCGAAGGGAAGGGCAATATCGAAGTCCCGCGTGTCGACGACGACGCCGATCCCCGGCTGCCCTTCGACGATGCCCTCACGGCTGCGCACCTCGGCCTGACGCGACCGTCCTTCGCGCTCGACGTTCAGCGCGAATTGCGTGCCCGAAGGACGGGACCGAATGACGCGGCTGACGTTCTCGGCCAGCCGGACCGGGTTGCCGTCGATGGTCGTGATGACGTCGCCCTCTCGCAGTCCGGCATCGGACGCCGGAGAGCCCGGAAGGACTCCGGTGATTCGCGCGCCGGTCCCCTTCAGGTCGACGCGCAGGCCGGCGGCGCGGGCCGCCGCCGCAGCTGCCACTTGCTGCGTTTCCGTGAAGAGCGTGCGTTGCTCCCGGAAGAAGCGATCCGTGTCGGTTCCTCGCGGCACGAGCGCTTCCAGCGACACGAGCTGACGCGAGCGAAGGATCGCATACGCGAGGCCGAGCCCGTTGGGCTGCGACACCGACACCGACGTCAGCAGGTACCGGCCGTTGACCTTACCGTTGGCCGTCCCGGTGATCGAGATGTCGGGCGCGACGTCGAAGGACTGTCCCGGGGCGACGACCGCGAACGGCGGCGTGTACAGGTAGCCGGCAACAACGGCGATCATCGCAATGATCACGACCCAAACGACGAGCGGCGTCCGTCGCGCGGGGACCTCCGCGTCCGCCGGGCCGCGGATCCTGCCGATCTCGATCGCGCGAGCGATGTCCGATCGCGACAGGATGCCGGCGACGCGTCCGCCGTCCAGGACGATGGCTCGTCCCAGACCTTCCTGCAGCTTCGCGACGGCATCCGTGACGTCGTCGTCCGGTCCGACGGTGGGTACGTCGCCGGCAGGAAGCATGACCGAGCCGACCGTCTTCGTTGTGCGGTCGGCCTCGGGCACCCGCGCGGCCAATCGCAGAGAGACCAGACCGACGAGGCGCCCGCGCTCGACGACCGGGTACGTCGAGTGGCCGCGTGCATGCGCGACGTTTGTGATGAACGCTTTGATCGACCTGCGCGGTCCGACCGTCTCGGGGTCGGGCGTCATCAGGTTGCGGACGCGCATCCCGCCGACGGCCTGACGGAACTCGGCGAACGACACCTCGGCCCGGGCGGCCTGGAGGAGAAACCACCCGAGGAAGGCGATGAACAACCCACCCTGCCCGACGCCCGTGAAGAGCCCGAGCAACCCGATACCGATGAGCACGCCGCCGAACGCGCGGCCGGCGCGCGCCGCGGAAACGGTGGCGGCCGTAAAGCTCTGCTGCCGGTACCAGAGGTAGGAGCGGAGCACGCGCCCGCCGTCCAGCGGCAGCGCCGGAACCAAGTTGAACGCGAGCAAGATGCCGTTGATGCGCGCGAGGTAGTCGGAGACGCCGACGACGTGTCCCGGCACATCGAGCGCATTCAGACCTGCCGTGATCCCGGCGAAAACGCCGACCAGGACGGCGGTGACGACGGGACCGGCGATCGCGATGCGGAACTCGGCTCCCGCGGACGGGAACATGCCCTTGAACCGCGCGACGCCGCCGAAGAACCACAGTGTGATGCCGTCGATCTCCATGCCTTCTTTGAGGGCTTGGACGGCGTGTCCGAGCTCATGCAGGAGCAAGGAAATGAAGAAGACGACGATTGCGACGACCGCCATCGCAAACGCGGCCGAGCTGGAAACCTCCGGGTAGGTGCGCGGAAAGCTCTGCCAGAGCTGGAACACGAGCAAGGCGAAGACGAGAAGCCACGACCAGTTCGCGCCGACGTCTATGCCGCGAAAGCGGAACAACCGGAAGCTTGACTCCATGGCTCTCCTTCTATACCCGAGCGGAGCCTAGTCGTCGGGTCGCCAGCCGCGCTCGCGCTTTTGCAGCGAGCGCCGGCGCTTGGACTCGAGGCGGCGCTCGGTAGCGCCGGCGGTCGGGCGAGTTCTCCGGCGCTTGGGCGGATCCGGCCGGAGTGCGTCGGCGAGCACCTGCCGCAAGCGGTCGACGGCGATCTCACGGTTCACACCCTGTGTCCGGCCCTCGGAAGCGACGATGTGCAGCCGTCCGGACGCGTCGAGTCTCGATGCCAAGCGTCGCAACACTCGCTCGCGCTGACGGGGGCCGAGCGACGGTGATCGCTCGACGTCGAAGACCAGCTCGACCTGCGTCTCGCGCCGGTTGACGTTCTGCCCGCCCGGCCCGCCGGATCGCGAGAAGCGCCACGCGAGCTCGCGAGCCGGAATCAGCACCGAAGGCGTGACGCGGACGTCGTCCATTCGCCCGCGACGACTAGACCGCTGCCAGCTTGCGCAACGCGTCGCCGATGTCCGACGTCTGCGGCAGGATCGCGTCCTCGAGGGTCGGCTCGTAGGCGACCCAGGAGTGCTTGGCTCCCACGCGCATGACCGGCGCGTCGAGATCGAAGAAGCAATGCTCGGTCGCCCAGGCGGCGACCTCGGCGCCGAAGCCGAAGTCCTCGATGTCTTCGTGGACGACCAGCAGGCGCGACGTCCTCGCGACCGATTCGGCGACGATGCCCGAGTCCCAGGGGTACAGAGACCGAAGGTCGATGATCTCGACAGAGACGCCGTCCGACTTCTCGAGCTCACGTGCAGCCTGCACGGACCGTTGTACGGTCGCGCCGTACGTCACGAGTGTGATGTTGTCGCCGCGCGTGACGTACGTCCCTTTCCCCAGCGGGATCTTGTAGCCGGACGGTGGGAGCGGGTCGCGGTTGTACATCTGCCGGTACAGGTGCTTGTGTTCGAGGAACAACACCGGGTCTTCACACTCGAAGGCCGTTCGCAGCAGCCCGGCGGCGTCGCGGGCGCGCGACGGGAACACGACGATCAATCCAGGCGTGTGCGTGAAGATCGACTCGCCGCACTGTGAGTGCCAGATCGCGCCGCCCTGCAGGTAGCCGCCGATCGCAACGCGCGCGACCATCGGCACCGACCAGCGGCCGTTGGAGCGCCACCGCGTCGTGGCGGCCTCCGTGCGCAACTGCTGCATGGCCGTCCAGATGTAGTCGAAGAACTGGATCTCCGGAGAGGGCCGCAAGCCGCGGACGCCTTGTCCTACAGCACGCCCGATGATGTTCGCTTCCGCGAGGGGCGTGTTGAAGCACCGCGCCTTTCCGAATTTTCGCTGCAGGCCGTGCGTGATGCCGAACACACCGCCCTTGCCCGGCACGCTGTCGAGCACGTCGTCGGTTGCGGCATCGGCGACGTCTTCACCGAAGACTCGGATGCGCTCGTCTGCTTCCATCAGCTCGTGCAGCGTGAGCCGAATCGCCTCACCGAACGTCACGACTTCGCCGTCCGAATCGAGCTCGTCGGGCTCGGCGACGTCCGGAAGCGGGCCGAGCACGTGATCGAGCACCGTCGCGGGATCCGGACGCGGCGCGGCCAGCGCTTCCTGCGCGGCGGCTGCGACTTCATCTTTGGCTGCCTTGCGAATGCGTGCGGCTTCGTCTTCGGTGACGATTCCCGACTCCACGAGCTCCCGCTCGAGCTGATCGATCGGGTCGTACTCCTGCTCCTCGGCGAGCTCCTGCGCGGTGCGGTACTTGCGCTGGTCGTCGGACAGCGAGTGGGAGTACGGTCGCGTCACGATCGCGTGGATCAGACCCGGACCCTCTCCGGCCCGCACGCGCGCGATGGCTTCCTTTCCCGTCTTCCGGACCGCGAAGTAGTCGCGGCCGTCCACCTTGTGGACCGCCAGCCCGCGGAAGCCGGCGACGAGCTCGGACACGGGAGCCGGATGCTGGTCGTCGGAGGGAACCGAGATCGCGTAGCCGTTGTCCGCCACGACGTACAGGACCGGCAAGTGCAGCGTGCACGCCGTGTTCAGCGACTCCCAAAACTCACCTTGCGAGCAAGCGCCCTCGCCGAGCGAGATGTAGGTGAGCTCGTCGCCGTAGGCCGAACAGCCCGGAAGCTCGCGCCGGACGATATATCGAGACGCTTCCGCGCAGCCGACGGCCGGGATGCACTGGCTTCCGGTCGCCGACGACTCCGTGACGACGTTGAGCTCGGGGAAGCTCCAGTGGCACGGCATCTGCCGTCCCCCGGAGGAGGGGTCCTCGGCCGAGCCGACCGCCTGCAGGAGCAGATCCTTCGGCTCGACGCCCAGGCCGAGCATC
The DNA here is from genome assembly GCA_035640475.1 of Actinomycetota bacterium. Lineage (GTDB taxonomy): Bacteria > Actinomycetota > JAICYB01 > JAICYB01 > JAICYB01 > DASQWC01. Next base: position 5,125 of record DASQWC010000089.1, on the reverse strand, counting down.
AGCGAGCCGTCGCGGTAATAGGGAAAGAACCAGTCGTATCCGGGCCGCAGATCGCGGGCCAGGCCGAGGTAGAGCGCCTCGTGGCCGGCGCCGGAGATCTGGAAGAAGGCCTTGCTCTGGCGCTGGAGGGCGATCTCGCGATCGTCGATGGCGCGAGAGATGCAGGCGCGGCGAAAATCCTCGATCGCTTCGGAGGCCTCCACGCCGCGGTGCTTGCGCTGGGCGACCTTGGTGTCGGCCATCAGCTCAAGCGTACTCGCGGGAGCCGGGAATTCCGTATGTCCTGGACGACGAATCAGGGCAGAAGTTCTAGTGCCCCCGTGTCCTCGATGGCGGCAACGGCCCGGTCGAGGATTCCCCGAAGCAGCGCCAGGTGCCGCTCATTGGTCACCTCCACCTGACCGGTCGCGACGATCGGATAGATGAAGCAATAGGCGACCGTGCGCTTGTAGTCCTTCATCAGCTCGTCGCGCGGGTAGTCGATGTTCCGCGACGCGAGGCCTTCGACGTACCGGTCGATGAGCTCGTCCTCGCACCGACGTCGATCCTCGGCCCTGAGGCTCTGGCTGATGAAGTATGCGAGGTCGTAGCCCGCGCGCCCGCGGAAGCAGATCTGCCAGTCGACGATCGTGACCGGCGGCTGGCCTTCTTGGGTGGCGAAGAACAGGTTGTCCAGCCGGAAATCGCCGTGACAGAACGTGAGCGGTTCATGCGTCAGCTCGTCCATGAACCATTGCACGAGCCCTTCGTACCGCTCCCCGAAGTCCTTGATCGTGTCGGACATCCCCTCGCCGAGGATGTCGAGCGCTACCGGCCACGACTGCTTGTACATGCCGGCGATCACCTGCGGGAACGGAGGATCTGAATAGCTCGGGAGCCAGGGCATGTCGCCGAAGCGCGATCCCCCCCAGGAGTACGAGTGGAGCGCGGCCATCGCGTCGACGGCCGTCTCGGCGTCCGGTCTCGGGCATCCGGCCACCTGGTCGGCCATCCGTCCTTCGCACAAGTCTTCGAGCAGCAGCGCGAAATCGCCGGTGGCCGGATCGTGCTCGGCGAAGTACGCGCGGGGAATGGCGACGGGCAGGTCGCCGACTTCCTGGTAGAACCGAACCTCTTTCTCGTAGAAGCGCAGCGGCTCGACGACATTCATGCGCGCCGTCTCGTCGAGCGTCGGGAACTTCGCGATGACGCTCGCCGGACCGCCTTCGCTCGTGAGCTGCAGTCGGTACAACCGTCCGAGCAGGCCGACGCCGATCCCAATCTGCTCGGCTTCGAACGCGCTCACCGGCGCGCCGAGTGAATCGGAAAGCCAGCTCGTCGTGATGTCCTCCGGCGTGTGCGGAAAGGACGCGTCTGCCATGTGAACCTCCCGGTGCGACTTTCGCGCGAGCCTATCCTGTCGCATGACCGTTCTGACCTGGATGGGCGTACCCGGCTCCCCGGAGCAGTGGGCGACGTGCGGCTTCGAGGTGAGCAACGGGCAATTCGTTGTCGACGGCGTGGTCTTCGAGGTCGGAAACGAGCCGGCGTGGGGCTTCGACTCGCTCGACGGCGACGTGACCCGTCTCGGCGTCCCGACGTATGAGAAACCGAAGACGACCGCGAGTTCGGCTCATCCGAACCTGGTCGACCGCATCGATCACGTCGTGTACGCCGTTCCCGATCTTGACGCGGCAACCAAAGCGATTGAGGACGTCGTCGGGCTCGAGCTGCGCCGGAGATTCCACCCGCGCGGCCCGGACGGCCCGGAGATGGCCTTTTACCGGGCCGGGCCCTCGGTCATCGAAGTCGCACAGGGGCCGCCCGCGCCGGGCCTGTGGGGCATCGCCTTCCTTTGTATGGATCTCGATGCGACGGTCGAGGCCGCACGGGCGGCCGGCGCACCGATCGGGGACCCGAAGCCGGCCGTTCAAGGCGGACGCATCGCGAGCATTTGGAAAGAGCACGTCGGCTGGGGCGTCGCGATCATGGAGCCGCGCCGCCCTTCATAGTCCGTTCATTCCGCGTTGTTGCGGCGGCTGCCGCCGACCTGAAGAATCTGCCTAACCCATGAGCGGGGAGCTCGATCGCCGGGAGTTTCTTCGCGCTGCCGGATTGACGGTGGCGGCCGCATCGCTCGGTCCCCGGATCTCGTCGCTGTTCGGCGGAAGCTCGGCCGAGGCTGAGGCGGCGAGAGGACTTCCCGGCGGCAGCATCCTCGACCTCCCGGCGAAATCGTCGCCTGTCGATCACGTCGTCGTTCTGATGATGGAGAATCGCTCGTTCGACCACTACTTCGGGTGGCTGCGCACCGACGCGAAGTACCTTGATTACGGCAAAAGCAACTACGGACGCCGCTTCTACGTCGAAGGCGATCAAACGCAGGCCTTCCGCGACGAGCACGGTAAGCGCGAGCGTACGTACTACCTGCCGGGAAAGAAGGACGAACCCAACCCGTATCGCGGCTGCGGCCACCCCGATCCGGGTCACGGCTGGGATGCCGGACGCGCGCAGCGCGATCGCGGGTTTCTCGGCAAGGGCAGCGGCAACGACGAGTACGCACTCGGCTATTACAACGCCGTCGACGTCCCTTTGTACGAGAAGCTCGTCCGGCGCTTCACGACATTCGACCGCTACCACTGCTCGCTTCTCGGCCCCACCTTTCCGAATCGCGAGTACATGCATTCCGCGCAGTCCGGCGAGATGAAGTCGAACGACTTTCCCAGCGGTCCCGACGGCTTCGAGTGGGAAGCGATCTGGGATCGCCTCGCGGCGGCCAACGTTCCCGCCGCGTACTACTTCGTCGATCTTCCCGCCATCGCGCTGTGGGGTTCGCGCATGGTGCCCTATGCGCGTCACCTCGAGCACTTCTTCGCCGACTGCGCCGCGGGGACGCTGCCGAACGTGACGTTCGTCGATCCCGGATTCACGACGGACCTGCGCACCGACGACCACCCGCACGCGGACATGCGCGTCGGCCAGCGATTCGTGTTCAACGTCTTCAAAGCTTTTGCGATGTCACCCCATTGGAACAGCGGCGCATTCTTCATCAACTACGACGAGTGGGGTGGATTCTTCGACCACGTGCGTCCGCCCGTGCTCCACGACAACCGCCGAAGCCGAAACGATCAGAACAACTGGGGACAGGCCGGCTTCCGCACGCCCACGCTCATGGCGTCGCCCTACGCGCGGCCCGGCTACGTCGACCACAGGCTCTACGACCACACGTCGATCCTTCGCTTCATCGAATGGCGCTTCCTCGGCGCCCCGGCGGAAGGACCGGGTGGCGGCAAGTGGTACCTCACACAACGGGATCGGCACGCGAACAACATCGGCAGGAGCCTGATGGCATCCAAGCCCAACCCGGAGATCGAGCTCGACACCCTCCCGCAGGTTCCGGTCTCCTCGCCGCCGTGCGAGGGCGAGGAGCTCCAGGGCTTGCCGGTGCCCGACTTGGAGCCGAGCCCGTTCGAGCAGGCGCTGCACGACGGCTTTTTCGAGCGCGTCGGGTTCAAGATCGACTTGCGGCCCCTGCCGTACTCGACCGACGACTAAACCGTTACGCTCTCCAGGCGCTGGAGCGTGGGAGGTCTCCAAATGGCAAAGGTGCACAAGTCCAAGGCGTTCGACGTATCCGCAGACCAGATGTGGCAGCGAGTCGGCGACTTCCATCGCCTGCAGACATGGCTCCCCGGGATCGAGAAGGAAGAGAAGGAGGGAGACGCGCGCCGTCTCACGATGGGCAACGGCATGCAGATGGTCGAGAAGCTCCTCGACCAAAGCGAGAAGCAGTACACATACACGATCTCTGAAGGCCCGCTGCCGATCCAGAACTACGTGTCGACGTTGCGCGTCCGCGACGCCGGTGACAACGCGTGCGTCGTCGAGTGGGAGTCGGAGTTCGATCCCGTCGGCATTCCCAACGAGCAGGCCGTCGCGATGATCGAGGCTATCTACGATGCGGGGTTGAACGGCCTCGCGGCACATGACTGATACAGAGCTCGCCTTCACGCCGGCGACCGAGCTCGCCGAGCTCGTCCGTCTGAAGAAGGTGTCGCCGGTCGAGCTCGTCGACCTCTACGCGAAGCGCATCGAGGACCTCAACCCGACGCTCGGCGCATATCTCACGACGACGCTCGACGAAGCCCGCGATCACGCCAAGCAGGCCGAAGCGAAGATCAACGGAGACGACCTGCCCCCGTTCTTCGGCGTGCCGATCTCGATCAAGGACCTCAACGACACCAAGGGCGTCCGGACGACCCACGGCAACGCTGCGTTCTCCGACCGCATCCCCGACTTCGACGAAGCGGTCGTCACGCGCATCAAGCAGGCCGGCTTCATCATGCTCGGCAAGACGAACACGCCCGAGTTCGGGACGACGTGCTTCACCGATCCGCCCGGGTACCATCCAGCCCGCAATCCGTGGGACACACAGCGGACGACCGGTGGGTCCTCCGGTGGTGCCGCCGGCGCGCTCGCCGCCGGACTGTGCCCGGTCTCGCAAGGCTCGGACGGCGGCGGATCGATCCGCATCCCCGCGTCGCTGTGCGGTCTGTACGGGATCAAGCCGTCACGCGGACGCGTGAGCGCCGCACCGCGCGGCAACAGCTTCCTTTCGCAGGACGGACCGATCTCACGCACGGTGGCCGACTCGGCCGCATTGCTCGACGCACTCGCCGGATACGAGACCGGCGACTCGTGGTGGGCGCCGCCGCCGGAGCGCCCGTTCGCGGAGGAGGTCGGGCGTGATCCGGGCAAGCTGCGCATCGCGCTGTCGGCCGATCCGCCGCTCGACACCACTGTCGCGGCTGCGAACTCGGAAGGCGCACGAAAAGCCGGCGCACTCCTCGCCGAGCTCGGGCACGAGGTCGTCGAGATCGATCCTCCACCGTGGCCGCAAGAGGTTGTCGAGGACTTCCTCGTGGTCTGGGCCGTCCGGACGTGCCAATACGACCCGATGCCGCCCTTTGAAAGCCTCGAGCCGGTGAACAAAGCGCTCATCGAGTTCGGCCGGACGATCGACGGGCCGCGATTGCTCCTCGGCGAGGGCCGCATCATGCGCGCATCTCGCGTCCTGGTGAGCTTCTTCAAGGATTACGACGTGCTCGTGACGCCGACGGTGGCGGGTCCGCCTCCCATCATCGGC
>DASQWC010000088.1:0-19861 GCA_035640475.1 Actinomycetota bacterium | reverse complement strand
CGTCGCCGCCGCGACACTACCGCGAGTCGCCGGGTCGGAGACGAACGCGTTCACGTCCGACACGCCGAGTTCTCGAGGATGCCCTTCCTCGTTGTTCCGTTGGGCGGCGGGGTGTCGGACCGCGCGAGTTCCGCAGCTATTGCGGTGCGCGAAAGCGCACTGCAATAGCGAGGATGTCCGAGATTAGCGGGCCGACACCCCGCCGCCGCCTTTCGCTACTCGGCTGAGGGACCGGGCTTGCCAACTTCGACGGGCTCCGGGAGCTCCAACTCGGGCTCGTCCCGGCCCGTGAAGACGATCTCGCCGTCCTTGGCGTCGACCACGACCGTCTGACCGGGACGGAACTCCTTCCAGAGCACCTTCTCGGACAGCGGGTCCTCGACCATGCGCTGGATCGTGCGGCGCAGCGGCCGGGCTCCCATGGCGGGGTCGTAACCCTTCTCGGCGAGCAGGTCCTTGGCGTCCTCGGTGAGCTCGATGCCCATGCCGCGGCTGCGCAGCTGCTCCTCGACGCGCTTCATCTCCAGGTCGACGATCTCCTTGACCTGCTCCCGTGACAGCGCGTGGAAGACGATGATCTCGTCGATGCGGTTGAGCAGCTCCGGACGGAAGCTGCGCTTGACCTCCGACATCACCTTCTCTTTGACGCGCTCGTACGGCAGCTCGTTGTCTCCCTGCGTCGAGAAGCCGATGCCCTTGGAGCGCGACAAGTCGGTCGTCCCCAAGTTCGAGGTCATGATGATCACGGTGTTCTTGAAGTCGACGTGGTGACCCTGGGCGTCGGTGAGCCGTCCGTCCTCGAGCACTTGGAGCAGGACGTTGAAGACGTCGTAGTGCGCCTTTTCGATCTCGTCGAAGAGCACGACCGAGTACGGACGACGGCGGACGGCCTCGGTGAGCTGGCCGCCCTCTTCGTACCCGACGTAGCCGGGCGGTGAGCCGACCAGACGCGACACCGTGTGCTTCTCCATGTACTCGGACATGTCGATCTGGATGAGCGCGTCCTCGTCGCCGAACAGGAAGTCGGCGAGCGTGCGGGCGAGCTTGGTCTTTCCGACACCGGACGGTCCGAGGAAGATGAACGAGCCGGACGGCCGCTTCGGGTCCTTGAGGCCGGCACGGGTCCGGCGGATCGCACGCGAGACGGCGCGCACGGCTTCTTCCTGGCTCACGTAGGACTTGTGGAGCTCGTCCTCCATGCGCAGGAGCTTTGCCGACTCTTCTTCGGTGAGGCGGTGGACGGGAATGCCGGTCCACGCGCCCAGCACCTCGGCGATCTCCTCCTCGCCGATGACGCCGTAGAACTCGCCCTCGTCGGAGCGCCACGCCTCTTCCTTCTCGCGGCGCTCACGCGTAAGCGTTTGGACCTGCCCCTTGAGGTCTTGCGCCCGAGTGAAGTCCTGCTGCTCGACGGCGGTGTCCATCTCGGTCTTGAGGAGCGAGATGCGGTCGTCGAGCTCCTTCAGCTCGGGCGGTTTGGAAAGCTTGCGCAGCCGCATACGGGAACCGGACTCGTCGATGAGGTCGATGGCCTTGTCCGGCAGGAAGCGGTCGGTGATGTAGCGGTCGGCGAGGTTCGCGGCCGCGACGATGCCTTCATCGGTGATGACGACGCGGTGGTGCTGCTCGTATCCCTCGCGCAGTCCCTTGAGGATCTCGATGGTCTCGGTGACCGACGGCTCCTCGACCTGGATGGGCTGGAAGCGGCGCTCGAGCGCGGCGTCCTTCTCGAGGTGCTTGCGGTACTCGGCGAGCGTCGTCGCGCCGATCGTCTGGAGCTCGCCTCGGGCGAGCATCGGCTTGAGGATCGACGCGGCGTCGATTGCACCTTCCGCCGCGCCGGCGCCGACGAGCGTGTGCAGCTCGTCGATGAACAGCACGATGTCGCCGCGCTGGCGGATCTCCTTGAGAACCTTCTTGAGCCGCTCCTCGAAGTCACCGCGGTAGCGCGAGCCGGCCACGAGGGCGCCGAGGTCGAGCGTGTAGATCTGCTTGTTGTTGAGCGTCTCGGGAACTTCCTTCTGCACGATGCGCTGTGCGAGACCCTCGACGATCGCGGTCTTGCCGACGCCCGGCTCCCCGATGAGGACGGGGTTGTTCTTCGTGCGCCGGGAGAGAACCTGCATGACGCGCTCGATCTCGCGCTCGCGTCCGATGACCGGATCGAGCTTGACCTGCGCGGCGAGGGCGGTGAGGTTGCGTCCGAATTGGTCCAGGACGAGCGAGCCGGACGGCGCTTCGCCCGAGCCCTTTCCCTCGCCCTGCTGGCCCTGGTAGCCCTGCATGAGCTGGAGCACGGTCTGGCGGACCTTCTGCATGTCCAGGCCGATCTTCATGAGGACCTGGGCGGCCACGCCCTCGCCCTCGCGCAACAGGCCCAGGAGGATGTGCTCGGTCCCGATGTAGTTGTGGCCGAGCTGCAGCGCTTCACGCAGCGACAGCTCGAGGACCTTCTTGGCACGCGGCGTGAACGGAATGTGACCCTGCGGAGTGGCCGTGCCCACCCCGATCATGTCCTCGACCTGCGAGCGAACCTGGTCGAGCGACACCCCGAGGGACTCCAGCGCCTTGGCGGCCAGACCCTCGCCTTCGTGAATCAGGCCCAGCAGGAGGTGCTCGGTCCCGATGTAGTTGTGATTAAGGAGCCGAGCTTCCTCTTGGGCCAGGACGACGACGCGTCGCGCCCTGTCGGTGAACCTCTCAAACATCGACTACCTCCACCCGGAGGGGGTTTTGCCCCCTTGTGAACACCTATTTCCGGGATCCGGTGGCCTGAGTATACCCGCCGTGCCGGACCCGACCGTCTTACCTATAAACGCCTGAGAGCCGTCTCTCGTTCCGTCTAACACGCCTGCCTCGCGAATCGTTACCAGTCTGATACTTGGCCTGTTACCCACCGTTTGGATCGTCACTCTCTTCATCGGCCGTTTCGGGCCTGAGTGCAGGGAAAAGGATGACTTCGCGGATGGACTGCACACCTGCCAACACCATCACGACCCTGTCGATTCCGACGCCGAGGCCGCCCGTGGGCGGCATCCCGTACTCGAGCGCCCGGATGTAGGGCTCGTCGATGGGGTTCGCTTCGAGGTCGCCGTGCTCCCGGGCCTCCATCTGCGCCTCGAAGCGCACGCGCTGGTCGATCGGGTCGTTGAGCTCGCTGAATGCATTGCCGATCTCCATGCCGCACACGATCGGCTCGAACCGCTCGGTCAGCCGCGGGTCGTCGCGGTGCCGGCGCGCCAGGGGGGAGATGTCGAGCGGATAGTCCTGGACGATCGTCGGCTCGACGATCGTCTTCTCCGCGACCTTGTCGTGAAGCTCCCCGATCAGCATCCCGGCCCCCCACCACGGCTGCACCTCGACATCGAACCGGGCGCAAGTCTCCCTGAGATCGGTGACAGGAGTATCGAGATCGATCTTCGTACCGGTGGCCTTGCTCACGAGATCGATCATCGTGACGCGAGGCCACCGGCCGCCGAGGTCGATGTCGTGTCCGCGAAAGCTCGTCTTCGTACCGCCGATCGTCTGCTGCGCGACGTCCTGCACGAGCGACTGGACGAGCTCCATCATGTCGCCGTAGTCGGCGTAGGCCTGGTACGCCTCGAGCATCGTGAACTCGGGGTTGTACTTGTAGCTCAGTCCTTCGTTGCGGAACGTGCGCCCGATCTCATACACGCGCTCGAGCCCGCCGACGATCAGCCGCTTGAGATACAGCTCTGTGGCGACGCGCAGGTACATGTCGTTTGAGATCGCATTGAAATGCGTCACGAACGGCTCGGCCGCGGCACCGCCCGGAATCGGATGCAGCACCGGCGTCTCGACCTCGTTGAAGCCGCGGGCGTCGAGGAAGTTGCGCGTCGTCCGGAGCGTCTCGATGCGCAGCTCGGCGATCCGGCGGGCGTCCGGGTTCGCGATGAGGTCGAGGTAGCGCTGACGGAAGCGCACCTCGACGTCCTGCAAGCCGTGCCACTTGTCCGGCAGCGGCCGCAACGCCTTCGCGAGGAGGACGATGTCGGTCGTCCGGACCGACAGCTCGCCGCGCTTCGTCCGAATGACCTCGCCCGAGGCGCCGATGACATCGCCCGAGTCAAACGAGTCGAACGCCTCGACGCCCTCGGGTGCGACGAAGAGCTGGATCTTTCCGGATGCGTCGACGAGGTCGCCGAAAGCGACCTTGCCTTGCGTGCGGGACGACATCAGCCGGCCGGCCACTCGGACGTTCGCACCGCTCTCCGCGCCGGCTTCGAGGTCGTTGTACGTGTCGTGGAGCTCGGCGGCGACGTGCGTGCGGTCGAAGCGCACGGGCCAGGCGTCGACGCCCTTGGTTTGGAGCGCCTGGAGCTTGCTCAAGCGCGCGCGGTAGAGCTCCTCCTCGCTCATATGGGCAGGAGTGTAGTGGTTAGTCGGTGTTGCGCTCGTAGATGATGCGCAGGCCCTGCAGGACGAGCCATGGGTCGACGATGTCGATCCCCGTGAGATTCGGCGCCATCACCGACGCCAGGCCCCCGGTGAGAACCGACTTCGTATCCCCGCCGAGCTCCTTCCGGATGCGCTCGATCATGCCCTCGATCAGGCACGCGTAGCCGTTGACGACACCCGACTGGATCGATTCGGCCGTGCTCTTACCGATGAGGCGGGACGGCGTCGCAAACTCGACACGCTTGAGCATCGCCGTCTGGGAGACGAGGGCGTTCGCGGAGATCGCAAGACCCGGCGCGATCGCGCACCCCAGGTGCTCTCCTTCCGCCGAGACGGCGTCGAAGGTCGTGGCGGTCCCAAGATCGACGGCAATCGCCGGGCCCCCGTACAGCTCGTAGGTCGCAACCGCGTTGCAGATGCGGTCGGCGCCGACTTCCTTCGGGTTGTCGACGCGGATCGGCATACCGGTCCTGACGCCGGGCTCGACGATCACCGGGTCCAGATCGAAATAGCGCGGGACGAACTCGCGCATCGCCTGCGTCGCGCGCGGCACGACGCTCGATGCCGCGACGCCCGTGATGCCGGTGACGTGGTCGAGGCGGAGAAAGGAGTTGATGACGAGCGCGAGCTCGTCGGATGTGCGGTCGCGCTGCGTGGCGATCCGCCACTCCTTGACGAGATCCTCACCGTCGAAGACGCCGATGGTCGTCTCGGTGTTGCCGATATCGACGGCGAGCAACATTAATTCGGCCTCCAGACTCGTTCGAGCTTCATGCTGACATCCAGCGCAGGCGCCGAGTGCGTGAACGCGCCGACCGAGATCCGGTCGACGCCGGTGGTCGCGACCTCGGCGACGCTGTCGAGCGTGATGCCGCCCGAAGCCTCGATCATGACGTGGTCGGCTCTCGATCGGATGTGCTCGACGAGCCGGCGGAGCTCGTCGGTCGATCGGTTGTCGAGCAGCAGCGCCATCGCGCCGGCTTCGAGAGCTTCGTCCACTTCCTGCAGCGACGTGCACTCCGCTTGTACCGGCAGCGACGTGCTCGCACGTGCGCGCTTGACTGCTTGGCCGACGCCGCCGCCCGCGGCGATGTGGTTGTCCTTGACGAGGACGCCGTCCCACAACGCGAAGCGGTGGTTGGAGGCGCCCCCGATGCGCACCGCGTACTTCTGGAGCAGACGCAGACCGGGGAGCGTCTTCCGGGTGTCGGTCAGGATCGCTCCGGGAGCGGCTCTGACGAACGTCCGGACGAGCGTTGCGATGCCGGAGAGGTGGCCGATGAGGTTGAGGGCCGAGCGCTCGCCGACCAGAATCGCGGCGGCCGGGCCCTCGACGGTCGCGACCGCGTCGCCGGGCTGGATGCCGTCGCCGTCCTTGCTCGACTGTGCGACGGAGACGCCCGCATCGAGCTGCGCGTACGTTGCGGCGAGAGCCTCCAGGCCGCAGATCACACCCGCCTGTTTCGCGTACACAGTTGCGGCGCCGAGCAGGTCGTCCGGGACGACCGCCTTCGTCGTGACGTCGGACTCGATCCCGATCTCGCCGAGATCCTCCACCAGAGCGGCCGCAACGGCCGAGTCGAAGGCGGCGAGTAGCTCCTGCGAGGGGCGTGTGAGGCTCAAGCCGGTGCGTTTCTCCCGTCGACAAATACTGCGCGTGGGCGGTGTGCGCGCGCTTCTGCCTCCTCGTAGCCGGCGAAGGACATGATGATCACCCTGTGGCCCTTCTCGACGAGCCGAGCCGCCGCGCCGTTCATGCACACCACACCCGAGCCGGACGGGCCTTCGATCGCGTAGGTCTCCAGCCGGACGCCGTTGTCGATGTCGGCGACGAGCACCTTCTCGTACGGGGTGATGTCGGCACGCTCCATCAGATTGGCGTCGATCGTGATCGAGCCGACGTATTCGACATTTGCCTCAGTCACCGTCGCGCGGTGGATCTTCGACTTGAGCATGTAGCGGACCATCAATCCTCCTCGGTGATGTCAACAGCCATGTTGTCGATCAAACGCACGCCGTTCACGGTGACCGCGGCACAGACGAGCGCCGGTCGATCGGCACGCTCGAGCCGCTCGAGGCTGGACGCGTCGACGACCTCGAGATAGTCGACGTCGAGATCCTCGAGCGCATCGCGGCCCAGACGTTCGAGCACACGGGCATCGCGTTCGCCCGTCCGGGCGGCCTCCACGACCGCGCCGAGCGCGCGCGGGAGCGCAAGCGCCGCCGCTCGGTCGTCCGGTCCCAGGCGGACGTTGCGGCTCGACATCGCCAGACCGTCGGCTTCGCGAACCGTCGGACACGCAACGATCTCGACGGGCATGTCGAGGTCCGTCGCCATGCGCCGAACAACTCTCAGCTGCTGGGCGTCCTTCTCTCCGAAGTACGCAGTACACGGTCCGACGATGTTGAACAGCTTCGCGCACACGAGCGTGACCCCGGCGAAGTGACCCGGCCTCGCCGCGCCTTCCATCGATTCCGTCAGCCCGGAGACGGCGACGGATGTCACGGGCGCAACCGGGTACATCTCGTCGGCGTCGGGATGAAAGACGAGATCGGCCCCCTCGTCTGCGCATGCTTCCAGATCGGCGGCAAACGTCCGTGGGTAGGACGCGAGGTCCCCAGCCGCGTTGAACTGCGCCGGGTTGACGAAGATGCTGACGACGACGAATCCGTTCTCGGCCCGCGCCCGGCCGACGAGCGACCGGTGACCATCGTGGAGCGCGCCCATCGTCGGGACGAAGCCGACGCTGAGGCCGTCCAAACGCGCGGCGTCGATGAGCTTGCGAGCTTCGGTGATTCGTCCGGTTGCGTTCATGCCGTTGCCTTGTCGAATGCGGTGAGGTCGAGGCGCGCGAGCGCGGCGGTGAGGCGGGCCAGCGAGCGATATGCGTCGGTCATTCGTCCACCGGTCGGATCTGTGTGGCCGAGCGCATCGATGTGCCGCTTGACCGTCTCGGTGTCGCCGCGCACCACAGGCCCGGTGATCGCGCGCTCGGCCGGCATCGTCGTGACGTTTTGCACGGACGCCTGTGCAAGCGGAGCCAGCATTTGGCGGGCATTGGGCACGCCGACGCGCTCCAGGATGCGAAGGGCGGACCAAATCGAGGTGACGACGTAGTTCGACGCGAACACCGCGGCTGCGTGATAGAGCGTCTTGTCCTTGTCGGCGAGCGGGAAGGGCCGGCCGCCCCACGAGCGGGCGAGGCGGAAGAGCGCGGCGCGGTCGCGCGGATCACACGTCACCGCGACGGCCGTGCCCTGAAGGGTTTCCGCACCCCGGACGGCGTCGGGGAGTGTCTGGAGGAGGTGCATACAGCCGGTACGCGCTCCGGCGCTCTTGGCGGCCGCCAAGGCCTGCACGGACACGCCGCCGCTCGTGTGGAGCACGAGCTTTCCCGACAAGTCGGCGGAGGAGATGGCGCCGGCAACCTCCGAGATGGCGTCGTCCGGAACTCCGACGACGACGACCTCACCGGCCGCTGCAACCTCAGCGGCCTCCGAGAACACCGGAACCTCGAGGAGGCGCTGCGCCCGCTGCCGTCCGGCTCGCGTGCGCGACCATGCAGCAGTCACCGGATAGCCGGCTCTGGACAGCGCCAAACCAATGGCGCCGCCCGCCCGCCCACAGCCGACGATCGAGACCGTCGGTCGTCTCGCCACGCAGCCTCCAGTCACAAGGGCGCCCTAACGGGCGATCCTGAACCCACAAGGACGCCCTACGGGCGATCCTGAACAGCACAGCCGCGCGGGTACGGAAGGAGGTCGGCCCTCCGTTCCAGTTCCCGCAGGGATACCGGACTCGGACCCAACGAAACTCTAGCAGGAGGTGCCGGTTTTGCGCGCCGCGGAGGGGGTAAATGTGCAGACAAGGAGTCGAGGGAGTCATGCGCGTCGGGAAGTGGACGGTAAGGCAGTGGTTGCAGGGCCACCCGATCGGACACCCAACGCATCCGATGTTCGTCCACTTCCCGACAGCGTTGTATCCCGCGGCCGTTGTGCTCGGGCTGATCGCGCACGGCACCGGCAACCCAACCTACGGACGCGCCGGCGCGTACCTCTTGGTCATGGGCCTGGCCGGAGCGCTGGTTGCGGCGCTGTTCGGGTTCATCGACTGGGCCGGGATGCCGTCCGGCTCGGCCAAGAAACGCCAGGCGACGCGCCACATGATCGTCCAGCTCGCCGCGACGCTCCTGGCGGCCGAGGCGCTCGTCCTGTATTTCAGGGACGGCCTTCCATCGGTTGCGGCGATCGGTGTTCTCGTCGTCGCGTGCGCCACGATGTTTGCCGGCAACTTCCTCGGCGGCGTCCTCGTCTACCGGATGGCGATGCGCGTCGGAACGGTGAAGCCTCCTACAGAAGCTCCAGCTGCTTCACAGGCTCCCGCTCCGTCGCAGCGGGAGCGCGCGGCCGGCTGAAGCGCCTGGGCTCGTCGTCGTCTTCGCCGCGCCGGCCCCCCGCCGCTCCGATGAGTCCGGCGACACGGCGTCCGAGCGCCCTGCGCGTATCCTTCGGGCCGTACGCGCCGTCGGCGTAGAGATCCTCGTAGCGAGTGACGAGCTCCGGATAGGCATCGCCGAGCCACGCCATGTACTCCTCCCGGACGACCGGACGCAGATGGAGAAGGATCGGGGTGATGTGCGTGGCGCCGGCGTCGACGGCGGCCTTCACGACGTCCATCAGCTGGTCGGGCCTGTCGCTGATGCCCGGCAACACCGGCGCGACCATGACGCCGCAGGGGATCCCGTTCTCGTTCAATTTCCGGACGGCCTCCATGCGCTTGCGCGGGTGCGGGGTGCCGGGCTCGCTGCGACGCCAGACATCGTCGTCGAACGTGGGGATCGAGTACGCCGTCGACACCGTCGTGACGCGGGCGGCTTCGGTTAGCAAGTCGAGGTCGCGCAGCATCAGTGTTCCTCTCGTGAGTATCGAGAACGGATTGATGTAGTCGATCAGCGCTCGGATGATCGCGCGCATGAGCCCATACCGGCCCTCGGCTCGCTGATATGGATCGGTCGCCGTCCCCATCGCAATCGGCTCGCCCTTCCACCTCTTCGATGCGAGCTCGTGGCGGAGGAGCTCGCCTGCATTCGTCTTCACGACGATCTTCGTGCTCCAATCGCGCCCGGCATTCATGTCCATGTAGGTGTGCGTGTTTCGAGCGAAACAGAAAACGCACGCATGCGAACATCCCCGATACGGATTGATCGTGTGACCGAACGGCAGGAAGTTGCCGGGGACCTTGTTGATGATCGTCTTCGCTTCGGCCTCGATGAACTCGATCCCGCGGAAGTGCGGCGTATCGAAGGTGCGACGGCGAAGCTCGAAGAGCTGTTCGGAGGGCACGACCGGACCACTATAGAACGTATGTTCGTATCTGTCTAGAGCCGCCCGAAGGGCCGGACGCCCGACCGGTCGAAGTCCTTCGGCACGAGGTCCGGCGCAAGCTCGGCCAGTGGTACGAGGACGAACGCGCGCTCCCACATCTGGGGATGCGGCACCCGCAAGTCGGGCTCGTCGATCTCCTCGTCGCCGTAGAGCAGCAGGTCAAGATCGATCTCTCGCGGCCCCCATCGCTCCCCCTGGATCCGGCCGATGCGGGCTTCGATCGACTTCAACCTGGAAAGCAGGTCTCGGGGGGCGAGCTCGGTACGAATCTCGACGACGGCGTTCAGGAAGTCCGGCTGCGGCGGCCCGACCGGATCCGTGTCGTAGACGCTCGATTTCCCGATGACCTCGACCTCTTTCACGAGCTCGTCCATTGCGCGGCGCAGGTTCTCGAGCCGGTCGCCGACGTTCGAGCCCAGCCCGACGAACGCCCGGATAACCATTTAGAAGGGGCGCCTACGGCGCATCCTGAACTACCTCTCGATCACTACCGCGACGGCGTCGACGCCGAGCGATTCGGCAGCCTTGGGCTTCGACACACGGATGAGCACCGAGTCTGCTCCGAACGCGCCGAGGCGCTCCGCGATGTTCTCCGCCAGCGTCTCGATGAGCTCGACCGACGTGCTCTCGATGACGTCGCGCACCTCACACGCGATCGCGCCGTAGTCGATCGTTTCGTCGAGCCGGTCGGCCGCCGCAGCGGCGCGGAGCCCGTAGCGCAGCTCGACATCAACGACGAACGGCTGGGGAATGTCCCGCTCACCGGGCAGCCCGTGCCGGCCGTCGGCCCGGATGCCCTCGATGACGATCGCGTCGGTCACGAATACTCGTCGACGAGCGGCGGCGCTTCGTCGGCCGCAGCATTCGATACGCGCATCGACGCCCTGCCCTCAGGACAGATCGTCAGATAGTCGCACCACGGACACAGGGGGCCCGGCTTCGGCGGGAACTCGGACTCGATCGAGCGCATCTCGTCGGCGAGGTCCACCAGCGCCTTCCAGTCGCCGGAGATGCGCCCGTCGTCCCGGTTCGTCTCGGCGCGGCGGCCGGTGGGCAGGTGCTCGACGGCAACACGGTTGACCGGCCGGCCGAGTACGGCCGACACGGCAATCGCATAGAGCGATAACGGCAACGACTCGTCGAT
This sequence comes from Actinomycetota bacterium, assembly GCA_035640475.1. Taxonomy (GTDB): domain Bacteria; phylum Actinomycetota; class JAICYB01; order JAICYB01; family JAICYB01; genus DASQWC01. The sequence continues at coordinate 8,913 of DASQWC010000088.1, read as the reverse complement.
CGACTCGTCGGTCTGGCCGAAGCGACCCGTTTTGTAGTCGACGATCACGTAGTCGCCCTCGTCGATATCGATACGGTCCACGCGTCCGGTAACGAGAATGCCTTCGCCCGACTTCGCATGCGAGAACTTCGACTCGAGCGCAACGACGCGAGCGCGCTGCGGATCTGTTCCGGCGTGATAACGGCGCAACATGTCCTCTGCTCGAGCGAATGCATCCTCCGCGTCCTTGGACGACCGGTAGCCGGTGCCGTCCCACGCCCGACGCAGGGCGCGCAGCAAGTTGTCGACGGTCCGTTCCGACGATTCCAATCCGTAGAAATCTCGCAGCGCCTTGTGTACGGACCGGCCCAACGCGGTCGGCCCGAAGGTGCGGCGTTCGGGACGGCGCTCGACGTACCGGAAGCGGTATTGCCGCGGACAGTCCAGATAGCACTGAACCTTCGACGGATTGAGCTCGAAGAGTCCCTGACCCTCGTCGAAGAGACGGTCAAGCGTCACGGATCGCCCCGATCATGTCGAGCGCACGCCGGACCGACCGCACGTCGTGCACACGCACCATCGCGACACCCTGCAGCGCGCACCAGACCGACGCGGCGATAGTGCCTTCCAGGCGATCATCGACCAGAGCGTCGAGTACGTGCCCGACGAAACGCTTTCGCGAAGGGCCCACGACGAGTGGGTAGCCGATGGCGGCGATCACGTCGATGCGCTTCAACAACGCGAGCGACTGCCCGGGCGTTTTCGCGAAGCCGAGGCCCGGGTCGAGCATGATCTTCGCGTCGTCGACGCCCGATTCATGTGCCGCGCCGACGCGCTCACGGAGCTCGCCGGCCACGTCGCGCACAACGTCGCCGTAGCCGGTCTCGGTGTCCATCGTCTGCGGCGTGCCGCGCATGTGCATCAGCACGACCCGAACTCCGCGATCCGCGACGAGCGGCAGCATGGTGGGGTCGTACGCGCCGGCCGAGACGTCGTTCACGATCGTCGCGCCGGCGTCGATTGCCGCCTTGGCGACGACGGCCTTACGGGTGTCGACCGAGATTTCCGCTTCGAGCGGGGCGATGCGTTCGATGACCGGTACGACACGCTCGATCTCGAGGTCTGCATCGACGTCGACGGCGCCCGGACGCGTCGACTCGCCGCCGACGTCGATCACCGATGCGCCCTCGGACACCATTTGCTCGGCGCGGGCGACGGCGGCGTCGACAGATTCGAACCGGCCCCCGTCGGAAAAGGAGTCGGGCGTCACGTTCAAGACGCCCATCACCCGGGTCGTCAACGAGTGCCCCGGATGAACGTCATCGCCTCGGCCCGGGTGGCGACGTTCTCGCGGAACACGCCCCGGACGGCGGATGTCACAGTGAGATGCCCCGGCTTCTGGACGCCGCGCATCGACATACACATGTGTTCCGCTTCGACGACCACGATCACGCCGCGCGGATCGAGCGCCTGCTCGATCGCGTCGGCGACCTGAGTCGTGAGCCGCTCCTGCATCTGCAGACGGCGGGAGCAGATATCGACGACGCGAGCGAGCTTCGACAGCCCCGTCACCCGACCGTTCTTGTTCGGGATGTACCCGACATGGGCTTTGCCGACGAACGGTACGAGGTGGTGATCGCACAGCGACGCGAACGGGATGTCCTTGACGAGAATCATCTCGTCGTGCTCCTCGGAGAAGACCGGGGTCAAGACGGCCGCGGGGTCGACGTCCCGGCCCGATGTGAACTCCTCGAGGAGCTTGGCGACCCGCTCGGGTGTGCGCTTCAGTCCCTCGCGGTCGGCGTCCTCGCCGAGCGCGTCGAGGAGTGCCCGGACGGCTTCTTCGGCTTTCTGATCGCCCATTGGGGCGTCCATGGTACCGGCGGATTCAGGCCGGAACGGGAGCTAGCAGTACCACTTGTACGGCATGCCCTTCGGCAGATCCACACTGCGCGACGTGCTCTGCCACTTGCCGCTCGGGATCCACCGGTAGGCCACCGCGAGACCGTAGAGGTTGGTCGTCGACAGGCACTTGCGCTTCGTGCGCTCGCCGCCGTCGCCGATCGGGAACCCATCGCCGTAGACGAAGGTCGCCGGGCTGTTCATCAGGTCCGGGCCGAGCCTGCGGTCCCACGTCCTGGTGTGACCGAGGCCGAACGTGTGGCCGAACTCGTGCGACGTGACGATCTCGAGGTCCATCACTTCGGGGAAGTCGTAGAGCACTTGGCCGACACGTGGAGACGACCCGAACAGGCTGAGGATGATCCCGCGCCCGGTGAACCGCACCTGCTCGTCGGCCCCGATCTGCTTGAGCAGATCCTCGATGCCCGGATCGACGTCGGTCGCTATCCCCCGGAAAGCCGGTCCCGCCGCCGCGTAGCCGATGATGATGTCGTACAAGGCCGGATCGACCGGATGGACGCCGTCGAAGACGTCCAGATGGATCTTGATCTTGCGCAGGTATGAGTACTTCGGGAAGTCCTTCGTGAACGCCTTGATGACGTCGTTCCACTTGCGGATCCCGCGCAGCGTCGCGTCCACGTAGTCGACGACCGTCGGCCCGAGCGGATTGCCGAGGTCGCCGTGCGCCGGCGGGATGAGGAGCACCTTCGTGAACGGCGTCGGCAGGGCTCCGCCGGCGAAGAAGTCTTGCGGCGCAGTGACGACTCCCTCGCAGTTGAGGAAGCACAGGGCGTAATCGCCGATCGTGGACCGTTTGGATTGGAGATGCAGCCTGTACTCGCCGGGCGCGAGCGCCTTATGAACGGCAAGCCGCACCGTCGTCGGGAACTCGCCGGTGAACACCGATCCGACGGCGACCCCAAGACCGGAAACCTTCACGCCGACGTCGACAGGATTGCCGCTGGGATCCAGCAGCGTCACGGGATCCGAGAGCGTGCCGCCGTTGAACTCGACGAGCACGGACAGGGCCGAACCTTCGCGCAGCGGGAACTTGTAGAAGTCGTCCGTGTCACCTTTGGCAGCGTTCAGCTCTCCCGCGTAGAAGCCGTGCGGGACGACCTTCGTCGCGGCCTCGAACGTGTTCCCCGCATCGCGGCGGGTCCCGGCGTCGTCCTGTCTGATCGCGGCTCCTGCGCTCGAGCCCGTCAGGAACGTCGAAACAACGGCAACCGCAACGGCGGCGGCGCGGAGGCGCGGCCTCAGAGTCCGAGAAACTTCTTCGCCCGCGTCCATGCGTCTTTCGCGTCCTTCGGACGATGCGCGGGCCGGTCGGCGTCGTGGATGAAGCCGTGCTCGGCTCCCTTGTACACGACGACGGTAGCGCCGATGGCTTCGAGCTCCTTCGCGTCCTCGACGGGAACGTATGCGTCCTTCGTTCCGACGATCTCCATCACGTGTGCGGCCCCACGATCGGCGAGCAGCTCGAGCGGCTCTGCTTGCCCTTTCCCCTTCCACTGCTTCGGTACGCGAACCATTCCGTAAAAGGAAACGGCCTTCGTGAACCGTTCGTTCGCCGCCGCTTTGAGCGCGTACATACCGCCCATGCAGAACCCGATGACATGCACCGTGTCACACCCGGTGCGCTGTGCTGCGGCGAGGATGTCGCCGACCTTGTCCTCGTCGGACAGCGACTTGGCCTTCTTCATGCGCTGGTCGAGATTGAGCTTCTCCATCCCCGGGAACAGCTCGGGCGCGCAGACGCTGACCTTCCATTCCTTGGAGATACGCGCACAGTGCTCCTCGAACAGCGGGCGGAGCCCCATGATGTCGGGTACGAGGACGATGCCGGCTTTCGGCCGTCCCGTCTGCGGATGGACGATCTCGGCCGCGGTTCCCGTACCTAATTCGATCTTCGCCATGTGCGGTTCTTATGCGGGCGAGAGTCCCGGCTCGGGCTTCGGCCTTGGTTTCGCTCGCAGCCGCCGCCCACTTGGCGCCTTCTTGCCGCCAGCCACCCGCGGCTCCGTTAACACTTTACCGCGTTCGCCCTTCGTGACAGGAAGACCCGAGAGCAGTTCCTCGAGTTGCGGCGCCTCGATCGTCTCCTGCTCGATGAGCCGCTCGGCGATGAGGTCGAGATTCGCACGGTTCGAGCGCAAGATCGTCTTGGCCTCCTCGAACGCCGTCTCCACGATCTTGCGGATCTCGGCGTCGATCTCGGCGGCAACCGTGTCGGAGTAATCGGGCACCGACTGGATGTCGCGTCCGAGGAACGGCTGATCGTGCCGCTGCCCCAGCGCCAGCGGGCCGAGCGAAGACATGCCGTACTCGCACACCATTGCGCGTGCGATCTTCGATGAGCGATCGATGTCGTCCTGGGCTCCCGTTGTGACGTCGCCGAAGACGAGCTCCTCCGCCGCGCGGCCGCCGAGGATCATCGCGAGCTCGTCGGTGAGCTCCGCCTTCGTCACGAGATAGCGGTCCTCGGTCGGGAGCGTGAGGGTGAAGCCGAGTGCTCGTCCGCGGGCAACGATCGTGATCTTGTGGACGGGGTGCGCGTACGGGAGGAGATGCGACACCAGCGCATGTCCGGCTTCGTGGTACGCGATGATCCGCTTTTCTTCGGCGGTGATGAGCCGCGAGCGATGCTCCGGTCCCGCGATCACGCGGTCGATGGCTTCCTCCAACTCGGTTCCCGTGATCTGCTCCTTGCTGCGGCGAGCCGCAAGGAGCGCCGATTCGTTGACGACGTTCGCGAGGTCGGCACCGGTGAAGCCCGGAGTGCGGCGCGCGATGATGCCGAGGTCGACGCCCTCGGCCATCGGCTTGCCCTTCGCGTGCACCTTGAGGATGCCTTCGCGGCCGCGGATATCCGGACGGTCGACGACGATGTGCCGGTCGAACCGACCGGGCCGCAGCAGGGCCGGGTCGAGAATGTCCGGACGGTTCGTGGCCGCGATGAGGACGACGCCCGTCTTCACGTCGAAGCCGTCCATCTCGACGAGCAGCTGGTTCAGCGTCTGCTCGCGCTCGTCGTGGCCGCCGCCGAGCCCGGCGCCGCGGTGCCGGCCGACCGCGTCGATCTCGTCGACGAACACGATGGCCGGGGCGGCCGTCTTCGCCTGCTCGAACAGGTCGCGGACCCGAGCAGCACCGACGCCGACGAACATCTCGACGAAGTCAGAACCGGAGATCGAGAAGAACGGAACGCCCGCTTCGCCCGCGACCGCACGAGCGAGCAGCGTCTTGCCGGTGCCCGGGGGACCGAAGAGCAGAACGCCCTTGGGGATCTTCGCGCCGATGGCCTGGAATCGCGACGGGTTGGACAGGTACTCCTTGATCTCGACGATCTCCTCGACGGCCTCGTCGAGGCCGGCGACGTCGTCGAAGCCGATCTTCGGCATCTCCTTGGTGACGAGCCGGGGTTTGGCGCGCCCGAAGGACATCACACGCGAACCGCCGCCCTGAGCCTGGTTCATGACGAGGAAGAAGAAACCGAAGATCAAGAGCAGCGGAAGCACGTTCGTCAGGAACGTGAGGAAGACGGACTGCCCTTGCGGGTCGGGCGTGACCTTGACGTCGTTTCGAGCCAGACGGTCGGCGAGCCGGTCTCCGTCGCCCGCGTAGGTCGTCTCGTAGTTCGTCCCGTTGCGGAGGTCGCCGCGGATGCGCTGGTCGCGAAGGTACATCTCGGCCGTCGCGACCTCTTCGGCCTCGACTTTGTCGAGGAACTGGTCGAAGCGCAGCTTGGTCGGCTGGGTGCCGCGCCCGACGAAGCTTCCGACCAGCCAGATCGCGCCGATCGCCAGCACGGCGTAGATAAGGGCGTTGCGGCCAAGACGTCGGCGTAGGCCGCTGCGGTTCGGGGAGCGCCTCATGGCGTAGTAAATCGTACTCGGGTTACGGAGTTACGGCTGGCGCGCGGAGCGGGTCTCGGGGTGATCCTTGAGGACCGCGAGGAACCCCAGGTTGCGGAAACGCTCCTGGAAGTCGAGGCCGTACCCGACGACGAACTCGCCGCCGATCTTGAACCCCTCGTATCGGATCGGGATCGGCACCCGTTGCCGTCCTTCCTTTGAGAACAGCGCACAGACCTCGAGGGACGCCGGACGCCGCGCACGCAAGTAGCGAAGCAGGTAGTTCAGCGTGAGTCCCGAATCGATGATGTCCTCGACGACGATGACGTCCTGCCCCTCGATCTCGTGGTCGAGGTCCTTCAGGATCCGGACGACGCCCGACGACTTGGTCGCCGACCCGTAGCTGGAGACGGCCATGAAGTCGAACCGCAGCGGGAGTGCGATGTGCCGGGCCAGGTCGGCCAGGAACACCGAGGCGCCCTTTAGGATGCCGATGAGAATCGGCTCCCGGCCCTCGTACTCGCGGGTGATCGTCTCTCCGAGCTCGGCGACCTTCGACCGGATGGCGTCGGCGGGTACGACGATCTCGCCCAGCTGCGCCCGATAGGGCGCCGGAACGTCGACAAGCTCGTCTATGCGCTCGACCGCGTCCACAGGACCTTTCTGGACCAGGTCGCCGAGCACGGCTCGGCGTCCACGACCGTTCCGGAGGCAACAGGGTACGAAGTGAGACCGACGACAGCCAGCGCATCGGGACCCGTCGCAACGAGCGGGACGAGATCGCGGAGCGAGCTCGGAATCTTCGCGTCGACGAGCACGTCTTGCACCTTCCGCGTGCCGGCAGCGGTCGAGACGCGGTCGCCGGCTCTGCGGGAGCGGATGGCCGCCGGCTCGCCGGTGAGCGGCGATCTCCACACCCACGGCGCAGCACCGGCCGGACCGACGCGAACGCGAATCCCCCATGCGCGCGACTCGATCGTGCCGCTCGCCGGCAACGGCAAGACATCCGGGACTGGAAGCGGATCGTGCGCAAACACGATGCCGCCGGGTGTTCGGTCGACGCGGACGCCACCGCATCGGGCGCGGCGCCCGACTCGCAGCGCATTGACCGCCTCGAGCTCCGTCGACGTCGGATCGACTCCGATCCGGCGAAGCGTCGTCCGAACGAGCCGGCTCCGAAGCGCGAGCGGGAGCGGATCGAGCTCGGGCATCGGGAGGAACGCACCTGCTTCGTCGACGACGACCCGCCCGAGCAACGCCCGAACGATCTCGTCCAACGCTTCGGCGTCCGCGCGCGCATGGTCGGCGGCTCTCGCGAGGACCTTGGCGACGCCACCACGCCTGTCGCGCATCGCCGGGAGCAATACCTTCCGGACCCAGTTCCGTTCGAGCGCGACGTCTTCGTTCGATGGGTCCTCGTGCCATCGAATCGATCGTGCAAGGAGCCAATCCTTGAGCTCGTCTCGGCCGAAGCCGAGCAGCGGGCGCACGATTGGTCCGCGACGCGGCGCGATACCGGCGAGGCTGCCGCCGCGCAGGAGACGGAGAAGAACCGTCTCGGCCTGATCGTCTCTCGTATGCGCCGTCGCGATCCAGTCGACGCCGAGATCCGTCCGCGCTTGTTCGAGGGCCGAATACCTGGCCTCGCGCGCCGCCGCTTCGAGTGACTCGCCTTTGCCCCGGCGCACGTACACGTGAAGCACGCGGCAGCCAAGGCCGAGTCCGCGCGCAAGCCCTTCGACGAACGTTGCGTCGGCCGACGACTCGGCACGGAGATGGTGATCGACGTGCAAGACGTGCACGCCGCGATGCGCGAGGAGATGGAGCAATGCGACCGAGTCCGCTCCACCCGAGCAGGCAACGGCGATGCGATCACCATCGGAGACTCCGAGCGCGCGCAGCGCCTGCTCGACGTTGTGTTCGAGCATGGGAAAAGTCTAGGAGGCGGTCGGCGTGCCGACGCGCTCGAGCCACAGGTGCGGCTCGCGCAGCTCGTCGAGCGTCGGCAGCCACTCCGGGCCGCGCCAAGCGGCATCGAGCGCAGCCGCGCCGCCGTGCTCCCAGACTCGTTCGCAGAAGGCCCGTCCGAGCACGTATTGCTGGCGCTTCATCTCGAGACCTGCGACCGCTTCGAGCAGCCGGACCAACGGCGGACGCTTTCTCCGGGCCTCGATCCGCCGCTTGAGCGCGTCGAAGTCCGGCAGCACCCGCCGTCCAATCAGATCAGTCACGAACGTCGCGTGGCCTTCGAGAAGGGTGACCATCGCGTGCAGCTTGAACACGGCTTCGCGCTGTGCGTCGGGAAGGAGCTCGAGGAGCGGCATCGATTGCTCGCGTCCTTCTACGGCGCCGCGGGCCCAGCGGACGATCTCCGGCAGCACCTCCGGCAGCTTTCCGAGCGCTTCCCTCGTCCAGCCGGGTTGTTGCGCCGCCATCACCTCGCGGCCGAGCTCGACAATGCGATCGGGAATCCAAGGCGCCGCACGAAACTGAGCGAGGTGCGTGACCTCGTGGAACATGAGGAACCTCAGCCCGCTGCCCTGCGCCATCTCGCCGAGGTTCGGATACACGACGATGAGCTGATCGCGGAACGGATCGAACTGCGCGAGGACGACGCGCGCGACGAGTCCGACGAACAGGCCGCCCTCCCACGCAAGAACCTTCGCTTCCGCTCCCGAGACGTTGACCTCACCGAACAACCGCTCGAGCGTTCTGAGGTTGCCGCCGATCCATCCGTGGCGATCCACGACGAGGAGCTCGGCTCTCGGCGACGTCGTCAGGCTCGCTTCGCGCTCGACCTCGGCGCACGCTTCGTCGAGCAGCTCGACGATGTTGCGGCGCAAACGCAGGAGCCCAGAGCCGTCGGCACGAGTGCCGGAGCCGGCGGTGATTCTCGCCGTGCGTTCTAGGGAAGCCCAGTCCAGCGCGTTCTAGCCCTTCATCGAATCGAGAATGGGCTGGAGCTTCTCGATGAGGTCGGCCGGCGGAGCTTCGCCACGCTCCTGAAACACGGCAAGCTTCTTCAAACGTCCACGCGCGACGGCGTCGATGCCGTCGGGCAGGTTGGTCGGGTCGATGTGCGGAATGTCGCCGGTGTCGGCTGGGGCGGCCGGAGCGGCGGCCGGTGCGGGAGCCGCCGGTGCTTCGGCAGCCTGGGCTGCTGCGGCCGCCGGTG
>DASQWC010000087.1:0-2016 GCA_035640475.1 Actinomycetota bacterium | reverse complement strand
ACCCCGACAAGTCGTCGCTTGTCTTCGGCGTCGGACACGTAGCGGGCTCGCTGTATCGCTGCCTGGGAGCGTTCGCCGAGCGGCACTTGAATCTGACGAAGCTCGAGTCCCGCCCCCGGCCGGGACGACCGTGGGAATACGTCTTCTACGCGGACGTCGAGGCGCCCGCCGACCGGCCCGAGATGGTCGAGGCGCTCGCGGCAGTCAGCGAGCACGCGACGTTCACGCGGCTGCTCGGGACGTACGCGGCCGCGCTGCAGCAGAAGCGACCGTAGAGCTACGAAAGCTGCTGCGCGATCTCCCAGATTGTGCCGTCGAGATCGGTGAAGCTCGCTGTGCGCACGCCCCACTCGCGGTCGATCGGTCCGTTCAGCAGCGTGACGCCGCGGGCGTCCAGCGCCGCGGATGCTGCGTCCGCGTCTTTCACCCAGATCGTAAGCTGGAAACGCGAACCGGCGTCGGGGCCCGCGACGCTTGCCGGCTCGATGAGCGTGCGCGCGGCAGCGACGCGGAGCAGATTGACGATCGTGTTGTCGAAGTCGAACACCGTGGAGTCATCGTCCTCGTAGATCGGCTTCAGGCCGAAGACGTCCTGGTAGAACGACCTCGAGCGCTCGAGGTCTTCGACGAAGAGCGTGATCGCGCCGATGCCCTTCAAGGGCGCGCTCATCTCGCGTGCTCCTCGAACTGCGGCAGGTCGTCGGTGATCTCGAACCATGCTGCCTTCGAGCCGACGAAGATGTGCTTCGTCGGCCGGATGCTCGGAGCATCGACGAGCGATCCCATCGCCACGTGCACGTAGGCGCCGTCGCGGACGACGGAGAAGAGGAGGGAGCCGCACGCGCGGCAGCGCGTGTCGTTCAGGTCGTCGTCTCCGTGGACGAGGAGCTCGGCGGCGCCGTCCGTGATCTCGAGCTTCTCGCGCTCGATCCCGGCAAACGGCTTGAACGCCGAGCCTGTGGCGGCGCGACAGCGCGAGCAATGGCAGTTCGCCGCATAGAGGAACTCGTCCGCGACGCGGTAGCGAACCGCGCCGCACTCGCAGCTCCCGACCAGCGCGCGGGTCTCCGCGTTGCGTTCAGACCGTTCAGACGGCACGTCGATACTCATCGGACCGGCCGACGCTCGTAAAATCATCGGAGCGGAGTCAAAGGTGCAAGCGACGCACGGGACGCGGGGCCGTGTGTTCGTGGACAGGCCGAGCCGATCCCTTACAACGCTCGCAGCAGAATCGGCTCGCCCTTCGCCGCCCAGATATCCTCGGAGGCCGTCGGACGGAGCCGTCGACGAAGTGGCAGAGCAGAAGCATCTCGTTTTGATCCTCGCCCGCGAGTTCGCGTCCAACCTGGCGACCCCGATGGGAATCACTGATGAGCAGGGACGGCTCGTCTACTTCAACGAGGCCGCCGAGTCGATCATCGGCATGACCTTCGCCGAGGCCGGTGAGATGCCTTTCGACGAGTGGTCGGCGAAGGCTGCTCCTCGAACTCCAGAAGGCCAGCTGCTTCCGCCCGAACGGCGGCCGGCGGCGATCGCATTGAACGAACGGCGCGCAGCACACGAGCAGATGAAGGTGACCGGCTTGGACGGCGTCGAACGAGAGATCGCGGTCACTGCCTTTCCGCTCTTCGCGCATGTCGACGAATTTCTCGGGATGGTCGCCATCTTCTGGAGTTCCTGAGCGTGAGCCTCCGCTCATGCGCGTGACCGTCTGGGGTTGTCGTGGCTCGCTGCCAACACCGGGTCGTGACACCGTGCGCTACGGCGGCAACACGTCCTGCCTCGAAGTGGAGTTGGCGAACGGATCGATGCTGGTGCTCGACGCCGGTACCGGGATCTGCGCGCTCGGAAAGAAGCTCCAGCGGCGAAACGTACGGCGCATCCAGCTGCTACTCACGCACCTCCATCTCGACCACGTGGAAGGGTTGCGCTTCTTCGAGCCTCTCTGGGACGACCAGGTCGAGATCGACATCTGGGGGCCTCCCTCGCCAGTAGTGAGCTTGCGCGAGCGAATCG
>DASQWC010000086.1:0-27782 GCA_035640475.1 Actinomycetota bacterium | reverse complement strand
GAGCCACTCGCGCGCCTTCGCCCGGTACTCCTCGACGTCGATGGCTGCCTCTTGTGTCGTCGTCACGCTTTCGTCGTCCCTTGTTTGAGCTCTTTGAACGGCACGTCTTTGTCCACACGCGGGTCTTGCGGGAGACCGAGCACTCGCTCGCCGATGATGTTCAAGAGAATCTCGTCGGATCCGCCGGCAATCTTCCCCGAGCGCGACGCGAGCATCTGCTGCGACCAGCGGCGACCGGGGGAGTCGTGGCTTTCCCACGCCGCGCCGCCGGCTCCCACGAGATTTGGTGCGAGCTCGGTGATCTGCGCGGCGACGCGCGTCCCCATGAGCTTCAAGATCGAGAACTCCGGACCGGCCGGTTTGCCCTTGGTCTCTTCGGCCATGCGCCGGCCGAGCATCGACAGCACGCGCTGCTGGACGAACAGATCGATGACTTTGTCCCGCACCTCCGCATCGCCGAAGATCCCGAGCTCGCGCGCGAGCCTGACAATGGCGCCCTCACCGCCGCCCCGGCGCTGCGGGCCGCCGCCGCCACCGCCGAGCGACATGCGCTCGTTCATGAGCATCGTGACCGACACACGCCAGCCGTCGCCGACCGAGCTCACCAGGTTTTCGGCCGGCACTCGTGCATCGGTGAAGAACACTTCGTTGAAGTGCGACTCGCCGGTGATCTGCCGGAGCGGACGAACCTCCACGCCGGACTGCTTCATATCGACGATGAAGAACGACAGTCCTTGGTGCTTGGGCAGATCGGAGTCGGTGCGGAACGGACCGCCGCCGATGTCGGCAATCTGGGCACCGGACGTCCACACCTTCTGTCCGTTGAGAATCCATTCACCGTCGTGGCGTTCGGCCCTCGACTGGACGCCGGCAAGATCGGAGCCGGCTCCCGGCTCGGAGAACAACTGACAGAAGATCTTCTCGTTGCGCAGCACTTTCGGGATCCAGTAGTGCCTCTGCTCCTCGGTTCCGTGTGTGAGCAAGGTCGGGATGAACAACCCGAAACCGAGACCGTTCACCGCCGGGACGGCGTAGCCGGCGGCTTCCCGGTTCCACGCGACTTGGTGCGCGCGCGTCAGCCCTTGGCCGCCGTATTCCTTCGGGACGGTGATGCCGGCGAAGCCCGCGTCGTGCATCTTCGCCTGGAGCTCGCGTGCGTAGGTGACATAGTCGCGCTCTTGCGGAGAGCCCATCTCATGACTTGGACCCATGACGCCTTCGGTTTCTTGGGCGGCGCCGCGCTTGCGAACGTTCGCTGCCAGCCACTCGCGCGCTCGCTCGCGGAACGCGTCGAGATCGGTGCTCTCGCGAGCTTGGGTCTGCGTCATGTCCCCTCCCCGTCAGCCTACGAGCTCTTGAGCCGCTCGACCGACTCGCGAGCGCGCGACGACCCGGAGCTTTCCGGTATCGCGAAGTCCTGCGGGTTCCCCTCGTCGTACTCGACGTCCATTGCGTTGATGAAACGGGCCGTCATGCCGTAAAACCCGGCGACGAGCGTGATCTCGACGATCTCCCGGTCGTCGAAACCGGCGGCGCGCAGCGCCTCGATGTCGGCATCGTTGACCTCGTTCGCTTCGACCTTGAGCGCGTAGTCGACGACCGTGCGCTCCTTCGAGTCGAGCTTGTCGAGGTCGCCGGACTTCAGCGCCTCGAGCTCGTCGACCGTTGCGCCGACGTCGAGCGCCCACTTGGCGTGATGGCTCCATTCGTACGGGCTGTTGAGCTCGACGGAGATCGCGTTGATGACGAGCTCGCGCAGCTTGTGATCGAGCTTGGTCTCGCCGAGCAATCGCGAGCCACAGCTCGAGAATCCGCGCGCCGCTTCGGGAGCGTGTGCCATGACGCGGAAGATGTTGACGCCAAGGTTCTCGCCGGGGTCGGTGAACGGGAGCCGGGCCACCGCGAAACGATACTCGTGGGGACAGAATTGCGGCAACAAGAACGCGTTCCGGTGCTATTACTGGAGGCGATGAACCTCGAGCCCGACGATCTCAAGCGGGAGATCGACGACGCGCTCGACGAGCTCGATCGTTTGGAGGCCGAGGTCGCCGAGCTGTTCGGTGAGATCCTCGGCCCGGACGCGAAGAGCCGAGTCCTGGCCTACATGCGGGCGAAGGAACGCGACCCGAAGACGGCTGCGCTCAGGCCGGTAACTTCGCCGGCACCTTGGACAACGCCACCAGCGACTCCGTAAAGAAGTAGATCCGGTTGAAGAACCGGAACACGTCTCCCTTCTCCAACCGCAATCGCCGGTACATCACCGCCTTGCCCGAGTCGTAGCCCTCGACGATGTCCTTCCACACGGCGTAGTCGCCGACGAGCGAGTACGTCGTGTCGTCCGGGAGCTCGTCGACGACATCGCTCGACGTGACTTTCCCCTCCGAGATCGCGAACGTGGCGTAGCGCTTGGCCGTTGATCCGTTCGACGGAAGATCGCGCACGCCGAGCGCAAGCGTCCCGCTGAATCCCTTGCGCGCTTCGTCGATCCAGTTCCAGAACAGGTCGAGCTTGGTTGCTCGGTACTCGTCGTCCGGGTACGAGTTGATGGCGTCGGAGACTTGCGCTGCCCAGTCGTTGGAGAAGAGGTCGGTCACGGCTAGCCTCCCGCGATGACCGGCTCGAGGGATTCGAGCTGCTCTTGCATCTGCTTCGGCAGTGTCATGCCGAGGATGCCGAGCTTGCGATGCAGCTGCTCGACCATGAGCTGGCGGATCTGCAGGATGTCGAATCCGAGCGGTTCGGTGTAGACGAGCCGGCTGACGGCGCCGCCCATGTTGAAGAGCGTCTGCAGCACGTCGAGGACGTCCTTCGCGTAGGTCGGGTCCGAGGAGATGTGGTCGTAGAGGAACTTCATCCCGAACTGCACGTGACGTGCCTCGTCGCGGCACGTCGCCGTGAAGCCCGTGTAGTACGCGGGCAGGAAGGCGCGGTCGCGCCCGAAGCCGAGGGTGATCTTCATCACGACGAGCGCCAGCACACCTTCGATCCACAGGTGGTAGAGCGTGGAGTACTTCACGCGCTTGTGCGGGTCCTCGGGATCGGCGCGGAGGTCGTCGGCGAGATACGCGAGGAGTCCGAACGGACCGACGAACGTCTCCGTGAGCCATTGGAACGAGCCGTCGAGGATGCCCATGATGCCGTCGCCCTCGATACCGACTACCTCGCGGTAGAAGCGGTCGAAGAAGACTGTATGCCGTGCTTCGTCTTCGATCTGCGACGAGATGAAGATCTTGTCCTCTTCGCTGCCGGCCATCATGAACGGAACCAGGTCGACCTCGACCTGCCGTTCGCCGTGATGGAAGCCGGACGCGATGTTGATGAACGCTTCGCGCTCCTCTTCGGTCATCTTTTCGTGCCAGTCGATGGCGTCCTGCGAGAAGTCGAGATCGAAGACGTTCCAGCGCTGCCTCAGGTAGCGCGCATACAGGTCCATCGGTGTCGGGAGCTTCTTGAATCCCGTGTGGACGTACTCGATGACTTCGTCGATATGGACCTTGCCGATGCCCTGCAGATCGGTGTCCTCGACGATCTGGAAACGCTTCGTCTCTTCGAGCGTCTGCGCCATTGGTTCCCCCTCGTCGGTCTCGTCCCGATGCTACTCCTGAGGCCGCAACTCTCGGGCCAGCTTGATGAGCTCCGACGGTGAGATGGTCCCGAAGATACGGACGACGGAGTCGCCGGCCCGGCCGCGGATCTCGCTCATGCGTGCGTCGACGATCAGCTTCGCGTTGCGCAGGTTCGGCAGCTTGATCGAGCGCTCGTCGCGGGACTCCTGCTGAACGATTCGGACGAGTGACGGGTCCTGGTCGACGACGACGAGGTCGGGGCCGCGGACGTAGACATCAGACGTCGAGGACGGTCCCGCGCCCGGGACCGTCCCGCCGCCCGGATCGGGCAACGCCGCGGACGGGATCACGATTCCGTACCGGCCGAGCAACCTGAAGCCGTCCGGCGGCTCGGGCAGCACGTAGAGACCGGGGATCTCCTGATCGTCGTCCAGGCGATGGATCGCGCCGCGTGAGATCTCGTCGCTGGGCGCCGGTTCGATCTCGAACACCTTGCGATCGATGGGCGGGTTGATGCGAACCTCGATTGCTGCACGCCGCCGAATCAGTTTGCCGTTGAAGGTCCACGCCTCCTCGATGACCAGGCCGTTTCGGTCGACGCAGAAGTCGGCAAAGTTGCCGCGGCCGCCGACATAGCGTTCGATATCGCCGGCAAAGACCGGGCCTCCGGCCCGGTAGATCTGGCACTGGCGACCAAAGACCTCGCGCCGTTCGCGGACGAGGATCGTCCCGTCGGCGACGGCACTGCGGAGGACTCGGTCGACACGCAGGTCTCCGGACGCGAGGCTCGGCGGTGCAACGATGTTGAGCGGTGCTGCATTCGGGCTGACGGACGCGAGCACGCCGAAGGCGCTCTGCCTGACGCTCCGGCGTACTTCGCCTGGCGGCCGTCCCGAGTACGTCTCGATCCGACTTTGGAATGGACGTCGGAACCACGCGCGCTCGGTCGTCGTGACGATCTGTTTTCCGGCCCGGTCGTCGACGCGAAAGACGATCCGGTAGCTGTCCGGCACCGTCGTGATGCCCAATGGGGGACCGCCCTGCGAAACGATCTTCGATCCTTCACGGGGATTGTCGCGGCTCGTCCACCACGTGACGGCGGCCAGAACACCGAACCCGGCCGCGACGACGATCGCGAAGACCAGCAGACGTCGTCTGGCGCGCTCGGCTGTTGTCACGGCAGGCTTACCGTAATGGAACGGGTTTGCCGCCGAACCGCTTGTGCGATGGCCGCCTTCGCGTTGATCGTGGCCGGGTGTAACTCGAAGCTGTTGCGACCGCCGGTCACGATCTACGCCGATGCCGGCGGTCACGCCATCGGCGTGACCGTGCGCGATCAGGAGCGGCGGTTCAACTCGTCGCTGTGGTCGTTCCTCCCCTCCAGCGTTCCGCTGCATCCCGGCGACGCTTTGAACTTCGAAGTCCGCGATACGGGCGAGGCGCACACCGTCGCTCTCGGCCGGCTCGTGGATCGGGCGGTCGAGGCCGTTGCCGCGCTCGGCCCGACGTCCGACGTGAAGAAGATCGAGGCACTTCCGGAGATGCGAACGCTGCCGGTCGTCTATCCGAGTGTTGTTTCGGACGACTCACCGCGCGTGAACCGTTCGGCGGCCGAGCGGTGCTTCCTGTCGACGGGCGCACCGCCCGTTTCACCGAACGGCGGCGCACGCGCGTGTCCCGAGCGCGAGCAACCAGACTTCGACGGCAAGCAAAACTTCTACTCGGGAGGGTTCCTCGAAGAGGGCGAGCCGTTCCGAGTGAAGCTCTCGTCCGGCATCAGAGCCGGCTCATATTCCTTTATGTGTCTCGTGCACCGGGCGTCGATGACGGGGACCCTCGAGGTCCGAGCGCCCGGTGTCGAGCGGCCGCGCGTCGCCGACGTCCGCAAACAGGGCCAGGACGAGGAGAACGAGGTCGCGGGAACGCTCGAGCCCGCGGCCCGGCGAGCTGCGGAGCTGCCCGTCGGGAGCAAAGTCCTCGCCGGAACCGGACCGGAAGGACGCGTCCGCGGCGTCGTGTCGAGCTTCATTCCGGACCTTGCGCAAGCCAAGACGGGCTCGGCAGTCGAGTGGACGTTGTACGGGATGCACTCGATCTCGTTCGGCGCGAGCCGCGACGCGCAGGACGGCATCCTCGTCGAGGATCGGGACGGCGTGCGCATCAATTTGGATGCGTGGCGCGCGATCGGAAGCACCTCGCAGCCGTCGGCAGCCGTGTCGTATCCGCCGTCCGGCGGCGCGATCAAGGTCGACGGCGGAACGTGGGACGGCGAAGGAGAGTTCAGCTCGGGTGTGCTCAGAGCGATCCCGCCCCGCGTCGTGACCTACACGCTGCGCTTCTCCGAGCCGGGGACCTACCGATACCAGTGTCTGGTGCACCAGCGGATGCGCGGGAGAGTCGAGGTCTCTTAACGTCGCGAGCGCGACCGGGAGCGTGACCGACGCTTCTGCCCGTTTCCGACGAGGTCGGAATACCCCTCGGCTCCCAGGTACGACTCGATGACGAGCGGGTGGTTGATCACGTCCTGGGGCGTTCCTTCGACGATGATTCGTCCTTGATCGAGCCCGTACATGCGGTCGGCGAGACTTGTGATCAGCGGCATGTCGTGCTCGATCACGAGCATCGAGCACGAGAGGTGGTCGCGCACCTGCCGCAACAGGGGGCCGAGCGCTTCGGTCTCCCGCTGCGCGATGCCGGACGAAGGCTCGTCCAGGATCACGACCGACGGCCGATGCGCCAGGATTGCCGCGAGCTCGACGATGCGCCGGGAGCCGGTCGACAGCTCGCTGACGAATTTGTCGCGAAACGCCCCGAGGCGAAGAAGCTCGATGAGCTCGTCGACGCGGCGCATGACCTCGGCTTCCGACTCCTGGGCGGTCGGCGTCGAGAAGATCGACGGCAGCGGCGAGGTGACACCGACGTGGCGTTCGCACGCGACGGCGATCGCTTCCTTGACCGTCAGCGCTTGCCAGAGGCGTGCGTCCTGAAACGAGCGGCCGAGCCCGGCTCGTGCGCGGTCCGACGGCGACCACTCCGTGACGTCGAGACCCATGAAGTCGATGCGCCCGCTGTTGGACGGCGTGAACCCGGAGATGAGATCGAAGATCGTCGTCTTCCCGGCGCCGTTGGGCCCGATCAGCCCGAGGATCTCGCCGTCGTGGAGCTCGACGTCGACGTCATCGACCGCGACGATGCCGCCGTAGCGCTTGGACAACCCATGTGTTCGCAGAACGGTCGGGCGCTTGAGGATCTCGGCCCGCTTGTTCTTTGCGGAGCGGCTCGCGGTCGCTTTCGCGCGCTTCTTGACGCCACCATCTCTGGCGGCGCCTTTGAGGAAGACCGCGCGCAGGATGTCCGGACGGCTCAAGAGCTCATCCGTGGGGCCGGTGAAGCGAATCTCGCCTTTCTCCATGAACGCCGCGCGCTTTGCGAGCTTCAGCGCCGTGTTCACCGACTGCTCGACGAGGACGATCGTCGTCCCGTTGTCGTGGATGGCCCGCACGATGCCGAGTAGTGATGCGACGACCGTAGGCGCCAGACCGAGCGAGAGCTCGTCGATGAGCATGAGCTTGGGCCGGGCGATGAACGCTTGCGCGAGGGAGAGCATCTGCTGCTCGCCGCCGGAGAGGCTCCCGGCCGGGGTGTCCCAGCGTCTGCGAAGGATGGGGAAGTACTCGAGCACGCGCTCGACGGCGTCCTTCCGGTACGTGGAGTCGTCCCGGTACATCCACCCGGCCGCACGAATGTTGTCACCGACCGACAGCGTCGGAAAGATGCCGCGCCCACCGGGGACCTGCACTATGCCGAGCTCGGAGCATGCGTTCGCGTCGGCGTGGGTGATGTCGTGTCCCTCGAAGAAGATCGCGCCGCCGATCGGGTCGACCAGACCTGAGATTGCTTTGAGCATCGTCGACTTGCCCGCACCGTTGGTGCCGAGCAGCGCGATGATCTCCCCCTGCTCGATCTCGAAGTCCACGTCGAAGAGCACCTGCACCTGGTCGTAGGCGACGTCGACGCCCCGGCAGACGAGGAACGTTCCCTTCTCGGCCGCCTCTTGCGCCTTGATCGACTTCGTCGCTTCGTCCACATCGCGCTTGAAGAAGCGCCGGACGGTCATACCGATGATGCCGCCGAGGACGACGAACACAGATAGGAGCAGCAAGCCGACGCGCAGGCCGTGCTGGTCGCCGACGCCCGCGGCGATGCGCGACAGAATCACACCGCCGACCGCAAAGAACAGCAGCGAGTACGCGTAGCCCTGCGAACGGATGCGCGGCGGACCGATCAGCGCAACAGTCGTGAGGTACGGCGGAAGGAACCCGCTCGCGCCGACCGATAGCAGGAAGGCCGCGATGATCGAACCGACGACCCACGGCGACAGCGCCATGGCGACCATGCCCAGCGCGAACTCGATGATCATCAGCCCGGTCACGAAGGGGAGCCGGTCGAGGCGCTCGGCCGACTGCAGCTTGCGAGTGAACCGTGCGCCGATGACCAAGCCGACGGCGCCGCCGACGCCGCGGAGCATGACCAGAAAGCCGCGGCCGACCGGGCCCATTCCGTAGATGTCCTCGAAGAACAGCGACAAGAAAGAGGCGAGCGGGATGACCCCGGCGCCGAAGAAGAATGCAGCGACCCACGTCCGCTTGAGCGACCTGATCGCTTTCAATCGCCGGTAGGCCTCGCCGAAGCGGAACGTCTCCGTCGATCGCCGGGCCCCCTCGCTGTCGATCGTCGAGCCGCGCACCGGCTCGTGGAGGCGCAGCGAGAACAGCAAGAGCACGAACGTCGGCAGCGCGAGGAGGACGAACACCGGCCTCCACTCGGCGATCGCGCTCGCGGCGAAGACGGCCGCGATGGCGCCGGCGATCGGGCCGGCGACATTTCCGAGGATGTTCGCGAATCGATGAACGCCGAAGACGTTCGGGAGCGATTGAGGCGGGTAGTAGTCGGCGAGCAAGCTCGGATGGACGGGCTCGTTGACGAGTCGTCCGATCCCACCAATCAGACGTGCGGCGATGAGCAGGCCGAGCACGGGCGCCATGCCCGTGCCGATAGCGGCGAAGCCCCAGATGAGGCCGGCGATCTGGGCGATACGGACGCGGTTGTACCGATCGGCCAGAAATCCGAGCGGCGCGGCGAGAAGGATCGAAAGCGCACCCGAGAGCGAGACGACGAGGATGAACGTCCCGCTCGAGAGGTTGAAGTGGTTGCGAATCTCGGGCGCAAGCGCACCGAAGGCGACCTGATCGAACTCGTCGACCATGTTCAGTCCGAACAGGACGAGGAGCGGGAGCAGACCGACCGGGCCGAGCGAGCTCATGAATCCGCGGACGCCCCGGGGAGCGGGTGCCGCTACCTCTTCCACTACACGCGTCGCGGTCTTGGCCATCAGCTGCCTCCGCCGCCCGGTGCGAACTGCGGCATCGGGCGCCCGCTACGCCGCCCCGATCGGACACCGGCGAGGACGTCGTCCAGCGGCACCGCCTCTTCCTCCTCGACCTCTTCTTGGCGAATGTCTGCGAGAAGACTCGGGACGACGATCCCGCGCCGTTGCGCGATCCATCGCAAGATCTCGTCGCGCGCGCGGTACACACCCGCACCGAGTCCGCCGGGCAGCACGAGAAGGATCAAGAGGATCCCGCCGCCCGATGCGAGCAGCGCCCACCCGCCGCCGATGAAGAACTCGACGCTGCGGACGTAGACGGCGCCCAGGATCGCGCCGGGCAGGGAGCCGAGCCCCCCGATCACGACCATCGTGAACAGGCGAAGCGAAACCTCCGGGCCGAAGGAATCGGTGTTGAGACCGGTTTGGTGCAGCACATACAGACTGCCGGCGAGACCGGCGATGGCACCCGAGATCGCGAACGCCGTCAACTTCAGGATCGGCACGTTGAGCGACGTCGACTGCGCGGCGGGCTCGTTGTCTCGAACGGCGACGAGCGCGCGTCCGGTGCGCGATCGCCGGAGATTTCGCGCGGCCAGGATGACGAGAACGAGGAAGACGAGCGAGAAGTAATAGAACTGCCAGTCGAGCGCGATCGGGAAGCGCTCCCACAACACGGGCCGCTCGATTCTTTCCTGGACGAACCACGGGAGATAGCGGTCCTCGAGGAAGAATGTTCTCGACGTAACGGCAAAGGCCAGCGTCGTCACGGCGAGGAACGGTCCGCTGATTCGCAGTGCCGGAATGCCGATGATCAGCGCGACGACGGCACCGACGACCATCGCCGTCGGGATCGCGATGAAGAGGTCGAGGCCGTGCCGTCCGACCAGCACACTCGCCGCTGCGCCGCCGAATCCGACGAGCGCCCACTGCCCCAGCGAGATCTGGCCGACCCAACCGGTGAGCACGACGAGCGAGACGGCGACGATCGAGTAGATGAAGATCAGCGATGCGAGCTGCTCGCGGCCGGGCGAGGCCCACACCGGAAACGACAGGACGGCGGCGCCGAGGACGGCCCACATCCCGACGAGCCCCCAGCGCACCTCGGGAAGACGACGAAGCTCCGTGGGAATGGGTCGTACCTCACGCAGCGCACGCCACGTCGAGATGCCGGTCTCTGTGAACCGCGAGAAGTGTCCGCGCTGCATGATCAGCGCGATCAGGATGACGCCGACGAGCAGTGCATCCGAGTACGTGCTGTTCGAGAAGATCCAGATCGCCGACGACTCGAAGACGCCGATCCCGAGAGCGGCGATGGCCGCAACGGCCATGTTCTCCATCCGCGCAATGACGGCGGCCGCGAACGTGCGAAGGAGAAGCGACGCGCCGCCGCCGGACACGTTCGAGAACGTCGTGAACCCGAGGATCGACACGCGCAAGATCACGGCTACGGCGGAGAGGAATCCGGCGATGCCCCACACGATCGTGGACAGCCGCCCGATCGGCATGCCGAGGAGTTGCGCGCGATCGCCGTTCTCTGCCGATGCTCGAATGGCAACGCCGTAGTCGGTCAGGCGCAGGAATGCCGTCAGCGCCACGATGATCACTGGGACCGCAATCATCGCCATCAGGTGATCGCCGGAGAATCTGACCGGATAGATGCTGAACTGCACGTTGAACGGCGTGGTGAACGACCGGCGCAGCACGGCCGTCGGCCCGCTCCACCACAACGGGATCTGGATGGCCAGTCCGGTGAGGATCTGCGCAACGCCGATCGTGGCGACGGCGAGGATCAGGCGCGGCGCGTTTCGGAACACGCGGACGACGACGAGGTCGACGATCATGCCGCTCAGCGCAGCCGCCGCGAATCCTGTGGCGATCGCGACGAAGTAATTGAGGTCGTACTCGATGACGAGCTCGATCGCGAGGACGGCCGCGACGACGCCGAGCTCGGCTTGCGCGAAGTTCACCACCCGGTTCGCGCGATACACGAGAACCAGCCCGACGGCGATCAGCGCGTACAGGGAGCCGAAGACCAGGCCGAGGACGATGATGCCCAGCGGAAGGCCGCGACCCAGCGCGACCTTGTCGGTGAAGACCCAAGCCATGATGGCCATCGAGGCGAACGCAGCCCAGCGCACGTAGCGCTCGAGCGCGTCGGGATCAGTGCGTTCCCGAAGGTCGGCGAGCACCGCGCTCACCGCGTTCCCTCAGCCCCTCGACCTGCTATTTCTTCTTTGGATAGATGGGCGGTTCTTCGGACGGCCACTGCCCGGACAGGAAGCGCTTGCCTCCGTACGTCTCCAGATACGCGCCCGCGTTTCCGTCGAAGCCGGTCGCGTTCGGATCCCAGTAGATCTCACGCGAGTCATCGATCGCCGTGTGGTCGCCGGCATACGACCACGTCCCGAACGGCCCATGTGCCCCGCCCGTCGGTGGCATCGACTGAATTGCATTCGCGATGTTCTGCGGCGTGAGGACGGGTCCGGCGGCCTGGAAGAGGCTGTAGAGGTTCAGGATGCGGTAATAGGCGTCGCCGAAGCCGAGCGGCGGCTCCTCGTTCGGGAATGCCGTCTTCCAGCTCTTGTACGCCTCTCCGTCCTTGCCCTCGATGAGTCTGGCTTGACCGAGCTGGCTCATGCCGAACAGGTGACCGTTGACGGCATTGTCGTTCCACGTTCGGGCCTGGCCGTCGGTGTCCTGGAGGGCGACGCCGATGATGTACCACTCCGGTCCCCACTGCTGCTGGTCGGCGGCCTCCGTCAGGAACCTCGTCGACAACGTGTCGCACGCGTTGATGAGTGTCGTGACGCCGGCCGCCTTGAACTGCACGACGGCCTGTGCCGCCTGGTCGGGGAACCGCGACACGTCGAGCTGATAGTCGTACCGGTGCGTGATCTTGCCGCCGTACTTGTTCTTGAAGTCCTGCTCGGAGATGTTCACGCAACGCTGGTAGCCGTCGTTGTCCGGGACGTACGTTCCGAACACCCGGTTTTGCTGTTGGTAGGCAGGGTCTTTGGCCCACTTCGCCTTGCGGTTGAGCAGCCGCTTGCCCATGTACTCGGCGACGTCGTGGCTGATCTGCTCACACTCCATGTACACGTGCCAGACGTAGGGATGCCACCGCTGCGAATACCACTGCTCCGGGAAGTACGACGCGCCGAACGGGACGAACATCTTTCGCTCGGCGGCGCATTCTGCGAATGGCTGCGTCTCGATGAACGAGCTTTGGTAGCCGAGAACTGCAAACGCTTTCGTGGTTTCCGCGATATCGGTTGCGTCCGCGCACGCGCCTTCCTTACCGCGGCTCTGCGCCTCTTCGATGTCGTTGGAGACCGTGCTGTTGAACTTCACGAATTCGAACTTGCGGCCGTAGAGCTCCATCGTCTTGCCGAACCAGCTCGCATACTTGTTCAGCAGTGCGACGGCCTGCGCCCGCGTCGCGCGTCCCGCCGCGGAGTTCTGCGCGTCGGCGGCGTCACCCTGACTGACCGCAGATTCGCGAATCGCGATGCGGATCGTCTTGTCGTCGACGCCGCGATATGTCGCGCCGCCGTTTGACCCGGTGAACTTCGCAACACACTGAGCCGCGTAGAGGGACCACGGGATCTGGCGGACGCCCTGCTTGCATTCGTAGCCACCGCGCGTGACGCCCGTACCGGTTTCGACCTTGGCGACGGGGGTCGTCCCCTTCACGGTGTCGGCCGGGCCTCCGGATACGCTGCGCTGCGCGCCCTGTCCGATCGCAGCTTCGCCGGCCGTGCCGCCGGACGTCGGGCGGTTGCCGTCCACGACCTCGGACGTGCCCGACTCCGTCAAGGACGAAGCGCTGGTCGTCGTCCCGCGCTCGTTGACGGTCGGAATGAGGATGATCATGAGCGCCCACACCGTCCCGAGCGCATACAGCGGCAGGTGGCGGCGCAAGTGCCGGCTCACACGGTCGGCCGGGCTCTGATCGACGTCGAGCCGGTTGATCAGATCGCCGAGCTCGGCATGGTACCGCCGAAGCTTTTCTACATCCGTTGCGATCGACGCCGGCAGCTCCGCCGTCGATGCCGAATCACGAGCACGCCTGGTGGAGCCGCGCGATTTCGCCAAGGTCGTTCCTCCCCGACAACGCCTGGTGGTGCAAGAGAACCCCCACGACGCACCAATCTATACCGCCTGGTAAAACGTCAACCTCCGCCGTCTCGTTCGAGACCTAGCCCAAATCTGTCCCGGCGAGTATAGTTTTCGTAGGACCGGATCGAACCAGGGAGGGGTCATGTCAAAGACCGCCGATTCCATCGCCGACCTTCAGCAGCAGACGCGGGTCTTTTCCGATTGGTCGTCGCCCAAGGGTCTGCGCATGGACATCCTTCCGTGGCGCCTGTGGGACAAGGGCAAGAAGCTGCACTGGGATCCGGCAGACATCGACTTCACCAAGGACGCGGAGGACTGGGCGAACATCCCGATGGAGCAGCGGCTGGTCCTGGCCGGCCTCGCCAACGGCTTCATGGTGGGCGAGGAGGGCGTGACGCTCGACATCATGCCGCTCGTCTTTGCGATCGCCGACGAAGGCCGAGCCGAAGAGACGTTGTTCCTCACGCAGTTCGCCTACGAAGAGGCGAAGCACGTCGACTTCTTCTCGCGCTGGTTCAAGGCCATTGGGGCCGACCCGCTGGAGATGCGCGAGCTGGGACGGCGCAACCAGGAGGCGCGCGGCATCAAGCTGCCCGATCCCGAACAACCCAACGGTTTGTTCGAGTCGATCCTTCCGCGCACGATGCGCCGCGTGTTGACGGACCGGTCGCCCGAAGCATTTCTCGATTGCTCGGTCACGTACAACCAGTTCATCGAGGGCTGCCTCGCGATCGCCGGATACCGCATGTGGAAGCAGATGTTCGACACGTTCCAGGTCATGCCGGGCCTTCGTGAGGGTCTCGGCCACATCCAGGCCGACGAGCGCCGGCACATCGCCTACGGCACCTATCTGTGCCGCCGCATCATCGCCGGGCACAACGAGCTCGCCGAGCTTGCCGTCGAGCGGATGTACGACCTTCGGGACGTCTACATCGAGGTCTCGCCCGTCGTCCGTGCACTCGGCGCCAATGGAGACAAGGTGAATCGCCTCTCGGCCGAGGAGATCATTGCCAAGGCCCGTCAGCAGGCCGAGGAGTACGCGGCCAGCACGGGCAACGGCCAGGGCAACGGCCAGGGGGGCTACGGCGGCGGCGACGGCCAGTTCATGATCTTCGGCCAGGTAATGCTGAAGCAGGTCGACCGTCGCATCGAGCTCTTGCGCAAGGCGGCGAAGCTCGATCCCGAGGCCGCCGAGCGCGGTGTGGGGGCCGAAGAAGTCGAAGAAGAGCTCGAACAAGTCACCTAGCGCTTCTTCGTCGTCATTGGCCGACGCCGAGCGACGCGAAGTCGCGATCGGCACCGCCGTTGCCGAGAATGCACAGGCGGATCCCGACCGTCCGGCGATCACGTGCGGAGACGTCACAATCACGCGCGGCGAGCTCGATCGTCGGACGAACCGGCTCGCACGCGCTTACGCGCAGCTCGGCGTCGGACAAGACGACCTCGTCACGATCGCCCTTCCGAACTCGGTCGAGTTCTACGAGGCGAGCATTGCACTGTGGAAGCTCGGCGCGACGCCGCAGCCGGTGTCGGCTCGGCTCCCGCGCGCAGAGCTGGAAGCGATCGTGGAACTCGCAAACTCGCCGGTCGTCATCGGCGTAGATCAATCCTTCGAAGGACGCAAGAGCATCCCGGTCGGCGTCGAGCCGGACGCAGCGTTGCCGGACGACCCGGTGCCCGAACGCATCGCCGCGTCGTGGAAGGCGCCGACCTCCGGCGGGTCGACTGGTCGTCCGAAGCTCATCCTCTCCGGAACACGCGGCGTCACACAGCGCGGAGTGGGCGGCGCGTTCAGCGTTCCCTACGACTCCGTCGTCCTGATCCCCGGACCGCTGTACCACAATGCGCCATTCCAGTTCGGCGCCGTCGGCATCTTCCGCGGCTCACACGTCATCGTGATGCCTCGCTTCGATGCCGCGTCGATGGTCGAGCTCGTCGAGCGGCACAGCGTCGAGTGGACGTTCGTCGTCCCGACGATGATGTCGCGCGTCATGCGTCTGCCCGAGGCCGAGCGTCTCGCGTGTGACGTGTCCTCGCTCACGACGGTTTGGCACGGTGCCGCGCCGTGCCCCCCGTGGGTGAAGGAAGCATGGATCGACTGGCTCGGCCCTGAGGCGATCTGGGAGCTCTACGCGGGGACCGAGGGCCAGGGCTTGTGCATCATCCGCGGGGACGACTGGCTCGCTCACCGCGGATCGGTCGGGCGTCCGGTGTACGGAAGGATGAAGATCGTCGGCCCGGACGGCGCCGAGTTGAAGACCGGAGAGACCGGCGAGATCTTCATGCTGCCGCCCGACCGCGAAAACCCCACGTACCGCTACATCGGGGCCGAGCCGAAGGTCGTCGACGGCTGGGAGTCGATCGGCGACATGGGCTGGATGGACGATGAGGGCTACGTCTACATCGCCGACCGGCGCACCGATCTCATCCTGTCCGGCGGTGCGAACATCTACCCGGCCGAAGTCGAGGCTGCGCTCGACGAGCACCCGCTCGTTGTGTCGAGCGCGGTGATCGGCCTTCCGGACGACGACCTCGGGCACGTCGTCCACGCGATCGTGCAGACACGCGGCGATCTTACGCGGGAGGATCTCAACGTCTTTCTCACCGAGCGACTGGTGCGCTACAAGGTCCCGCGCTCATACGAGTTCGTGGACGAACCGCTCCGCGACGACGCCGGGAAGGTGCGCCGCACGCAGCTACGCGAGGCGCGCGTAACGCGCTAGCTCGACTTCGGCTTCGACTTACGCGGTGCCGGCTTGGCCTTGTTGGCGCGAACGGTGACCTTCACGCCTTCGACCGTCCCCGTCACGACACCACGTACCGCATCGACGGCCGACTGACCGAGGTCTTTCGCGCCGGCGACGGCACCGGTGGCCGCGGCAGAGGCCGCTTCCTCGACGTTGAGGCCGACATCCTTGGCCGTCTGGATCGCGCCGACGACTGCGCCTTTCGCAACCGACGTGAGGTCCGCGCCGACTTCGCCGGCGCCCTTCACGAGGCCCGTCGCCGTGCTCTCGATCGCGCCGATGGCATCGCCGGCGATGTCCCGCGCGCCCTTCACGACGCCGCCGACGGTTTCGCTGGCGGTTGTGACGACGTCGCCGCCGATGTCCTTCGCGCCTTGAATCGCGCCGCGCCCGACGCTGACGGCCGTTTCTTCGACGTCCATCGCGACCGATTTCGTGGCTCCGATGGCCGCTTGCGCGGTTCCCGCCGCAGCCTCGGCCACGTCGCCGCCGATCTCGGCGGTTCCCTTGATGGCGGCGCGCACGGTGTTGGAGACCACGCCGGCCGTCACCGTCGTGATTTCACCGACGCCTTCGAGCACGCCGACGACCGTTCCGCGAACCACGTCGACGATGCTGCCGCCGATCTCACCGACGGCTTGCAGCGCGCCGGTGACCGCATCGGCGACGGCGCCCGTTGCTTCCTTCGTGACGTCGCCGGCGCCCTTGAGCGTTCCGGCCACGGTGTCCTTGACCGTCTCGACGGTCCCCGTGAGGACGTCGCCCGTTCCCTTCACGACTCCGGTAACGGAGTCCTTGATCTTGCGACCAGTGTCACCAAGTGCCATGGCCACACCTCCTTCTAGAAGGAACGACCCTTCATGCGGCTTTGCCGTTTCACCTTCGTCGTCCGCCGCCCATCGCGTATGGCGGCTCGGCCTTCTCGATCAATTCGGCCACGACCGGCCCGAGCTCCGCGGGGTCCCAGCGGCCTTCCTTGTCCTTCATCGGGCCGGGATGCCAGCCCTCGGAGATCCCGAGCCGTCCACCCGATGAGTGGAAGACGCGACCGGTGACGCCCTTCGACTCTGCGCTTCCGAGCCACACTGCGATCGGCGCGATGTTGTCGGGATCGCGCGGGTCCCACGACCCTTCCGCCGCAGCGGGACGGTTGCCGAGGTCCGACGTCATGCGCGTCAGAGCGCCGGGCGAGATCGCATTCACTGTGATCCCGTACTTCTCCAGCTCCCGCGACAGGATGATCGTGAACGACGCGATGCCGGCCTTCGCGGCGCCGTAGTTCGCCTGGCCCGGATTCCCGTAGATGCCGGACGTCGACGTCGTGTTGATGATTCGTGCGTCGAGCTGCTCGCCGGACTTTGCGAGCTCGCGCCATCGCGCGGTCGCGTGACGCGTCGGGCAGAACGTGCCCTTCAAGTGGACGCGGATGACGTCGTCCCACTCCTGCTCTTCCATGTTGAACAGCATCCGGTCGCGCAGGATGCCGGCGTTGTTGACGAGGACGTCGAGCTTGCCCCATGCATCGTAGGCCTGATCGATGAGTGAGGACGCCGCATTCCAATCGCTGACGTCGTCGGCGTTGGCGAGCGCCTCGCCCCCTAGTGCTTTGATCTCGTCGACGACCTGCTGGGCAACCGGCTGCGGTGTGCCCGAGTCGTCGCGCTCCTTGCCGAGGTCGTTGACGATCACCTTCGCGCCGTGCTTCGCGAACTCGAGCGCGTGACCGCGGCCGATGCCGCGACCGGCGCCGGTTACGATCACAACTCTTCCATCACATATGCCCATTAGCGCCTCCGCTCCGCTCCGGCGTGGCACAGATTCCGGCCATTAGTTCCCCCGGTAGCGTTCACGAACCAACCTCCGATAGAGCTTTCCCGTTTCGTGCCGTGGCAAGTCGGCGTCGAACGCGATCGACTTCGGACACTTGAAGTGTGCGAGCCGCTCCCGGCTGTAGGCGATCAGCTCGTTCGCGAGCTCGTCGGACGGCTCGAAGGACGGCTTGAGCTCGATGATGCCCATGACCTCTTCGCCCCACTCTTCGTTGGGAATGCCGATCGTGCACGAGTCGCGCACGGCCGGATGCGTGAGCATCACAGCGTCGACTTCGGCCGGATAGATGTTCACGCCTCCGGAGATGATCAGGTCCGCAGAACGGTCGGTGAGGAAGAGGTAGCCGTCCTCGTCGACGTAGCCCATGTCGCCGAGCGTGAAGAAGTCGCCGGAGTATGCGCGCGACGTCTTGTCGGTGTCCTTGTAGTACTCGAAGCGTGTCTCCGGCTCTTCCGGTGCGCGCAGGTAGATCGTTCCGACCTCGCCGGTCGGGACGACGTTCCCCTCGTCGTCCCGGATCTCGACGTGGTTCTCGGGGACCTTGCCGACGGTGCCGGGTTTCGTGAGCCACTCATCGGACTCGACCGACGTTCCGGCTCCCTCTGTGGCCGCGTAGTACTCCCAGATGATCGGCCCGACCCACTCGATCATTGCCTTCTTCACGTGAACCGGACACGGCGCGGCTCCGTGACCGATGCGCTTGAGTGACGAGACGTCGTAGCGGCTGCGCACCTCTTCGGGGAGGGATAGGAGGCGGTGGAACATGATCGGGACGAGGTGCACGTGCGTGACGCGATGCTTCTCGATCAGGCGCAGCGTCTCTTCGGGATCCCAGCCGTCCATGATCACGACGCCGATGCCCCACAGGTACGGGAGGCCGAGCGAGAAGGCCAGCGGTGCCGCGTGGTACAGCGGACCGGTGCACAAGTGGAGGTCGCCGTCCTCGTGGAGACGAACGGCTTCGTTCTGCGCGCGGCGCGGCGCCGCGCGTCGTCGGAAGACGCCCTTCGGGCGACCGGTCGTTCCGGAGGTGTAGAGCATCGTCGTGCCGATGCCTTCGTTCTCGACGGGCTCCGACGACTCGCCGTCCAGAGCCGCCTCGTAGTCCTCGAAACCCTCGATCGGCCCGCCGATGCCCAGACGAACCTTCGTCTTGGGCGCGAGTGTCGCTGCTTCGGCACACACTTTCGCGAACCGCTCGTCGCCGACGAGGAGCGACGCGTCGCAGTCGTTGATGATGTACGCCATCTCGTCGGCCCCCAGGTGCCAATTGATGGGCGTCAGCCGGAGGCCGTTGCGCGCCGCGGCGAGGTACGTCTCGGCGAATTCCGGACGGTTCGAGCACACGAGTGCGATCGACTGTCCCGGCTCGATGCCTCGGGCCCGCATGGCTCGGACGAGCTGGTTGGTCCGGCCGTCGAGCTCGGCCCAGGTCCGGTCGCCGGCGGCCGAGATGATCGCCGGCTCATCCGGCTGGGTCTTGGCGCGCTGGGCGACGGCGCGCTGCGGCAGCGTAGGGTAGCGCGGAGTCTGGGACGCCTGTTGGTCCGCCTGTTGCGCCGGTGCCTCAGCCACGGTGTTCCTCCCCTGAAAGCGCTGATAAATGATGAGGCAACCGCTTGTGGAACGCACATGGGGGTCTGATGGGTTATGAGTGGAGGTATGGATGGAGCGAAGCGACTCCCTTTGACTGCTGATCGACTGACCCTTCTCTCAGTGCACGCCCATCCGGACGACGAAGCGTCCAAGGGTGCGGGTTCGGTTGCCCGGTATCACGCCGAAGGCGTCCACACGGTGCTCGTGTGCTGCACGGGCGGGGAGGCCGGGGACATCCTGAACCCGGAGATGGACCAGCCGGAGGTCCGTGACAACCTCGCGGCCGTCCGGCGCGAAGAGCTCGCCAACGCCGCGAAGATCATCGGCTACGACGAGGTCGTCATGCTCGGCTACCGCGACTCCGGCATGCCGGACACCGAGCACAACAGCCATCCCGAGTGCTTCGCACAGGCCGACTTCCGGGAGGCCGTCGGTCGCCTCGTTGCGATCATTCGCCGCACGAAGCCGCAAGTGATCCTCACCTACGGCGACGACCAGCGCGGCTATCCGCACCCGGATCACTTGCGTGTCCACGACATCTCGGTGGCCGCCTTCGACGCCGCTGCGGATCCGGACGCGCATCCGTGGGCGGGAGAGCCGTGGCAGCCGCTGAAGCTCTACTACAACGTCTGGTCGCGCAAGCGGATGGAAGCCGTCCACAACAAGTTCTTGGAGCTCGGACTCGAGTCACCGTTCTCGGACGACTGGTTCAAGGACCGTCCGAACCAGGACGAGCGGACGACGACGTCGATCGACATCTACGGGCACCAGGACGCGCGGCGCGACGCGCTCCTCGCGCACCGGACGCAAGTCGATCCGAACTCGAAGTTCTGGTTCGGCCTTCCGCCCGAGGTGATGAAGGAGCTCCATCCCTTCGAGGACTACATCCTCGCGCGCTCGATCTCCGAGCCCAAGCTTCCAGAGGACGACCTCTTCGCGGGCATCCGTCCGTAACGCGTAGCGTGACGGCGTGAAGGTCGGCGTCTTCTATCTGCCGTCGGTCGGCTCGACGGAGGAAGTACAGCGCGGCATGGCCGGAAACAGCGTGGAGGCGTATGCGCGCATGCTGCGCGACCTAAGCGAGCAGGCGACGCTCGCGGACGATCTCGGCTACGACTCGATCGCGTTTACCGAGCATCACTTCCACATCGAAGGCTTCGAGCTCTCGAACAATCCGGTCTTGCTCGATCTGTTCGTCGGACTCCAGACGAAACGGATCCGCGTCGGCCAGCTCGGCATCGTGTTGCCTGCATCGAGCCCGCTCCGCGTTGCCGAGGACATCGCGATGCTCGATCACATGACCGGGGGCCGGGCCTTCGCCGGCTTCGCGCGCGGATATCAGCGGCGCTGGGTCGACACGCTCGCGCAGCCGTACCGCGTGCTGCACGCGACGTCGTCCGATCAAGGCGAGGTCGACCAGCTCAACCGGGAAGCGTTCGAGGAGTTCTTCCAGATCATCAAGCTCGCGTGGACGAGGGACACATTCAGCTTCGACGGGAAGTTCTGGAAGATCCCTCCGGACGACGTCCCATGGGACATGGAAGCGACGCGCACGATGGGCAGCGGTGTCGACGCGGACGGCCGTCTGGTCGAGATCGGTGTCGTCCCGAAGCCGGTCCAGAAGCCGCACCCGCCGTTGATGCAGCCGTTCGCGTTCAGCGAGTCGACGATCCGCTGGTGCGCGCGCGAGAACGTGATGCCGGTGCTCGCGCCGGTGAACGCCGCACTCGAGTCACAGCTGTTCGGCGTCTACGCCGACACATCGGGTCTCCCGGCGGGCGAGCAGATGGGCGTTCTCCGGGACGTCGTTGTTGCCGACACCGACGAGGAAGCCCTCAACCTCTGGGCGAACTCGGGCGCGTTCGTCGGCGGCGCGTGGTTCTCACCCTTCGGATTCACCGCGGCGATCCCGGAGCCCGGAGAGACGAGCGACGACATCACGCCGCAGTTGCTGATCGACCGGTCGCTCGTCCTGGTCGGGAGTGTCGACACCGTATCGCGGCAGCTCGAGTCGTTGCTTGATCGGTTGCCGCTCAAGTACTTGCTCGCATGGCAGTACGTCAGCCTGATCCCGAACGACGAGCTGAAGCGCTCGCTCGAGCTGTTCGCTACGAAAGTGCTTCCGCGCTTCGACTAACCGCGCGCGTTCCAGATGGTGTGCTGCGGGTTCCAGTCGCCGTGCCCACTCGTCTTCGTGTACAGGCAGGTCTGGACGAAGAACTCGAAGAGCTGCTGCTCGAGTGACTGCTCGGGTGGCTCAGCCTTGCCGCGTTCTTTCCAGAACACGGCAGCGACCTTCTCGCGCAGCGCCGGATCGGTGCGGTGCTCGGCCGTCCCGGTGATGTAGAACGCGTCCTCGTTGGCGGCCGGCGGGAAGCAATGCATCGCGTACCGGCCGTCGCGCAGGAGGTCGCGCCGCTTCGGACCGGGCTCGATGAAGGCGTAAAGCGCATCGTCGACGATCAGCGGACACATCGGGTGCATGCGCGGGCCGCCGTCCGGCCGGACGGTGCCGAGGAAGGCCAGACCTACGCCGAACTGGTAGAAGAGCGCCTGACCGGCCTCGGCGAGATCGGGCCGGACCTCTCGGAAGCGTCCCCAGGTGAGCACGTCTCCACGCTGGAAAAGTTCGAGGTCAAAATCAAGTCGTCATGCGCGTCGCGATCACGGGTGGAACGGGTCTGGTCGGCGGCAACCTCGCGCATACGCTCCTTGCCGACGGCCACGAGGTCGTCCTCATTGCTCGCGGCGAGGATCCGAGGATCGGGCAAGCCGTCGGCGAGGTCGTCCGGGCCTCGGTCGTCGACGAGGATGCGCTCGCCAAAGCGTTCGAGGGATGTGATGCCGTCGTCCACTGTGCCGGCATCAACCGCGAGATCGGCTCCCAGACCTACGAGAACGTCCACGTGCGCGGGACGCGGAGCGTTGTGAACGCCGCCAAGCGCGCGGGAACCAAGCGCATCGCGCTGACGAGCTACTTGACCGCGCGTCCCCAGACGGGGTCGGGATACCTCGACTCGAAGTGGGGGGCCGAGGAGATCGTGCGCGGATCCGGCCTGGAGTACCTCGTGGTGAAGGCGGGCGTGATCTACGGCCGCGGTGACCAGATGATCGGGAATGCCTCGAAGACGATCGGCACGTTTCGAACGTTCGCAAAGATCGGGATCGGCGATTGTGTGGTGAGCCCGGTTGCCGTGCGGGACATCGTCGAGATCATCCGTGCGTTCGTCGTGGACGGTGAGCTCGTCGACCGGTCGGTAGCCGTCGTCGGGCCGGAGGAGATGCCGCTCGCCGAGACCGGACGGCGGATCGGCCGGGCGATGGGCGTCCGGACATTCGTCGTTCCGGCGCCGATCTGGCTGCTGCGCATCCTTGCTTGGCTCGCGGAACGCGCGATGAAGGTCCCGATGATCGCGATTGCGCAGGTTCGACTGCTGCTCGACGGCGTCGAACCGGGACCGTTTGCCGAGCCGCTGCCGGAATCACTTGTGCCGAGGACGCGGCTTACCGAGGACGTGATCCGAGCCGGACTGCCGGACCGGACGCGATTCGGCTGGCGCGATCTCCGCGTGAGTCGGCCGAGCCGCATCGTGCTCGAGACGAAGATCGCGGCGCCACCAGCGCGCTGCTTTGGTTTGGCGATCGACGTCGACGTGCACCTGTCGGTTCCGGGCGCACGGGAGACTGTGGACGGCGGTGTCCGAAGCGGCCGGATGAGCCTCGGTGATCACGTGACGTGGCGCTCGACGCGTTTCGGACTTCCCGTTCGTCTGACGTCGCTGATCACCGAGTACGACGATCCGCGTCTGTTTGTTGATGAGATGCAGAGTGGACCGTTCCGGAGCTGGCGGCACGTGCATCGGTTCGAGTCTTCGGACGGCGGCACGCGGATGGTCGACGAGGTCGAATACTCGTTGCCGTTGGGACCCCTTGGACGTGTCGCCGACGCAGTCTTCGTGCGCCGCTACATGACGAAGCTCTTGCGCGATCAGAACGCGCACATCAAGCGACTCGCCGAACAGCCGGGTTAGGCGAGCTTTTCGGTTCCCTGGAACGCGGGCAGCGCCGGGTCGCAGATGTACCGAACTCGCGGCAGCGAGAGGTCGCACACCGCGTACCACGCCGACACCGGATAGACGGGCTCGATTCGGCCATCGCCCCACGCATCGGCTGCGAACACGTCGAGGCGCGGTCTGCCGCGCGACGCGCGATGGAAGGTCAGCTCGGGATCGACTTGTACAAGCCTCGGCTTCTCCTTGCCGTCGCGGATGACACGGGCCAGCTGCATGCTCGCGGCGAACTGGATCTCGGCTCCCGACAGCGGCACGGGATCGACGAGCGATGTCACCAGGATCGGGCGGCCGTCCACCGACACTTCGGCCTCGACGTCGTGGTAGCGGCCGCCGAGCGTGACCGACGCGGGCGCCAGGCCGAACCCCCACCGCTTTTCGAGCGCCGGTATCGGAGTGTCGATATATCCGCCGGTGACGAACCCGCGCGGACGCGCTCCCGCCCGGCAGCCCACACGCGTCTGCGCGAGTGTGAACGTGCCCAGCGCCGAGTCGACGGCCTTGATCACGACGAAGGTCGCGACCGGTGGATCGGTGCGCTGCAGCGCGGGCGGCAGGAGATCGTCGATGTGTGCAGAGGCGATCTCGAACATGACCTGAAGCACTTGCGCCTTCTCGAGCACGACCGGTTCGGTCGCAAGGTCGCTCGCCAGAGGCGCCTCGCTGATCCGCGGCGAAACGTCGAGGGTTCCTTGGATAGGCATTATGTCCCGGCCGGCACCTGCGCGCCCACTCCATCGCCTCCGCTTCGCTCCGGCGTGGGCGCTCCCAGTTGATCGGGGGCGCTCCGCTTCGCTGCGCCCCCCGAACCCCCCGCGAATTTCGGCATCACTTCCTTGGCAAACAGCCGAAGGCTCGCCAAGACCTCTTCGTGGGGAACGGTTTCCGCCATGTTGAGCAGGAAGTTGAGACCGTCGACGCCGGCCGACTCCCATTTCTTCACGCACTCGATGATGTGGTCGGGATCGCCGATCGCGAGTCCCTCCGGGATGCCGGAATCGTCGCCGGGCCCGGACTCCTCGCGGCGCGTCTGCGGAAGGGGCCCGAGTGTCGGATAGGACGGCGTCGGGTACGCCTCGCGCGCCGGGAACAGCTGCGAGTTCAGGTAGCCGAACGTGCCGCCCAGACGCAGTCCGGTCTTCGCGCCGTAGTCGCGGTCCTCATGGCAGAACAGGAAGTTGACCGCGTGCACTTGGTCGTTGACGAACTCGCCGACCGGATCGCAGTTCTGGATGCGTTGCTTGTACGCGGCCGTCGAACGCTCTTGCGCGGCAAAGCCGCCGAAGCTCAAGCCGAGGGCGCCGAGTCCGCGCTCGCCGGCGTCGAGCTCGGTTCCCGGCGACGTAACGGCGACCCACATGGGCGGGTGCGGCTTCTGAACCGGCTTGGGCAGGACGGCGCGCTCCGGCATCGAGAACGCGCGTCCCTGCCACCCGAAGCGCTCTTGGGTCCACATCTTCGGGATGACGCGCACGTATTCGTCCCACGTCTTTTTCGTCTCGTCGGGATCGGCTTCGAAGCCGCGAAGCTCCGTCCACGTCGCCGAGCGGCCGGTGCCGAAATCGAGCCGTCCGCCGGAGAGGATGTCGAGGACGGCGCCGCGCTCGGCCGCGCGTACGGGGTGGTTGAACTGCGGGACGCACACGACGATGCCGTGGCCGACGCGGATGCGCTTCGTTTGCATGGCGCACGCCGTCAGGAAGAGCTCGGGGGCCGAGCAGTGGGAGTACTCCTCGAGGAAGTGGTGCTCTACCGCCCACACGTAGTCGAAGCCGACTTCGTCGGCGACGCGCACTTGCTCGAGGCAGTTGTCGTAGACCTGCTTCTCGATCTCCGGCGTGAACGGCCTGGGAACCGAGATCTCGAAGAAGATGCCGAACTTCACTTGACCCTCACCCCTCGCAGAGATCCAACTCTGTCGATTTCCTGTTCTGCTTCTTCGACGAATCGGCGGACCAGCTCACCCGCCGGCACGAGATCGTCGATGGCGCCGACGCCCTGCCCGGACGGGAAACACTCCTTGTCGGGATCGACGCGCGACCAATCGTCGCTTCCGAGGTTCATGGCGCCGTCCTGCATGGAGCGTGCCGCCTGCAAGGGGAACTTCTGCAGTTCCTCGGGATGCTGCTCGAAGTACTTCGTGTACGAGTTCTCGAGGGCGCGCAGCGTCTTGCCCGTGTACGCGCGCGTAATCGTCGTTCGATCTTCGGCAGCTGCGATAAGCGCATCTTTATAGCCCGGCGTCGAGCGCGCTTCCGGCGTCGCGATGAAGCGCGTTCCGACCCATACGCCGTCCGCGCCGAGCGCGAGTGCCGCAGCCAACCCGCGTCCATCGAAAATCCCACCGGCGGCGACAACGGGGACCTTGTCGCCGACCGCGTCGACGATTTGCGGGACGAGCGGCATCGTTGCGATGCGTCCGGTATGGCCGCCGGCCTCGGTCCCTTGCGCAACGACGATGTCGCAGCCGGCCTCGACGGCTTGGCGTGCGTGACTCACTTTGCCGCACATGTTGACGACGAGCACGCCGCGGCGGTGGCACATGTCGATGAGCTCGACCGGAACGCCGAGCGCACCGACGTACACGGCCGCCCCCGCATCAATCGCCGCCTCGGCCTGTTTCGTCATGTCGCCCATCGCGGTGAGCAGGTCGACGCCGAATGGCTTGTCGGTGAGCTTCTTGAGCTCGGCGATCTCGTCGAGCATCTTCTCGGTCGACATCGTCGCCGCGCCGAACGTGCCGAATCCGCCGGCTTCCGAAACGGCGGCCACGAGCTGGTGATAGGAGACGCCGCCCATGCCGGCGAGCATCACGGGGTGCTCGATGCCGAGGATCTCGGTGAGTCTGGTCTTGATCACGGCTCGCTCCCAACTGGGTAATCTGCCAGCAGAACTGTCACGAGCGTAACCAAATGAGTGCAGCTCATTTGGTGCGCGCTGGGGGTCCGGGGGCGCAGCGCCCCCGGTAGAGAGCGAGAGAGGGACCATGGGGGAACTGAACTTCGCCGACGTCTGGGAAAGCAACGCCGACGCGTTCCCCGATGCGCAGGCGCTCGTCCACGGCGAACTCCGCAGAACCTGGCGCGAGTTCGACAAGCGCGCCGACGGGTTCGCTGCTCGCCTCATCGACCTCGGCGTTGAGCGACAGGACAAGGTCGCGCAGTACCTCTACAACTGTCCCGAATTCCTCGAAGCTGTGTTCGCAACGGCCAAAGCGTCACTCGTCCCGGTCAACACCAACTACCGATACACCGACGACGAGCTCGTGTACCTCTGGGATAACGCCGACGCGGTCGCCGTTGTGTTCCACGGCGTGTTCACCGAGACGATCGATCGTGTGCGCTCACGCGTGTCGAAGGTTCGCCTGTGGTCGTGGGTGGACGACGGAACGGGTCCATGCCCGGAATGGGCCGAGCCGTACGAGGACGCCGCGTCGACAGCGGTGCAACGCGTCATGCCGTCCTGGGGCCGCTCGGGTGAAGACATCTACATGCTGTACACGGGCGGCACGACCGGCATGCCGAAGGGCGTCATGTGGCCGATGGGCGAGCTCATCGACGCGTTCGCGAAGTCCGGCGGAGACCCCAACGCGGTGTGGCAGCCGCCGGCGGCCGCCGGCCCCGCCGGGCTCCCGGCCTGTCCGCTCATGCACGGCACCGGCGCATTCGTGTCGTTCATCGTGCTCGACGTCGCCGGCTCGATCGTGACGCTGCAAAAGCGCAACTTCGATGCGGTCGAGTTGCTCGACACGATCGAGCGCAACAAGGTGAACGTCATCGCGATCGTCGGCGACGCCTTTGCCAAGCCGATCCTGCGCACGCTCGACGAGAACCCGGGACGGTGGGACCTGTCGAGCCTGCTGGCGATCATCTCGTCGGGCGTGATGTGGAGTGAAGAGGTCAAGCAGGGATTGCTCAAACACCACCCGGGCATGATCCTGCAGGACTCGTTCGGCTCCTCGGAAGCCGTCGGAATGGGTCAGTCGGTGTCGACGGGAGGTGCCGTCTCGCACACGGCGAGCTTCACGCTCGGCGACAACGCGCGCGTCATTCGTGAGGACGGCACGCAAATCGAAGCCGGATCGGGTGAGGTCGGCATGCTGGCCGTCCGCGGGCTCGTCCCGGTCGGCTACTACAAGGACGAGGAAAAGAGCGCGCGGACGTTCAAGGTCATCGACGGCGTCCGATACTCGATTCCCGGCGACTTCGCGACGATCGAAGCGGACGGCACGTTGAAGGTGCTCGGTCGGGGATCGGTCTGCATCAACACCGGAGGCGAGAAGGTGTTCCCCGAAGAGGTCGAGGAGGTGCTCAAGCGCCACGACGGGATCCGCGACGCGGCCGTGGTCGGTGTGCCGGACGACAAGTGGGGCGAAGCAATCACGGCCGTCGTCGAGCCCGAGGCGGGGGCCGAGCTGTCGGAGGACGACATCATCAAGCACGTGAAGGGGAGTCTGGCGGCGTAC
>DASQWC010000085.1:0-4747 GCA_035640475.1 Actinomycetota bacterium | reverse complement strand
GCCTGATGACGCGGAGCTTCGGCTTCGCCTTTGTGCTGGGAGTTCCGTTCGTGTTCGGCTATCTGATCGGCCGCTGGGTTCGGCTGCCGGCGGCGCTCCGAGTGGTGGTTGCCATCCTCGCGCTTCTTGCGATCGTGGGCGGCGCCGCTACGGCCTCGCTCGCTGGAGTCGTCTGTGGTGCCGTCTTCTTCGCGATCGGGTTCGGTCCCGCAATCGTGGGTGTCTTTGTCGGATCTTTCTTGTACGGACGCTCGAAGATCGAGTCGTCTGCGTTGAGTGTGCTTCTCCTTGCATTGCTGATCCCATTGGAGCAGGCGGCGATTCCAGAGACTCCCATCGAGTCGGTGAGCACGTCGAGGACCGTCGGGATGTCTTCGGGCGATGCCTTCTCTCGAATACTGTTCTACGAGGACTCACCCCAGCCGGCACCGAAGATTCTTTCGATTGCGCTGCCCAGGCCGATCAAGACCTTCGGCGTTGGACGTCGCGTCGGTGATCGCGTGCGATGTCTCTACGACACTGGATACATCGACAAAGAGATCACCGCGATCAAAGTCGGCAGACTGTACTCGTTCAAGGTGATCGACCAAGTTCGCGTCGAAGACCATGCCGTACGCCTCGTCGACGGATCCTTCGAATTTCGGAGCACGGGCGAAGGCACGTCCGAGGTAACTCTCACGACTCGATACGTCCCGAAGCTGTCGGCCCGGTTCGCGTGGAGACCCTTCGAGCGCGCAGTCGTTCGAGCGCTCCATGGTCACGTGCTCGATTCGATGTTGCGAAGGAGTAGCCGTGCCGCTTGAGGCGACGAGCACCAAAGATCGCATTGTGCAAGCGGCCCTTGCGACGCTCAAAGAGGAGGGCTTCGCCGGCACGAGCGCTCGTGCAATCGCGCGGAGAGGAAACTTCAATCAAGCACTGATCTTCTACCACTTCGGCACGCTGGCGGACCTGCTCCTGGCCGTACTGGACTATACGAGCGAAGTCCGATTTGAGCGCTACAGCAATGCGATGAAGGGGATTACGAGCGTCGAGGCGGCGGTGACGATCGCGACGGATCTCTACAGGGAAGACCTGGCTGCCGGGCACATCACTGTGATCTCGGAGATGATCGCCGGCTCGCTCGAGCGGCCCGATCTGGCGCCGGAGATCGTCAAGCGAATGGAGCCGTGGATCGATCTGACTACCGATGCCGTGAAGTCGATGTTGGCGTCCATCGGCGCTGAAGGAATCGCGCCGTCTCGGACCATCGCGCACGCGATCGTCGCGCTTTACCTCGGGATCAACCTCATGTCACATCTCGAGCACGACGACGAAAAGGCGGAAGACCTCTTCGAGGCGGCGAAGAGGCTCGCCTCGCTGCTGGGGATGCTCGGAGCAGCAAGATGAGCATCGACGACACACTCGACCGGGCCGAGACGGCAGTAGCGCAAGGTCGCGGTCTGAAGGGGACGGGATTCTGGGGCGCCGTCGACAGCGTCCGGCGCGACCGTGCACTCGCGGAGCGCTACGCCGACCGCGTAGCAGCGATCGACCGACGGGCCTTCGAGCGAGGTGTGCGGTTGCGCGTCCCGATCGGTATCGGCGCCTCGGGCTTGCTCCTCGGGACCCTGTTCGGCTTCGCGGTCATTGCGATCGCGTTCTTCTTCATCTGGGACGGATCCCTGTGCGGCTTCGCCGAACCGTGCACACCGACGCTCGCAGGTGGAGCGCTCTTCCTCGTCGGCTTCGCAGCCGTCCTCGTCTGCACGCATTGTCTCGTGCACCTGGTCGTCGGACGGGCGCTCGGGATCCGGTTCACCCACGTCTTCCTCGGCGGACCGCCGCCGCCGCGGCCCGGGCTCAAGATCGACTACGCGTCCTATCTGCGAACGCCGGCCAAGGCTCGCGCGGTCATGCACGCATCCGGCGCGATCTTCACGAAGCTCGTTCCCTTCGCGTTTCTCATCCCGGCCGTGATGCTCTACTTCGGCTGGAGCTGGCTGACGTGGCTCCTTCTCGTCATCGGCGTAGGGCAGATCGTCACCGACATCACGTTGTCGACGAAGGTGTCCGACTGGAAGAAAGTGAAGCGGGAGTTGCGCGCCGCTAGCTGATGCTGACCATGCGATCGATCGCGCCGCGCGCTTGTTCGGCGATATCGGGCGCAACCGTGATGCGGTGCTCCATGTTCTCGAGCGACCACAGCGCCTTTGGCAGCGTGATCCGCTTCATGAACTGACAGATCGCGCCGCGTGACGCGGGCAGGAACTCCTTGCCCGGCGCTTCCTTCTGGAGCCGGTGGAGGATGCCGGTCTCCGTCGCGACGATGAAGCTGCGCTTCGGTGACTGTACGGCGTGACGAATCATGCCCTCCGTCGACAGGATCCGAGTGTCCCGGCCATTCGATGCGATATCGCCCTCACCGAGGCGGTACATCGTCTGGGTCACGCAGCCGCACTCGGGATGAATCAGGAACTCGGAGTCCGGATTCTTCGCGCGCATCTCGCCGATGTCGGCCGGGTCGATGCCCGCGTGCACGTGGCACTCTCCCATCCAGATGTGCATCTTTCGCCCGGTCTTCCGCTCGAGGTAGGCGCCGAGGAACATGTCCGGCAGGAAGAGGATCTCCCTGTCCTCGGGAATCGAGTTGATGATCGATTCGGCGTTCCCGGAGGTGCAGCAGTAGTCGGACAGCGCTTTCACCTCGGCCGTCGTGTTCACATACGAGACGACGACGGCTCCCGGGTATTCGGACTTCCAGCGGCGCAGATCGTCCG
The DNA here is from genome assembly GCA_035640475.1 of Actinomycetota bacterium. Lineage (GTDB taxonomy): Bacteria > Actinomycetota > JAICYB01 > JAICYB01 > JAICYB01 > DASQWC01. The sequence continues at coordinate 1,988 of DASQWC010000085.1, read as the reverse complement.
CCGTGATCGTCGATGCAAGCGAGCAGCCGGCCTCGAGGTCGGGGAGCAGAACGGTCTTGTCGGGGGAAAGGATGGCGGCCGTCTCGGCCATGAAGTGGACGCCGCAGAAAAGGATGACGTCGGCGTCGGTTGCTGCGGCCTGGCGCGAGAGGCCGAGTGAGTCGCCGACGTAGTCGGCAACGTCCTGCACCTCGGGAACCTGGTAGTTGTGCGCCAGGATGACGGCATTGCGCTCCCGCGCAAGCTCACGGACGCGGCGAGCGAGCTCGTCGGGGCTCAAGCCCCGATACTTCTCCGCGTATCCGTTCTGACAAGCCATCGCGCCTCGCACCCCGCCCGACGGACTTTGTGAATGAAATCACGATGTCCCGTCGAGCCGACTCGGTTGGGATATCTGGGATTTGCCTACGAGTGTAGCGAGTCCGACGTTTCGGTGGTGGCGCCGGCTTTGCGCATCTCCTCGATCGCCTGCTCGCCGTCGCCGGCGCTGACCTCGACCGCGCGGATCCCGTCGGTGAGGACGACCGCGTCGAAGCCGTTCTCGATCGCTTCGATGGCGGTGGCGCGCACGCAGTAGTCGGTGGCCAGTCCGGCGACGAACACGCGCCGGACGCCTCGCGCACCCAGCCGCTCGGCGAGATCCGTGCCGGCGAAGCCGGAATAGCCGTCGGTCTGTGGGTCTGTGCCCTTTTGGACGACCTCGTCGACGCTCTCCAGCTGCAGCCGGGCATGGAAGTCGGCTCCCGGCGTTCCCTGCACGCAATGGACGGGCCACGGACCGCCCTGTTCCGTGAATGACGAATGACCCGGCGGGTGAAAGTCCTGCGTGGCCACGACGTATCCGAACAACGGCATCACACCGTTGATGACGCCGACTACATCATCGCCGCTGGGGACGGCGAGGGCACCGCCCGGGCAGAAGTCGTTCTGCACGTCGACGACGATGAGCGCGTCCCTCTCGGTGACCTTCATCGAAGGCAAATGTATACAGTGACGGCCGTGTCCGAGCTCGTGAGCGTGGAGAAACACGACGCCGTCGGTGTGATCCGCATCGACCGGCCCAAGGTCAACGCGCTCAACGTGCAAGTCGTGTCCGAGCTGAACGACGCGTGCGCGCAGGTCGAGTCGGACTCGTCGATTCGCGCGGCCGTCGTCTACGGCGGCGAGCGAATCTTCTCCGCCGGCGCCGACCTGAAGGAGATGAGCGAGGGCACGCCGGACGACGTCCGCTCGCGTGTGGGCGCGTTGCAGCGCCTGTGCGACCGCATGGCAGCGCTGCCCGTTCCGGTCATCGCGGCGATCACCGGCTTCGCGCTCGGCGGCGGCTGCGAGCTTGCGATGGCGTGTGACTTTCGCTTCGTTGTCAACAGTGCCCGGCTCGGACAGCCCGAGATCGTGGTCGGCTTGATTCCCGGCGCGGGTGGAACGCAGCGGCTGCCGCGCCTTGTGGGGCCTGCGCGCGCCAAGTGGATGATCTTCACCGGCGCACAGGTGAAGGCGGCAACGGCGCTCGAGTGGGGACTCGCCGACGAGGTCGTCGAGGGCGATGTCTTCGAGCGCGCGCTCGAGCAAGCCGCGAGCTACGCGGCGGGTCCGACGGTATCGCTTGCCGCTGCCAAGGTCGCGATCAACCGTGCGACCTCGGCGGAGCTCGCCGCCGGTCTCGAGCTCGAGCTGGACGAGTTCACGAGGCTCTTCCACACGCAGGACACGCGCCACGGCATCGAAAGCTTCCTCGCCGAAGGGCCCGGAAAGGCGACGTTCACCGGGCGATGACGCTCGAAAGCTACAACGAGGACTTCGGACGTGGGTTTCTGCGCGATCTCGGGATTCGCATCGTTTCGGTCGACCCGGCCGTCGGGCGCTTCGTGGTGACAGAGTCGGCCATCGCGCCGAATGGTTACGTCTTTGCGGCCGGAGTGATCGCTCTGGCAGACGGTCTGGCCGCTATGGGGACGATCGAGTCCTATCCAGAGGGCGCCTCGAAC
>DASQWC010000084.1:0-19901 GCA_035640475.1 Actinomycetota bacterium | reverse complement strand
GATCGCGCCGTCGCGCACGACGTTGTCGGCAACGATCAGGGTGCCGGGCCGTGACAGCTCCAGGGCGTAGGCGAAGTACTCCGGATAGCTCACCTTGTCGGCGTCGATGAAGATGAAGTCGAACGGCCCCTCGAGTGCCGGCATCGTGTCGTGGGCCGAGCCGAGCTTGACCTCGACGAGGTCCGAGAGCCCGGCCCGGTCGACGTTCGCGCGCGCCACCTCCGCGCACGTCTGATCGATCTCGAGGGTGATGAGCTCGCCGTCGGGCGGCAATGCGCGCGCCAGCCAGATCGTGCTGTAGCCGCCGAGGGTCCCGACCTCGAGGATGCGCCGGGCGCCCACCATGCGGGCGAGCATGTTGAGGAACTTGCCGCCGTTGGGCGGCACCTGGATGGGCGGAAGGTTGGCTTCAGCGCTGGCGTCGAGCGCAGCCGTCAGCGCGTCGTCGGACTCGACGAACAGCTGATTGATGTAGCCGTCGACTGCGTTCCACTGCTCCTGTGTCACGGCCGGACGGGCGTATCGGCGTCGTCGCCGACGACGGTCGTCCACTTCCGCACGCGCCAATTCGTGACGAGCCCGTTGCGCACGTACGGGTCGGCTTTCGCGAAACGCTCCGCGACCTCCGGCGAGTCGCCCTTGAAGAGGAGAACCCCCTCTTCGGCGGGCTCCCCCACGGCACCGCCGAGCACCAGGTCGCCGCGCTCGGACGCCTCCCACGCGAGCTTCAGATGCTCGGGGCGGAACTCTCCACGCCGCTCGAGGTAATCCGGCGCCAGCTCGTAGGAGAGCAGGTAATGCATCTACACGCCGGCGGGCTGGCGCGTCTTCGTAAAGCGCACAGGCAAGTGCTTGATGCCCGCGATGAAGTTCGAGCGCAGTCGCGACAGGTCGCCCACCGACTCGATCTTCGTCACTCGCTTGGCCAGCTCTTCGAACAGCACCTTGACCTCCAGACGCGCGAGGTTGAAGCCGAGGCAGAAGTGATGCCCGTGCCCGAAGGCGATATGCGGGTTCGGGTCCCGGCGGATATCGAACTTGAACGGCTCCTCGAACACGTCCTCGTCCCGGTTCGCGGAGATGTACCAGAGGCTGAGCTTGTCGCCGGCCTTGAACTTTTGTCCCCTCAGTTCGGCGTCCTGCGTCACGTTGCGCCGGAAGTACATGACCGGCGACGCCCAGCGAATGATCTCCTCGACTGCTGTGTCGATCGCCGACGGATCCTCCACCAGGATGTCGTACTGCTCGGGGTTGTCGAGCAGCGCCGCCATCCCATGTGAGATCGCGTTGCGCGTCGTCTCGTTGCCGGCGACGGCCAGCAGCAGGAAGAACAGGTTGAAGTCGAGCTCGGACAGTGAATGCCCGTCGACCTCGGCCTCCAGGAGCTTCGTGACGATGTCGTCCCGCGGATTCGCGCGCCGATCGGCGGCGAGCTCCTGCGCATACATGAACATCTCGACCTGCGCGTTGCGGACGTTCTCCTCGCTCACCGCGTACTCGGGATCGACGCTGCCGATCATGCGGTTGGACCAATCGAAGAGCTTGTGTCGGTCCTCCATCGGCACACCGAGGAGCTCGGCGATCGCCTGCAGCGGCAGCTCGGCCGCCACGTCTACGACGAAGTCGCACTCGCCCTGCGCGATCGCGTCGTCGAGGATGTGAATTGCCCGCTCGCGGACGCGCTGCTCGAGCGCCCAGATCATCCGAGGACGGAACCCGTCGTGCACGATCTTGCGGTACAGCGTGTGATCGGGCGGGTCCATGTACAGCATCATGTTTCCGGTGAAGGCCGCCTGGCGCTCGAGATCCTCGCGCTCTGCGGGGGTCGGCTCCTCGAGCCCGACGACACCTCCGTACTTCGCCGCAGACGAATAGGTCTTGGCGTCGAGCTCGACGATCCCGACGTCCTCGTGCTTGGAGATCACATAGAAGCCCGGGCCGTTGGGCTCGGGGTGGTGGTACACGGGGGCGTTCTTCCTTAGGTAGGTGAACCACTCGTGCGGGACGCCCTTGGTGAAGACGTCCGGGTCGAGAAGATTGATGTCGCTCAGTTCCACGGTGGCCTCCTCGGCGAAAACTAGAACAGATTCTAGTCAGGCTCCGCCCGAACCGCAGACCCGCTAGGCCGGCTCGTCGGCCAGTGCGCGGCCGAGCAAGCGCAGGTGATCCGTGGCGCTGCCCAGCGCGAACTCGATCCGCTTCGCCGCTACGAAGTAGCGGTGAAGCGGATGATCCATGTCGATGCCCACACCGCCGTGCACGTGCACGGCGGTGTGGGCGACCCGGTGGCCCGCGTCCGACGCCCAGAACTTGGCCGTTGCTATCTCCTGATCGCACGGAAGGCCCTCGGACAGTCTCCACGCCGCCTGCCACATCGTGAGCCGGATGCCCTCGACGTCGATGAAGGCATCGGCGAGGCGCTGCCCGACGGCCTGGAACGTCGCGATCGGTCGCTCGAACTGCACCCGCTCCTTCGAATACTCGGCCGTCAGCTCGACGGCGCGCTCGCAGATACCGAGCTGCAGCGCGCACAAGCCGACCGTGTAGTGGCGGATCAGCCAGCCGATAATGTCGCCGGCGACCGCTCGCTCCTGGCCGAGCATCACATTGTCGAGGTCGACCTGCGCCTCGAACGTCATATCGGTGACCTGCTGGCGCTCAATAGTCACGCCCGTGTCGCCCGGTCTCACCAAGAAGACGGCAGGCCCGGACGGCGTCGATGCCGGAACGAGAATGAGATCGGCAACGGGCCCGGCCGCGACGGCCGACTTCGACCCCGACAGCCTCCACCCGTGCCCGACCTGCTCCGCGGTTGTCGTCGGGGAGCCGAGGTCGTCGTTCAGATCCTCGGTCAGCGCGACGGCGAGTACGGTCTCGCCGGCCGCGGCCGCTCGGGCGAATTCGCGCTGCTCCGGGGAGCCGAAGAGCGCGAGCGCTTCCGCGGCCACGACCGTCGACAGGATGTGGACAGGAGCGACGGCTCGCCCGAGCTCGACGAGCACACGGCAGCGCTCGATGACGCCTCCACCGCCTCCATCGACGTCGATCGGCAACGCCACGCCGAGGATCCCGGCTTTCGCGAGCTGCGCCCACAGCTTCGAGTCGACCCGCGACTCGCTCGCGTGGACCTCTCGCCTGCGTTCCTCGGTCAGCGCGTCGGTGAGGATCTGGCGCGTCAGCGCGGCGAGCTGCTCCTGCTCTTCCGTGAAGGACCAGTCCATCAGCGCGGCGCCCTGGGCATGCCGAGGCCGACCATCGCGATGATGTCGCGCTGCACTTCGTTCGTCCCGCCGCCGAACGTGAGGATCAGCGAGCTGCGGTACATGCGCTCGATGCGCCCGTGCAGGATCGCTCCCGGTGAGCCGTCGCGAACGGCGGCATTCGTTCCGAGCACTTCCATCAACAAGCGGTACGCTTCCGTGTTGAGCTCGGAGCCGAAGACTTTCGTTGCCGACGCCGTCGCCGGATTGAGCCCCTTCCCGACACCCCAGGCGATGCGCCAGTTCATGAGCTTGAGCACCTCGGCCTTCGCGTGCACGCGCGCAAGATGCACCTGCACCCATTCCTGGTCGATCACACGGCGGCCGTCCGCGAGCTTCGTCGACTGCGCCCACTCGCGGACGTCCCGCAGCAACGACACCAGCCGTGCCGACGAGAACAATGCGACGCGTTCGTGGTTCAGCTGATTGGTGATGAGGCGCCAGCCGTCGTTCTCCTCGCCGACGCGATCGGCAACCGGTACGCGGACGTCTTCGTAGAAGGTGGCATTCGTACGCGCGCCGGCGACGGTGTGGACCGGTGTGTAGCGAAAACCTTCGGCGTCGGTCGGAACGATGAGCACGCTCAGGCCCTTGTGCTTCTTCACGTCCGGGTCTGTGCGGACGGCGAGCCACACGTAGTCGGCGTACTCGGTGAGGCTCGTCCACATCTTCTGTCCGTTGACGACGTATTCGTCGCCCGACCGGACGGCGCGCGTGCGCAGCGACGCAAGATCCGTTCCCGCCTCCGGCTCGGAGTAGCCAATGGCGAAGTGGATCTCTCCGGCGAGGATCGGCGCGAGGAACCGCTGTTTCTGGTCCTCGGTTCCGTACTGCATGATCGTCGGTCCGACGGAGTTGAGGGTGAGCGTCGGGATGGGCGCTCCGGCGATCGCGGCTTCGTCCAGGAAGATGAGCTGGTCCAGGAAGGACCGGCTCTGGCCGCCGTACTCCTTCGGCCAGCCGATGCCGAGCCAGCCGTCCCGGCCCATCTGCCTGACCGTCTCCCGGTAGGCCTTGCCGTCCCCCAGATCGCCTTCGCCGCGCGTGAGCGCTTCGCGGCGCTCCGGCGTCATCAGCCGGTCGAAGTACTCGCGCAGCTCGCGCCGGAGCTCCTCCTGCTCGTGAGTGAACGCGATGCGCATCTACGGACGCCTCGAACGTGATCCTCGCGACCGCGGTGCTCGCGGCGCAGCACCCAGCCGCTCGGCAAGGTCTCGCAGACGTTCGTCGGCGCGCTTGTCGGCCTCCTCAGAGAAACGCTGCAGCATGCTCATCCAGAGGGCGCTCGCCAGAAGCAGCCCGCCGACGATCACCAGACCGAGACCGATGAGTCCGCCGGAGATCAGGTACGGGATCTGCTCGATCTCACGAGCGGTGCGCGATGCTCCGTACCAACCGAAGAACATGAACACGAAGCCGGCCGCGACGGCGAATGCTCCCGGCAAGAGCAGCATCCGGAGCAATTGTGTCGATCGTGCTCGTTCGCTCAGGCGCGCGACGGCGTCGCGGAACCTCGCTCGCCGCGCCGCGACCCTGCTCGTCGCTTCCGTCACGCTTCGCTCCCTTCATTCGCGCTTTTCACACCGATGACAGAAAGAAAGAAGTTGCGCATGTACCGCGCGGCCAGCAGAGCCGCCAGCAAGAGGATGACGAGCGTGCTTGCCGGTACACCGCCGAACTTGTAGTCGGAGCGTTGCGCAACGTCGGTCACGACGCCTCCTCCGACGTCGCCCGAAGCGTCCACTTGCTCACCGATCGGTGACAGACTTCCGGCGCCGGGCGCCGGGCCCTCACCGATCGAGACGGAGCCGGGCTCCCGGGACGGCGTGGCCCCCGACTCGCCGAACCCGCCGCCGTCGAACCGGAACGGCATCGAGGCGAAGGTCGAGGACGCCGTTGATCCGACGATGACGTCGAAGCGGCCGGGCGGGATCGGTCCCTGGACGACGGGGTTGTCGATCGAGAACACAAGGCCGAGCTCGTAGTGCTGCGCTTGACCGCCCGTCTTCCGGCCCACGCCGTGGAACAGCGTGATGCGCGCGCCGAGATTGGCGAGCACCTCTTGTACCTGCTCCTCGGGTGACTGGCCCGGGAAGGGTTCGCCGCCCGCGCCCGGTGCGGAGCCGGCGTCCGGCGGGGCGCCGGTCACCTTGAACCCATCGTCGGTCACCGACACGTCGATACCGCCGATCTTCATGCCGACGATATCCACGTCCCCGGCCGTCGTCGCGGTCCCGCCGTTGCTCGTCGTCTTCGAAAGACTGCGAATCTGTTCGACCGTGACGTGGCCGTCGAAGAGTGAAACGCCGTCGAACGCAACACGTGCGACCGACGAGACGGCGCCGTCGGTGACGGTGGTCTCGGACGTCGACGCCACATGTTCGGCATGGAGGAGTCCGGGAACGTCGACGTCCGCGGCCCGGACGTCGCCGGCCCCGCGGTCGGCGAAGCCGTACGCCTTCATCGAGATTGCCGGCGGCGCGCCCGTGGTGACCTCGCCTTCTCCCTGGACGGCTTGCGCCTGCAGGGGCCACTTCGGAATGAGCGCTCCGATCGCTTCCTGTCCGAAGCCGGCGCCGATCAGCGGGCCGGGATCGGCCGCGGCGTTGCCCGGCCAGATGATCGCGCCGCGCCCGGCCGCATTGCCGCCCGACTTCACCCGTCCGGTCGCCAGCCCGATCGTCCCCTCGACCGGTGCGTCTCCGGTCGGGAGCAGCGCCGGGAAGACGGGCTGGAACGAGAACGCCATGGCCGACGCCTGCGCGTCGTACCCGCCGAGGTTCTCGCCCGGCGTCGTGTCCTCGGCTCCCGCGGGCACCGCGAAAGCGAAAGCAGCGACGAGCGCGAACAGACAGAAGGAGAGACGCAGCGGCTTCATCGCCGGCCGCCGAGATATGTCGCTTCGATCTTTCCCTTGACCTTGCTGGGCGGGCCGGTGGCCCGGATGCGGCCCTGGGACATCAAGGCAACGGTGTCGGCGAACTCGAGAACGACATCGGCGAACTGTTCCACGATCACGATGGTGACACCTGCCGTCGCCGTGAGCTTGCGCACGATTTCGAACAGCGCCTCGACGATCAACGGCGCCAGTCCCATCGACACTTCATCAAGGAGGATGAGGGCGGGATCGGTGGACAACGCGCGACTGAGAGCGAGCATCTGCTGCTCCCCGCCCGACAACGTCCCGGCGAGCTGATCGCGGCGATCGCGCAACACGGGGAACCTCTCGAAGACGACGTCCTCGAGCTCGCCGACGGCGCGCTTGCCGGCATAGGTGTCCATGAGGAGGTTCTCGCGCACGGTGAGGTTCGGGAAGATCCCGCGACCCTCGGGAATGAGGCACACGCCCGCGTCCGCGAGCTCCTCGGCACCCGCTCCCGAGACGTCGTAGCCCTCCATCAGCATCTGACCGCTCGTCGGCTGCATGAGCCCGCTCATCACGCGCAACATCGTCGTCTTGCCTGCACCGTTGGGACCGAGGACGGCCACGAGCTTGCCGCCGCCGATCTCGAGATCGATCCCGTGGAGCACCTCGACCTTCTCGTAGGCGGCCCGGACGCCGCGCAGCTCGAGGAGTGGAGCGGCGGCTCGGCCGTTACGGCTTTGCAAGGCTCACCCTCCTCCGCGGCGGCTTGACGGCGGCGGTGTCGCCGACTTCGCCGTTGGTCTCCGGGCCGCCGGCGCGCGCCCCATCGGCGGCAGCAGGCGCCCACACGGCCTCGGGCAGCCGCCGGATAAACGGACGGAGCTTGTTTCGCAATTGGCCGGCGAGGCCCTCCGGCCGGCGAGCGGTCGCGATCGCGAGCAGCCCGATCAACAGCGGCTGGAGCCAGAGCGTTCGTCCGGGGTCGTCGCGGCTGAGCTCGGGGAGAACGACGAAGAACAACGCGCCGAGGAACGCACCGGACACGCTCGTCACGCCGAAGATCGTCGCAACGAGCAAGACCGACAGCGAGCGGAACCACAGAAAGTCCAACTGCCCGACGCGAGATTGCAAGCCGCCAAAGAAGGCTCCGGCCGCGCCGGCCATCAACGCCGACAGTCCGAACACCTTGAGCTTTGCCGCGGTGAGGTTCATCCCAAGCGTCTGGGCCGCATTGGGTGCGTCCCGCATCGCGGCGAGCATTCGTCCGAGCGAGCTCCGTCGCACGGCGAGGAAGATGTTGGCGAACGCGACGGCGACGATCGCGAGGATCACGAACAACGCTCGCTCGCTGAAGAACTCGGCCCCCAGGATGCTCGGACGCGGAACACGAAGTGTGATCCCGCCGCCGAGCAGCGCTCGGTTCCCGAACACGAGGTTGTCGGCCATGATCGCGAACGCGAGCGTGAGCAAGGCGAGATACAGTCCGCGCAATCGAAGCGCCGGCAAAGAAACGATGCCGCCCACAAGTCCGACGACGAGCGCGGCGATGCCGAGGGACACGATCCACGGCACTCCTTCGGGCAGCTTGGCGAGGATGACCGCGCCGAGTCCCGCGAACGACATCTGCATCAACGAGACCTGACCCGACAAGCCCGCGAGCAGCACAAGACTGAGCACGAGCGACGCGAACACGAAGCCCTTGCTTCCGATCAGCAGATCCGCGGGTGAGAGCCTCCCGCTGACGGCGAAGGCGACCACGACGGCGATGCCGCCGATGATCCACGTCGTCCGCGCCGACGGAGGCTCGGGCTCCGAGTGCGTCTTCACACGTTCCGGGAGCCGAAGCTCGCGCCGGACCAGCAGCGCTCCGAACAGCAGGACGAACGGCAGCGCCGGACGCATGTTCTGCACAAAGTCGTTCTCGGTCGGAAGGTAGGCGACGATCATCGCTTGGCTCACGCCGAGCGCGAGCGCACCGATGAACGTCGCCGGGAGGTTCTGGAGCCGCCCGACGACGGCCGCCGCGTACGCGGAGACGACCAGGATGCTGAGCGTGTTGACTTCCAGGTTCAGCCCGGGCGCGATCAGAACAGCTGCGAGACCCGCGAGCGAGCACCCAATGGCCCACGAGAATGCCGTGACGATGTTCGGGTTGATGCCCTTCACCGCACACAGCTCACGGTTGTCGACGACGGCACGCATGGCCACACCCAGCCGCGTATAACGAAAGATCGCGCGGAAACCGAAGGCCACGCCGACGGCCGCGAGGATCGTCGTGGTCTGATCCCAGGTCACGTTCAACCCGAGGACCGAATACGCGCGATTCCCCCAGAGTCCCGGCAACGTGCGCAACTCAATTCCCCAGATCGCGAGGGCGGCCCCTTGGAACGCGAGCAGCAACGCGAGCGTTACGACGAGTTTCGTCGCGACGGACGCACCTTTGAGGAGCGATCGCATGATCAGGACGTCCAGCAGGACGCCGATGGACGGCCCGACTACCAGCAACGTGACCGCCAGCGCTGCGATCGTCGGCCAGCCGCGGTTGACGCGCAGCTCCCAGTACACGAACGCAAGAAACATGCCGATCGCGCCGTGCGCGAAGTTGAACACGCCGGACGTGATGTACGTGACGACGAGACCCGTCGCGGAGATCGCGTACACGGCGCTGATCGCCACGCCGATGATGAAGAAGACGAAGAATTTCTCCAAGGCCCTACCTCATCCGGGCCGCGGCACTATCGGAACTTGTAGAGCTCGCCGATGTCGCACTCGAAGAGCTTGTCCGCCGGGTATTCGCGAATCCACTTGCCCCCACGATGGACGGCCATGTTCCAACAACCCTCTCCACCGCCCGTCCTGGGATCGATGTTGGCCGCGAGCCCCCCTGTGTCGAATTTCGTCTGCTTGTACAGGGCATCGATGAGCGCCTCGCGTGTCATCGCCCCCTCGATGGACTGCAGCGCTTGCACGAAGAACGCCGCGTGTCCCCAGCCGGATACGGGGAATAGGTCGAGCTGCGCTCCCGGAAATACCCGGTTGTTCCAGTCGATGAAGCTGGCGACATCTTGCGAGCGAGAGCGCTCTTTCGGGTCGAGGAAGAGCAGATGGGTCTGATAGTTCTCCCAGCCGTCGCCGTCCTTGCCGTTCAGCTCCGAGAAGCGCGTGTTGAACGCGATGTTGGCGCCTTTGATCGGCGGGTCGTAGTTCTGCTGCCGCATGTTCCGAATGATGCGGACGTGCATGTTCACCTCGAAGGCAAAGAGGAAGAAGAATTCGATGCCTTCGTCCTGTGCCTGTTGAATCTCGGGCGTGAAGTCTGGTGATGTCACGTCGGCCGCGGCGGTGTAGCGTCGATCGAAGCCGGCCCGCTCGATGGCCTTCTCGAAGCCGGGAACGTTCGCGGACACACCACCGACGTCGGCGAACAGAATGGCCGCTCGTTTGACGTTCGGATGCTTCTGCTTCCACCAAACGAACGGACCCGTATTCACGACGCCTTCCTGCGAGCGCGGCAAGACGTTCCGAGCACTGCGGCCTTCCGGCTCGACGACGATGGCGACCCACGGGACGCCGCTCGACTCGATGAGGTCGATGTAGCCGGAGTCGGCGACCGAGAAGGAGCCGGTAAAGGCGAAGACGTCCGGTTCCAGGCGCAGGAACTCGCCGCGGCCCTTGGCCGGGTCGAGCCCGTCGTCACCTTTGACGAGCTTTATCTTGCGGCCGCACACGCCGCCCTGCGCGTTCACCAGCGCGAAGTAGGACGCCGCACCGCGGAACGACCCTTCGGTCGCGCCGGGCAATGGACCCGAGTCGGTCACGATGCTCGCGACCCTGATCTCGTCGTCGGTGACGCCGGGCCCGGCAGACCGTGCTTGTGCGCATTTGGATCCGGCTTGGACGGCGCGCGTGCCGCCGGCGCCCGGGCCCGTCGAGTCGCCGCCCGAGCCGGAGATGCGTCCGCTCGCGACCGTCCCACCACCCGTGCTTCCACCGCCGGCTCGCTGCTGCGATCCGGACGTGCCGTCGACCGGACCGGTCAGCGCGCTCTGCGCTCCTGTGTTCCGGGCGTCGATGTCCTCGAGCACCTGGTCGGGAAGGCGGGAGCCGCACGCGGTCGAGACGAACGCGGCTAGAACGCAAAGTGCGAGCGCTCTCGATCGCAAGCCCACTCTCCCCGTGGTGGACCCCCTCCCCAGGTCGTCCACACTAGAACGTGTTCTCGTTTTATACAACTGGGCGCCTCTGCCCGGGATCAATACGGATCAACTCGCTCGGGTTCGTTCCGACCACCCAGATCGACCGCGCGCCGGAGGCAACACCGCGCGGCGCGAAGCGCAGATCGATCACCTCGTCGCCGCCCACGCGGCCGAGCGTGCGGTCGTCCTGATTGACGACCCAGACACCCTTGAGCACGGCGACGCCGATCGGCCCCCGGCCGACCCGGACCGTCTTCGTCACCCGGCCGGACCTCGCGTCGATGCGGCTGACGGTGCCGTCGTCGCTGTTGGCAACCCAGACGTGGCGGCCGTCGAATTCGAGCCCGATCGGACCGACGCCGATCTCGATCGGCTTTTCGATCTTCCCTGCATGCGGATCGATACGCGAGACCGTCGACTCGTTGTTCGTGACCCAAAGACCTTCGCCGACGGCAACGCGCACGGCGCCTTGCCGAATTCGGTACACGCGAACGATTCGTCTGCGCCGCCCATCGAGCTGGACAACCGAGCTCGTCAAATGGTCCGCGATCCACACGTACCGGCCTGAGAGCGCGATCCCGGTCAGCGAGCCGCCCACACGAATGGGCTCACTCGCCTCGCGCGTGTGTGCGTCGATATGGACGACGGAACCGTCGGCGTGCGCGACCCACACCGCGTCGCGCGACGCGGCGATCGCGATCGGGTTTCTTGAGACCTCGATCGGACGCCCGACGGGCTTGCCTGAGGACTCGTCGATCGCCCGCACAACGTGTGCGCCGTCGTCGGCGACCCACACAATGCCCGCGTCAACCGCGACGGCCGAGGGACGCCCCGGAAGCGGAATGTGGTGAACGCCGGGCGCCGAGCTACACGCCGTTGCACCGAGCAGCAGCGCCGTCGCAAGCGGACGGCGCAGGCTCACCGCCGCGACTTCCGTGATGCGCCGAGGTAGGCCTCTTGTACTGCGGCACTGCGTTGGATCTCTCTTGCCGTCCCGACGGCGAGAATGCGGCCGAAGTCCAGAACGTGAATTCGCTTGCACACGCCCATGACGAATTCGACGTCGTGCTCGACGAGAAGCACACCGAGACCCTCGCGCGCAAGTGCGCGCAGCAGCGACGAAAGCTGAGCGGTCTCTTGTTCGTCCAAGCCGGACGACGGCTCGTCGAGCAGCAACAGCCGTGGCTCGATGGCGAGCGCGCGCCCCAGCTCGACGAGACGCGCCATGCCCGTCGGAAGCTCGTCGGCACGCGTAGCCGCGACGTCCCGAAGACCAATGCGATCGATGACGTTGTCGGCCACCGAGGCAGGATCGGAAGCGTCGCCGTTCCAGGCCTTGAGGATCTCGGCCGAGACGCGGATGTTGTCGCGCACAGACATCGAGCCGAACACCTCCAACCGCTGGAATGTCCGCCCAACGCCGAGGCGCGCACGCTGATACGGCTTCAGGCTCGTCATCTCCTCGCCGTCGAGTGCGACGACACCGGCGTCCGGCACCTGCAGCCCGGACACGACGTTGAAGAGCGTCGTCTTGCCCGCGCCGTTGGGCCCGATCAGACCGGTGACCGAGCCGGCGTCGACGGTGAGGTCGACGTCGGTCAGCGCGCTGACGCCGCCGAAGGAGACCGAGACGCCGCGCACGTCGAGCAGCATCAGGTCTCTCGCGGATCCAGAAGCAGATGGCAGGCCGAGCGGAGGATGTCGTACATGCGCTCGGGCTCGATGTGCCCGTTGACCCACGCGAGCAGCACGGAATTCCAGACGTGGCCGAGGACCTCGCGAATGCCGTGGGCGTCCTCGTCCGGGAGATCGCACAGGGCATCGACGACGATGCGGTCCATCCAGGACGACACCTCGCGCTGATAGGCCGACGCGTGCGGGTCGCGCGTCGCGACCGAGAGCACGAGCGCCTCGGCCAGCCGCGGACGCTTCTCGAGCGGACGCGTCGCGCGCGTGAGGAAGTCGATGACCCGTTCGGCTCTCGACGCACCCTCGAGCGGCTGGCGGCCGAGCCTGCGCTCGAGCGCGGACGTCCAGTCCGCGCGCACGGCAGCGAGAAGCTGGTCCTTGGAGGAGAAGTAGCGATAGAGCGTTCCGAGCGCGACGTCCGCGCGCGCGGCAACGTCGCGCATCTGCACGGCCTCGTACCCGCCTTCGGATGCGAGATCCATCGCGGCATCGAGGACGCGCCGGCGCCGGGCGCTCTGCTTCTCGGTGAGCGACTCGGGCTCGGGCGGACCGTTCTCCTCGGTCCGGTGCTCTTTGGCTTCGGTCACGGCATCGCCCTCTCGAAGATCGTGCGCGTTCTCGGCGATCGTCCGCCACGGATGATCGCCATCGCGAGCGCGTACACGGCGGTGATGGAGCCGGCGAGCATCAGCGTGACGCGGACACCGTGCACGCCGGCGAACGCGCCCTGCCACAGACCCCCGATGGGGACGAGTCCACCCCAGCCGATCACCATGAGGCTCGAGATCCGGCCGCGCATCGAGTCGTCCGCGAGGTATTGCAAGAGCGTGCTGAGCATGGTCATGCCGGAGAAGTAGAAGATGCCGACGACCACGCTCACCACGAGAGCGAGCGGCCAGCTGCGCAGAGCGCCGAAGATCGCGACGCTGGCACCGAAGCCGGCAACGAGAAGTGCGGTCGAACGCAGCGTGGGCATCGCGTCGCGGAAGGCGGTCGTGAGCGCGCCGAGCATCGAGCCGATGCCGGCGACCGCAGCGAGCGTGGTGAACCCTGTCGGGCCGCGGCCGTAGACCTCGGCCCCCACCAGTGGCAGCAACGAAAGGTAGGCCGCGGCGAAGAGCGACGACATCGCCAGAACTGAGAGGGCCGCGACGGCCGGCGGACGTTCGCGGGCGTGCTCGAGTCCGCGACGCACACGCGTCCAGAAGTGGCCGTCGTCGTGCTCGGGCGTGTAGCTCGACAGATGCAAGCGCCGCAAGAGAAGGACGACGATCACGCAGGCGCACGCGTACACCACGAAGGCGACGCCTTCGTTCCAGAGCGCAACGATCGGCGCGGCGACGGTCGGCCCCACGACTCGTGCGAGGTTCTGACCGGCGGATTGCAGCGAGATGGCGCTGGGCAGGTCGAGCACCGGGACGGCGTTCGCAACGATGGCTTGGCTCGCCGGCGCGTTGAACGAGAACAGCGTCCCGACGCCGAAGGCGAACGGGAGGAGGACGGGAGGCGACGCGTGACCCGTCAGCGTCACGGCGGCGAGAACGCTCATCAGCACGGCAAGACAAGAAAACGTCGTCAGCAGAATGCGCCTTCGCTCGATGCGATCGGCAACGACGCCGGCGATCGGCGTGAAGACGAGCATCGGCGAGAAGTTCACGAAGAACAGGACGCCGAGCCACGCGCCGCTTGCATCGGTGAGCCGGGACATCAGCGCCTGGAGCGAGATGAACGAGATCCAGAACCCGAACTGCCCGACCATGAACGTGCCCCACACCAACCGGTACTCGCGGTGGCGCAGAGCGCGGAAGGCGCGCCGTCCGCGCGAGGGAACCGGGCCCTCGAACCCGAGGGGGCCGGGAGCGTCGCGAACGTCGGGCTCGGCTCTCCGCGATTCGCTCACTTGACCGGGGGCGCTGCGCCCCCCGGACCCCCTGCGGATCCGCGATGAGCTCCGCTCATCGCGGGACCCGAGGCATCCCCAGCCCGGCCGCGCCGATGATCTCCCGTTGGATCTCGTTCACGCCGCCGCCGAAGGTTCCGACGATCGCGCCGCGGTAGCCGACCTCGAGCATCCCGTCGAACAAGGACCGCGGCGAGCCCTTCTGCACGGTCGCCTCGGGTCCCAGCACCTCCATGAGCAAACGGTTCGACTCGATGCGCAGCTCGGTGCCGTACACCTTCAGCGCCGATGCGTCGCCGGGATTCGGCGTCCCGCGTTGCTGCATGGCGGCGATACGCCAGTTGAGGAGACTGCACGCCTCGGCCTTCGCGCGCACGCGCGCCAGGTTGATCCGCACCCACTCTTGGTCGATCATCCGGCGGCCGTCGGGCGCCTGCGTTTGCTTGGCCCACTCAGTGACTGCATCGAGGCTGCGGAAGATCCGTCCGGACGGCCCCATCGCTACGCGCTCGAAATTGAGCTGCGTCGTGATCATCCGCCAGCCACCGTTGGGCTCACCGACGATCATGTCGGCCGGCACGCGGACGTCCTTGTAATAGGTCGCATTCGTGAAGCCGCCGGCGACTGTGTGGATCGGCGTCGACGAGAAGCCGGGATCCTTCGTATCAACGATCAGGATCGAGATGCCGCGGTGCTTGGGGGCGTCGGGGTCGGTGCGGCAGGCGAGCCAGATGTAGTCGGCGGCGTGTCCGCCGGTCGTGAACACCTTCTGTCCATTGACGATGTACTCGTCTCCGCTGCGGACGGCGCGTGTGCGTAACGACGCGAGATCGGTGCCGGCCTCCGGCTCCGAATACCCGATCGCGAAGTGGATCTCGCCGGCCAGGATCTTCGGCAGGAAGAACGCCTTCTGTTTGTCGGTGCCGTACTGCGCGATCGTGGGGCCGACCGTGTTGATCGTCACGAGCGGGACCGGCGCGCCGGCCCGGTTCGCCTCCTCGTAGAAGATCAGCTGGTCGACCGCGCCGCGGCCTTGGCCGCCGAACTCCTTCGGCCAGCCGATGCCGAGCCAGCCGTCGGCGCCCATCTGCTTGATCGTGTCGCGCCACGAGCGGCCCATCTCTTCTTCTTCGTCCTGCTCGACTCGCTTCTCCGGCGTGACGAGTTTCGCGAAGTACTCGCGCAGCTCCTTCTGGAGGGCTTTCTGCTCGTCGGTGAGATCCAGATGCACGGCTTACGCCTCCGCCAGCGAGGCGCCGATGCGCAGGAGCTGCGGCGTCGCACCGCCGAGCGCGAGCTCGAGCTCCTTCGCCCACAGGAAGTACCGGTGGATCGGGTAGTCGGTGTCCACGCCCATACCGCCGTGCAGGTGCTGGCACGCATGGACGACGCGCTGTCCGCCGTCGGCCACCCAGAACTTCGCGATGGCCAGCGCGTCGTCGGCGGCCCGGCCCTCGGCAAGCCGCCAGATGGCCGACCACGTCGTGACGTTCACGGCCTCGGTGTCGATGAAGGCGTCGGCGGCTTTGAGTGTCGCGCCCTGGAACGTCGCGAGCGGCTTGCCGAACTGTTCGCGAGTGGAGATGTAGCCCGCCGTGATGCGAATCGCTTCCTCGAACACACCCACGGCGGTTGCGCACATGCAGGCGAGCGCGTGCCGGTGCAGGAACTGGAGACTCTCGTTGCCGCTCTCCGGGTCACCGAGGACGTCTTCGGACGCGACCACTGCTCCGTCGAGCTCGAGATGTGCCTGCACCTCGCGGTGCGTCGAGCGCATCGGCTCGAGCACGACGCCGACCTCGCTGGGGTCGAGGAGGAACAATCCGGTCGAGTCGTCGCCGGTGCGTGCGCCGACGATGATCCGCTCGGCCAGCGGCGCGTGCGGGACCGCAACCTTGAGGCCGTCCAATCGCCACTGGGAGCCGTCCTTCGTCGCCGTCGTCTGGACGTCGAGCGGGTCGTGGCGCGCGCTCTCTTGCAATGCGGCCGTGAGGAACGACGTGCCTTCGAGAACCGGAACGAGGAAGCGCTTGCGCTGCTCGGCCGTCCCGAATGCGGCAATCGGAAGGGAGCCGAGGCCGATCGTCGACAACAGCGGGATGGGCGCGACGCGTCGCCCGACCTCTTCGAGCAGGACGGCCAGCTCCATCAATCCGTGCCCGCTGCCGCCGACGTCCTCGGGCAACGCAACGCCGAGCAAGTCGGCCTTCGCGAAGTCGGCCCACAGCTCGCGGTCGATGCCGGCGTCACTTTCCTCGGCGTCGCGCAGCCGGTCGTGCGTGGCGCGCTCGTCGAGGATCGATCGCGCGAGCTTGCGGAGATCCTCCTGCGTTTCGTCGAACGTAAAGTCCACTAGAGCCTCTCGATGATCCCGGCCGTCGCGAGCGCCCCGCCGCAGCACATCGAGATGAGGGCGAACTGCTCGTCGCGCCGTTCGAGCTCGTGGAGCGCCGTCGTGATAAGACGGCTCCCCGTCGCGCCGACGGGATGGCCGAGCGCAATGGCACCGCCGTTCACGTTGAGCTTGTCCATGTCGGCGCCCGTAACCGTCGCCCACGACAGCGCGATCGATGCGAACGCTTCGTTCACCTCGTAGATGTCCATGTCCTTGATCGTCATGCCCGTCTTCTCGAATACGCGCGCGGTCGCTTCCGGCGGCCCGTCGAGGTGGTAGTAGGGATCGGAACCGACGAGCGCTTGTCCGACCAGTCGTGCGCGCGGCGTGTACCCCAGCGACTCGGCCCTCTCGCGCGACATCCACAGCACCGCCGACGCGCCGTCGGAGATCTGGGACGACGTCCCGGCCGTGTGGATGCCGTCCTCGAGGACGGGCTTCAGCCCTGCGAGCCCTTCCTTCGTCGTCTCGCGGGGCCCCTGGTCCTTGGCGACAACCTGCTTCTCTTCGGTCGGGCCGTCCTTCGTCACGACTGGTGCTTCGACCGGAACGATCTCTCGATCGAATGCGCCGTCCTGCTGCGCGCGAATCGCCTTTTGCTGCGACGCGAGGCCGAGCGCCTCGATGTCGTCGCGTGAGAATCCGCGGCGTTGCGCGATGCGTTCGGCCGCGCCGAACTGGCTCGGCATGTCGTAGGGGAACTCACCGGGCGGACGAGGCCGTCCCGGCCCGTTCATGGAGTTGGCGCCGAGCGGGACTCGGCTCATTGCTTCGACACCGCAACCGATGCCGATGTCGATCGCGCCGGCCGTCACGAGGTTCGCGACGAAGTGGTTCGCTTGCTGGGACGACCCGCACTGGCAATCGACTGTTGTGCACGCCGTCTCGTATGGGAGCCCGGAGGACAACCACGCGTTGCGTGTGACGTTGGATCCTTGCTCGCCGGCTTGCGTGACGCACCCGCCGACGACCTGCTCGACGAGCGACGGGTCCAGGCCGGGCCGCTTCACCACTTCCAGCTGGACGGCCGCGAGGATCTCCGCCGGGTGCAGGCCCGACAGCCATCCATTGCGCTTGCCGATGGGTGTGCGAACTGCTTCGACGATGACTGCTTCAGGCATTGCCCCTCCCTAAAATGAGCCCGCTCGTCGGGACGCCGGTTCCCGCCGTCACCAAGACGTGCTCGACGTCCTCCACTTGGTTCACCGACGTTCCCCTGACCTGCCGGACGGCTTCGGCGATCCCGTTCATTCCGTGGATGTACGCCTCGCCGAGCTGGCCGCCGTTGGTGTTGATCGGCAGGCGCCCGCCCGGGCCGATCTGACCGTCCGCGATGAAATCCTTCGCCTCTCCCTTCTTGCAGAAGCCGAGCTCCTCGAGCTGCACGAGGACGAACGGTGTGAAGTGGTCGTAGATGACGGCCGTCTGAATGTCCTCGGGCGACAGTCGCGACTGCTCCCACAGCTGGAAGCCGACGAGACCCATCTCCGGGAGCCCGTTGATCTCGTCGCGGTAGTAGCTCGTCATCGACTCCTGATCCGCAGACGAGCCTTGCGCCGCCGCCTCGACGACGACCGGGGCCTGCTCGAGATCCTTCGCGCGGTCGGCACTCGTCACGACGATCGCGACCGCGCCGTCGCTCTCCTGGCAGCAATCGAGCAGTCGAAGCGGCTCGACGATGAAGGAAGAGCTCTGGTGGTCCTCGAGTGTGATCGGGCGCTCGTAGAACCACGCATTCGGGTTCGTCGCGGCGTGCGCGCGGTCGACGACGGCGACGCGTCCGAAGTCCTCACTCGTCGCACCGAACTCGTGCATGTAGCGCTGCGCGAACATCGCCACCCACGAAGCCGGGGTCACGAGACCGTAGGGGCGGTACCAGCCGTAGTCGATGCGCGGGCCGGGCCGGTCGGCGCGCCCGAACCGGTTGCCCGAGCGCTCGTTGAAGGCTCGATAACACACGACGACGTCGGCGATGCCGACCGAGACGGCCATGGCCGCTTGCTGCACGGTTGCGCATGCCGCGCCGCCGCCGTGGTGTATGCGGCTGAAGAAGGTGAGCTCGGGAATGCCGACGCTGCGCGCGATCTCGATCTCGTTGTTGGAATCGCCGGTGAACGTGACCATGCCGTTCACGTCGGCGGGTTCGAGACCCGCGTCCCTCAACGCCTCGATCGTCGCCTCACACGCGAGCTGCAACTCCGAGCGTCCGGAGTTCTTCGAGAACTCGGTTGCGCCGATCCCGGCGATGACCGCCCTACCTCTGAATGGCCCGAACGGCGATTCACTCATCGCTTCGCCTTCGGCTTCGCTTTGGGTTTGGCCTTGGCCTTCACCTTGGTCATCGGGAGCTTGACCTTCACCGTGCCGGTGACGTGATCGCCGAGCCCGTTGCGTCCGACGACCTCGACCTCGACGACGCCGCCCTTGCGCTTGGCCGTCACCTTCCCGGTCAGCGTCATCGTGTCGTAGGGATAGTTCGGCGCACCCAGGCGAATCGAGACGCTCTGCAACAGCGCGTCCGGCCCGGCCCAGTCCGTGATGAACCTCCCCACGAAGCCGTTCGTCGTGAGGATGTTCATGAAGATGTCCTTCGAGCCCTTTTGCTGGGCGAGATCGCGGTCGTGGTGGACGTCTTGGTAATCGCGCGTCGCGATCGCCGTCGAGACGATGAGCGTCGGCGTCAGCGGGACGACCAGCTCGGGCAGGTCTTCGCCCATCACGACCTCGGTGAACGAGAGCGTCTTCGTGTTCACAGCGCCGGTCTCCACTGCGGGAGCTTGCGTCCGGAATCGTCGACGACGAATGCCACCTCGACCGGCATCCCGATCGTCACTTGGTCCGGCGGACAATCGATCACGTTGCCGACAATCCGAGTGCCCTCGTCGAGCTGCACGAGGACGACGGCGAATGGATGCTCGCGATCGGGAACCTCGGGGCGGTGATGGACGACAAAGCTGTAGACGACTCCGCGTCCGCTCGCCACGACGTAGTCGTGCTCGAGCGAACGGCACGACGGGCACACAGGACGCGGCGGATGGCGAAGCCGGCCGCACATCGTGCAGCGCTGGATGCGCAGCTCGTCCTGCTCGACGCCTTCCCAGAAAAAGGCCGAGTCGAGCGGGAAGGGCGGGCGCTCAGGTGAATCCTCGGGAACGGTCTCGCCTTTGCGTGTGACGTTGGCGGGACGGAACTTCAAGATGCGGAACCGCATCTCGCCGACGACCTCGCCGGCCTTGTCCCGGTACGTCTGCAGTGTCGTAATGAAGAAGCCCTCGCCCAGCCCCGTCAGCTTCGGTCCGGTAATGCTCTCGACCTCAGACGAGACGGTCAGCAGGTCGCCCGGCCTCAGGTATCGGTGGTAGATCTGCTCGCAGTTCGTGGCGACGACGCCGACGTAGCCCTCGGCGTCGACCATCGACATCAGCTTGTGTTGCGGGTTGTCAGGGTCGGGTTCGGTGTCGCGCCGGACGAGACCCTGCATCGTCCACACCTGGAGCGACGTCGGCGGCGCCACGATGCCGCCG
Organism: Actinomycetota bacterium; assembly: GCA_035640475.1. Taxonomy (GTDB): domain Bacteria; phylum Actinomycetota; class JAICYB01; order JAICYB01; family JAICYB01; genus DASQWC01. Next base: position 71 of record DASQWC010000084.1, on the reverse strand, counting down.
TGCACCGACCGTTTCGCGAGCTTCGGATCCGTGTAGATCGGATTGCGGTCGCCGAGCGCGTCGGTGAGGTG
>DASQWC010000083.1:0-3505 GCA_035640475.1 Actinomycetota bacterium | reverse complement strand
CGGGCTGCGCGCCGAGGATCACCGACGCGAGCTTCTTCATCTCGCCCGCGAGCAGCTCGGTCGCGCCCTTGACGGCGCCGAGGCCTGTCACCGCGAACTGCGACGCATACGTGCCCGAGAAGCCCGCGTGCGAGTTCCAGTAGCTGTCGTGTCCGGCGCGGACGTTCACGTGGTCGGGCAAGCAGCCGAGGATGTCCGCGACGACCTGCGCCGTCGTCGTCTCGTGGCCCTGTCCCTGCGGGACGGTTCCGAGCGTGACGACGATCTCGCCGAAGATGTCCAGCTTGACGGTCGCGACCTCGTTGTTGCCGGAGAACTGCAGCTCCGGATTGAGCAGAAGCGACTGGCCGAAGTTGTTCGTGCCGGAGTCGAGCGTCGAGCCGATCCCGATGCCGAGCAGTTTCCCGCGTGACTCCGCGTCCCGGCGCTTCTCCTCGATGGTGTCGTACCCGATCAGCTCGAGCGCGATGTCGAGGCAGCGAGCGTAGTCGCCGGAGTCGTAGACGCAGCCGTTTGGCGTCTCGTACGGGAACTCGTCGTGCTTCACGTAGTTCTTCTTGCGCACCTCGACCGGGTCGAGTCCGAGCTCGTTCGCGACGATGTCGATGATCCGCTCGGTCAGCCAGAGGTGCTGCATGCGCGAGTAGCCGCGGTTGGGCGCCACCGGCGACTTGTTCGTGCAGACCTGCGTGAACTCGACGCGCACGTTCCGCCAGCGGTAGCAGCCCGGTGTGACCTGCGCCCAGATGATGCAGCCGAGCGGCTCGTAGCGCGGGAACGCGCCGCAGTCGTCGATCGCACGCACCGAGAAACCGAGCATCGTCCCGTCCGCCTTTACGGGAACCGTGACGTCGAGGAACGTGCGCTCGTTGCCGTGCGTGTTGGCGGTGTGCTGGTCGGTGCGCCACTCGGTCCACTGAATGGGACGGTTGAGCTTGCGCGCGAGCAGGCAGCACGCGGTGAACTGCGGATGCAAGGTGATCTTGTTGCCGAAGCCGCCGCCAATGTCCTGGCTGACGAAGCGAAGCTTGTCGAGGCCGACGCGCAGCGCCGGCGCCATCCAGATCGCGCCGACGCCGGGCATCTGGTGGTTGCCGTACATCGTCCACTGGCCTGTGCCCCGGTTGTACTCGACGAGGCAGCCCGCGCACTCCAGCGGCGTGGACGAGAAGCGGTCGAAATGGAGGCGATCGATCGTGACGACGTGGTCGGCCTCCGCGAGGGCCGCGTCGAAGTCACCCCAGTCGAAGACACCCGACCAGACCGTGTTCGAGCCCGCGTCGTCGTGCAGGATCACCTCGTCCTCGAGGGCTGCTTCGCCGTCGAGGACGACCGGCAGCGGTTCGTAGTCCACCTCGACGAGGTCCGCCGCGTCCCGGGCGAGCTCACGCGTGCGCGCGACGACGGCGGCGACAGGATCGCCGACATGTCTCACCCGGCCGACGGCCAGCGCGTAATCCTTCATGTGCGCGCCCGGCGGCGTCGACAGCTGGAAGAACGGATCCGTGAGGATCGCGACCTCGTCGCCGGTCAGCGATCCGTAGACGCCGTCCAGCTCGAGCGCCTTCGAGACGTCGACGGACTTGATGCGCGCGTGCGCGTACGGCGAGCGGACGAAGTGGACGAAGCCCATCTCGTGCCGCTTGATGTCGTCGAAGAAAACACCCTCGCCCTGGAGCAGTCGCTTGTCCTCTTTGCGCGGAACGTTTTGTCCGATGAACCCGCGCTGCTCCTCGCCCTCCTCGACAACGAGCGGCCGTGTCGGCGTGACGGTCGTCTCGGTCATTCCGTAGCCGCCTTGATTGCCTCGACGATGTTCACGTAACCCGTGCAGCGGCAGATGTTCCCCTGGATCGCCTTCCGGATCTGGACCTCCGTCGGATTCGCGTGAACACGCAGCAGAGCGGTCGCGCTCATCAGCATTCCGGGCGTGCAGTAGCCGCACTGGAGCGCGTGCTGGTCCGAGAATGCCTGCTGCAGCGAGGTCAGCTCGCCGTCCTGCGCGAGCCCTTCGACCGTCTCGATGCGCGCCCCGTCGGCCTGGATCGCGAGCAGCATGCAGCTCTTCACCAGGATGCCGTCCATGATCACCGAGCACGCGCCACAGTTCCCGGTGTCGCAGCCGACATGACTACCGGTCAGTCCGAGGTCGTCGCGGATGAAGTGAATCAGGAGGCGGCGCGCCTCGACCTCGCGCTCGTGGGGCTCGCCGTTGATCTCGAGGGTGATCGTCTTACGTGCGACGGGCTCCATCTAGCTCCCTCGCCGGGTCGCCTGCGCGACCGCGCGCGCCGACAGCACCTCCGCCAGATGGCGGCGGTAGTCGGCCGAGGCGTGGACGTCCGACGGCGGATTCAGCCCCGCGCTGCGCACGGCGCTCTTGACGGTGTCCGCATCCGCGGAGTCGGGGCGCACGACCACCGGTACCGCGTCGACGCAGCCGATCGCCACGACCGATGCGCCGCCGTTCACGGAAGCAGCGGCGTTCACGATGCACGTCCCGTCCGTGCCGATCGCGACAGACGCGAAGCCGTCGCTCTTCCCGGGGGGTACGGAGATCTTCGTCAGGAGCTCGCCGGGACTGACCGCCGTCATGTACACGCCGAGGAAGAAGTCCTCTGCCGGCACGGGTCGCTCTCCGTCCCGGCCGGCGATCGTCATCGTCGCGCCGAGCGCGACGAGGAGGGGCGGCAGATGGTTCGTGGGATCGTTCGAGCAGATGTTTCCGCCGATCGTGCCGCGGTTCCGCACCTGAACGTCGGCGATCTGGGCGCACACCTCGCCGAGGATCGGCCGCGCCCGCGCCTCGGCCGACTCAATGATCTCCAAGTACGTCGCCATCGCGCCGATCTCGACCGTGCCGTCAGGCCTGAGCTCGATGCCTCTCAGGTCCTCGAGGTCGGCCAGGTCGATGAGCACGTCGGGGGAGGCAGCACGCGCTTTCATCACGTTGATCAGCGTCTGACCCCCGGCGAGAGCTCGAGCACCGTCGTGCTCCGAAAGGAGGCGCACGGCTTCCTGAACGCTCGCCGGGCGAGCGTACTCGACCTCCCGCAGAAGCATGCGCTATTCAGACCAGAAAGCCCTGCACTCGTCAAGAAACAACGGCGATTGCCGGCAGGCACGGTGCTGCGCACCGCCGAGCGCTCCCTCCCGCGAGCTTGACGGATTTCTTCGGTTGTTGGACGATCTCGCCGTGCTCGGTCAGCGGCGGCCGAGCCTTCTAACGGAAAGGGGAAAAATGCGGCGGAGGTTGTTTGTGTTCGCAGTCGCGTCGGCGCTTGCGCTTGCTGTCGCTGGACCGGCTGCGGCGTTCCATTGCTTTGTCGTCAAGAAGCCGATCGGCTCTGGATCGGCTGCGACGTTGACGTTCGATGTCACGAGCGGAGGCGAACCGGACTTCGGATCGCTTCCCTTCAATCCGAACTCGGGTCGCGTCACCGGCGGTTTCATCACGCTGCGGCTTGTCGCCGGCCCCGTCGAGATCGGGACGTGGGACGTCTTC
>DASQWC010000082.1:0-19844 GCA_035640475.1 Actinomycetota bacterium | reverse complement strand
CACGAGCCGATCTTGATGGGAGCGTGGAGCTTCACCCAGCTATGTTCCACGATCCTTCCGGTCCCGGGTGCCTGTTAGCGTCCGGGACGTGGAAGCGCTCGAAACGGTCGTCCGGCCGCGACTGCCGATCTGGGTCGGTCTCTCGCTCGCGGCGCTCCGGCACGGACCGCGCGATCCGACCGTGCGTATCCGCCGGGACGGCGTGTGGCGCGCGACGCGCACGCCGGACGGCCCGGCAACCGTTCGCTACGAGCAGCGTGACGACGAGGTGCGTGTCTGCGCGTGGGGACCGGGAGCCGAGCACGCAATCGCGAAGGCCCCCGAGGTCCTCGGGAGCCGGGACTCGCTCGACGGATGGAATCCTTCCGCCTACCCGGCCGTGCGCGAAATCGACAGACGGATGAGCGGGCTTCGCATGGTCGCAACCGGTGCGGTCTTCGAAGCGATCGTGCCCACGGTGCTCGAGCAGAAGATCACGTCCGAGGAGGCGCACGAATCGTGGCGCCGCATGGCGTGGCGCTGGGGTGAGGAAGCTCCGGGCCCGGACGGCGTCCGCCTGCCGCCGTCGCCGGCCAAGCTCGCCGGCGAGCCGTATTACGCGTACCACCGCCTCGGCGTCGAGAAGAAGCGTACCGACATCGTTCGCCGGCTCGCGGATCGCGCGGTCCGCGTCGAGGAGGCGAAGGGGCTCGGCCGCCAGCGCCTCGAAGCCTTTCCCGGAATCGGAGCGTGGACGTCCGCGAAGGTTGCGCAAGTCGCGTGGGCCGACGCCGACGCCGTCCCCGTCGGCGACTATCACCTCGCGCCCGTCGTCGTGTACACGCTCACCGGACGACGCGGTGGTGACGACGACGCGATGCTCGAGCTGCTCGAACCGTTCGCACCCCACCGCGGACGAGCTGCGCTGTTGTTGAAGATGGCCGGAGGCGGGCCGCCGAGGCGCGCACCGCGAGCCCGGCTGCGCGACCTCACGACGATCTAAGACGGCTGCATGACGCCGTCGCTCGTCGCTTGGACGACATCCCAGCGGCTTCCTCGGGATTCGAGCACGTAGGTAGCGACGAACGCGACCGGGTCGGATGGGCGCAAGAGTTGCACCCGCACGGTCCGTTGGTCGTCCTGCTCTTCGATTGCGCCGAGCGTGACGCGGATCACCGAGTCGGCGTCTGGATCGGCGAACACAAGGGAACGGCCGAGATGATCCAGGATCGACTCTTGTGTCTCACGAGCGAGGGAGATCTCTTCGATGCTGGTGCGATCGGTCCGGCGTTGGATCGCGGGATATACGTACACGGGTGTATCGCGCAGGACATCGTTGCGATCCAGGGCGTCGGATAGCGCCGCCGCGTAGATGGCTCCGTCGGCCGACGTCGACGCCCGGCTGCATGTAAAAAAGCCCGTCAGGACGGCCAGCAACCCGAGCACGACTGCGGGAAGTCGCACGCACGGGAAACGAGCCGATCACGGAGTTGGATGCGCGCCGATTTGTAAGGTTTCCAACGCCTGCTGGTTCGATTGGAACGGGTGTAGGGAATCGCGAGTCGCCCCAACTCCTCAGACCGTCAACTCCGTGCCCGGCTAACGACTTCAGCGGTTCACAAGTCGGCGGCGCTCGTTTTTTCGCTGCGGTCTAGGGCCGTCCTGTGGCGCGTGAGATGAGCGTATTCTGCGTTGGCGTCGATCGGCTACCCGGAAGCGCCTGACGGTGTCTGCGCGGACCCGTCGGGCCAGGCGGCGATACACACCCGGTTGCCCGCGCGATCGGAAAGCGTCCACCACGATGGCGCATTGGACTCGTCGACGATGCGACCCCCCGCAGCGAGCGCGGCCTCTAAACGTGTGCTGACCTCTTCGCGGGCAACCGACACGTCGATGTGCATCGCATGCTGCAGCGGATTGGCCCCGTCCAACTCCTGCATCCAGACAGTGGATCCGTGTCCAAGAGGATCAGCCGCATTGTCGTCGGCCAGCGGCGCGTGGCCGAGCACCACTCGCCAGAAGCCGACGTCGATCGCATCGAGTTTCGCGGCGATGGCCAGTTGTACTTCCTGCACTGCCGAACGATCCGCGACCGCGCCGTGTGTCCGCGCAACTGCCGATACGGCGCGAGCGAGTTCGACATGTCGGGACTCTAGTTGCAAGACATCGCGGCTCAGTCGGACCGTCACGCTGGAATCGATGATCGTAAGTGGTGAGCCCGACCCCTCAAACCCCGGGACCTCCGCTATGGCCTGTGCTAGCCGCGCGGCTTCGCCGAGCGAGCCGGACCGGAAACAGGCCGACGCACCGCCATGCAGTACGACCCAGTCGTCGACGCCGTCAGCGGCCAGGAATCCCCGCCAGCCCTCCTCGCTCATCTCCGACCTCCCCGGACTAGTGAGCTGCTCCTGGATATCGGATCAGCCCGTGTCCACGCGACGGCCGACTCGTCGACAGCTGAATGCGTCAGCGCCTGTAGGTACCTTTGTACGCAGAACTCCTGGCTAGGCTGACCAATCAAATGCTCGCCTTGAGCTGGTCCGTCTAAATCTCTACCAAGCACGACTGTTCAGCGTGTTCTATGCGTTCGCACGTCCCGGTTCGTCCGCACAGTGCTCCCGCAGTTAGAAGAGGTTCGTAACGGCTTCTCCGATGTCTCGTTGCGCTTGGTGATCGAGATGGTTCGCGTAGACCTTCTGGAGCATGTCGACGGACGTACCCAGGAACTTCGCCACCTGGATCTCTTCTTTGCCCTGCAGGATCAAACGTGTCGCCACGAAGTGGCGTAACGAATAAGGCTTATACAGCTCCGACAACCCCAGTGCACGACGCATCCGGCGCATCTCACGATTCGGCGCGTCAGGAGGCCAGCATGGGGTCGCCGTGTGCGTCCGCTGTGGCCTGCCACCGCCGCGGGCCCTCGCCTCGAAGAGCCAGCCCGAGTTCGGCAGCCGGTCACTGACGGTATCGAAGAACTCCTGACCGACTTTGAGCGTTCGACGGCTCGTTTCGGTTTTCATGTGCCAGTCAGTTGGGTCCGCACGATCAGGCACGGATCGTTGGATCGTGACCGAACGCTTCGTGGGATCGAAATCTTCTCTGCGCAGTCCGCAGACCTCCGACGGGCGCAGACCTAGAGTCGCGGCAACATACATCCAAAGCCACCACACTCGGCGGTCGGTCTCGATTGCCCAGACGAGCATCTTCTGGATCTCTCCCGGCGTGGGAATCTCGTCGTCAGTCACTGCTTTGATGGACGTAGCCTTGCGATTGCGACCGTCGGATCCATCTCGGCGAACGAGTCGCACGTCAACGCAGGGATTGTCGCGGCGCGCAACGTGTCCTTGCTCAATCCCCCACCGGAAGGCCTGCTGCAAGATCGTTCTCGAGAAGCGGGCGCCGGTCCTCGAACGACAAACCCGAAAGAACTCGCGCTTCAGGTCAGTCGTGCTAATGACGGCTGCATCCTGCTCTCCGATGAGCGGCACGATGAACCGGTCGAGGACGCGTCGGTAGTCCCTCTTCGTTCTGGGACGGATCGGTTCGTCGCTTTCTTCGCCGGTCTTCCAGTCGAGCCAAGCAGTGCACAGCTCTGACACAGTCGCGTACCCGATGCCTCTCACCCGAAACTCGACATCGCCACGGATGAGCGCTCGCTCCCGGTCGCGCCCGGCGAGTCTGGCGTCCAACTCCTCTTTGACGGCCTCTGGAGTGTCGCGGACGATCGGACGAGGCCTGGTCTGCGCTCTCCAACGCCGGCCGTGAGGGGCGATTGTGTAGCCCCTGTAACGGATGGACCCTGTCACTCCACCTCCTCGTTTGGCTGCACCCTTGGATGCAAATCGCATCCAACTGCAGCCAACGTAGCGGGAGGCAATGACATTTCTGCCGGTGGGAGCTCCGGGGGCGGGGCTCGAACCCGCAACCTACGGATTAACAGTCCGCCGCGCTACCAATTGCGCCACCCCGGAATCGAACCAGGGTACCTATTCGATGAGGTCTTCGAGCTTTCTGATCTTTGTCGGGTGCCGCAAACGCGCGAGCGTGCGCGTCTCGATCTGCCTGATGCGCTCACGCGTGACCTTGAACGCGCGACCCACCTCTTCCAGCGTCTTCGGCTGGCCGTCCTTGAGGCCGTAGCGCATCTCGATGACCTCGCGCTCCCGGTCGCCGAGCTCGTCCAGCAGCTCGCCGATGTATGCGTTCAACAGCGAGCGAACCGCCGCCTGCATCGGCTGATCGGCCGCTTCGTCTTCGATGAAGTCGCCGAGGCGAGAGTCCTCCTCTTCACCCACCGGCGCCTGCAACGAGACGGGGTCGAGTCCCATCCGCAAGATCTCGGCGACCCGGTCGGCCGGCAGATCGAGCTCGCGCGCAAGCTCGGAGAAACGCGGCTCGCGGCCGAACTTCTGTGCCAGCTCGCGCTGCACCTTCGACACGCGAGTCATCGTCTCGACCATGTGCACCGGAATGCGGATCGTGCGCGACTGATCGGCCAGCGCGCGAGTGATCGCTTGCCGGATCCACCACGTTGCGTACGTCGAGAACTTGAATCCACGACGCCAGTCGAACTTCTCCACGGCGCGAATCAGTCCGAGGTTTCCTTCCTGGATGAGGTCGAGGAACGCAAGCCCTCGTCCGACGTATCGCTTCGCGATCGAGACGACGAGCCGTAAGTTCGCCTCGATCAGGTGAGCCTTCGCCGCTCGGCCGTCCCGAGTGAGTGCTTCGAGCTTCTCGCGGTCTTTGTCCGGGGTCTTTCCGTTCGATGTGGGTTCGAGTTTCTCAGCCGCTTCGAGCCCGTTCTCCATACGCTGCGCGAGCGATACCTCGTCTGCCGCAGTCAGCAACGGGACGCGTCCGATCTCGCGCAGGTACAAACGGATGGAATCGGCCGTCTCGGCATCCTCCTTGAGAACGGACCGCTTGACCTGATCCGCCTCGAGGAGCTCGGTCGTGTCGGGCGTCTCTTCAGCTTCGAGCTCGGTCTCGTCGGGCTCGCCGAGCGCCTCGAGAGCCGCGCGTCGCTCCTGGAGGCCGTCGTCCTCGAGATTCTGGATCCGCTCGAGGAGATCGCCTTTGCTCTCTTCAATCGCCATGGTCATACAGGGGTTGCGAGGGCACGCTTACGCTTCTCCAGCTCCAATAGCTCCTCGAACAAGGCATCGTACGTTGGCCCGTCCCGGTCGGGGTCGAGTGACCGCAGCCTTCCCTTGCGCTCCACTATATGACGCTCGATCGCGAAGACCTTCAGACGCGCGAGCGTGTCGCGCGCGACGCGGCCGTCCGGAGGCTCACCGACCAGCAGCTCGCTGGCAACTCCGCGTAAGTCGGCATCTTGTACACGCTCGGCGAGGCGTCCGGCATCGACTGTTCCTTTCTCGTCGAGCTCCGCGCTCGCCAGTCGGAACAGGGAACGGTGCACGGGCAGCGTGAAGTCGTCTTCGGACGGCGCCAGCTCCGCATCGCGCATAAGCTTCGGGAACGCGAGCGCTGCTCGCAACGCCTCGCGTTCGACGCGGTGATGCCCCGACAACACGGTTGGCGCTTTGGGCGCGTCCGGTCCCGTCGGCGCGCGCCGCTGCTGCGGACGTGGCCCGGCATCGAGCGCTTTCGTGACTTCGTACGGATCGATGCCCACGCGATCGGCGAGCCACAGCGCGTACTCGTGACGCATGAGCGAGTCGCCGACTTGTCTCAGGACGTCGAGCCCACGGCGGACGGCACGCGCGCGACCGTCCGGGTTGGCGAGGTCGGCTCCCTCCAGCGAGCGGCGCAGCAGGAACTCGACGAGGGGCACCGCGTTGTCGATGACGCGCCCGACGCCGTCGGCGCCTTCGGCCCGGACGAAGTCGGCCGGGTCCTTCCCCTGCGGCAGCGTCGCGACGTTGACTTCGGGCAGCCACCCGCGACCGATCGGGAGCCAGTTCCCGCCGCTCACCTCCCCGCCGGGTGAGAACGTGCCGGCGAGCTCCTCCGTGCGCTCGCGGGACATCGCCGCCTGACCCGCCGCGTCGGAGTCGAGACACATCACGATCCGCACGTCGCCGAAGCGCGTCGAGATCTCCTTCATGTGGTCTTCGGTCAGCGACGTGCCGCACGTTGCCACCGCCTCGCCGACACCGGCTGCGTGCATCGCGATGACGTCGGTGTAGCCCTCGACGAGCACGAGGCGTTTGCGCTGCATGACGTCCGGGCGCGCCCAGTTCGTCCCGTAGAGGATCTTCGACTTCTTGAAGATCGGGCTCTCGCGGCTGTTGAGGTACTTCGGGCCCTCGGGCAGTTCCTCCGGACGGTGCTCGGGCGGAAGCACGCGGCCGCCGAGTCCGACCGGACGACCCGATGGATCGAAGATCGGGAAGATGACTCGAGCGGCAAACATGTCCCGGAACCCGCCTCGCCCGTCTCTACTCGCCAGTCCGGCCGTCATGAGCTCTTCGCTCTTGAAACCCCGGCGCAGCATCGAGTGCACGAACGCGTTCGATCGCCATCCCCCAAAGCCGATTTGGTACCGCTCGACAAGCTCCGGAGTGATGCCGCGTGACTCGATGTATGAGCGGACGGGCTCCGCGTCCTTCGCGGCCAACAGCTCCTGATATCTCTTGACCGCCATCTCGAGTGCCGAATACAGCCGTGTTCGTTGCGACGGCGCCTTCTTTGCGCCTCCCGCAAACTCGCGGAGCGGAACGTTGTATCGCTGCGCGAGCTTCTCGACGGCCTCCGGGAAGGAAAGCCCTTCGACCTCCTCGACGAACGTGAAGAGGCTTCCTCCACGCTGGCAGCCGTGGCAAAACCACACTTTTTTGGCGGGCTCGACCGTGAACGACGGCGTCTTCTCCTGGTGGAACGGACAGAGACCTTTGTACGTGGAGCCGGCGCGCTTCAGCCGGACGTGCTCGCCGATGACCTCGACGATGTCCGCGCGCTCGCGGACCTCGTCGATGTCGTCGGCGGCGTACCGCGGGCTCATTCGATTCCCTTGGGAAGAAACCGCTCGCGGTACATGCGAAGTGCAAACCGGTCGGTCATCCCAGAGACATAGTCGATGACGCGCTGATCGACGTCGTCGCCGTTGCGGGACGGCGGCAAGTCGTCGGGATTGTTGCGGAAGTGGTTGCACAGCTCTCGCAGCACGACTCCCGTCTTCTCGGCCTCCGCGCGCACCGGGCCCAAGTACACCCGCTCGAAGAGAAACGAGCGCAGCTCGCCCATTGCTTCTGCTTCCTCGTCGGGCATCACGATCGCCTCGGCCCCCGAGCTCTCGCCCACGATCGAGCGCACGAGCTTATCCAAGCGCTCACGGTATGTGGGGCCGAGGACCCGCCGGACCCGTTCGGGCAGGTCGTCCTCGCTTAAAACGCCGGCTCGCACGGAGTCGTCCACGTCGTGGCTCACATACGCAATGCGGTCGGCCCACCGGGCGACCATCCCCTCGGGTGTGGACGGCTCATCCATTCGCCAGGTGTGGTTGAGGATCCCGTCGCGAACCTCCCAGGTCAGGTTCAGGCCCTCGCCGTCTCGTTCGAGATGGTCGACCAAACGAAGCGATTGGCGATTGTGCTCGAACGGGCGTCCCATCACCTCGCCGAGGATCTCCTCCCCCACGTGGCCGAACGGCGTGTGGCCGATGTCGTGCCCGAGGCAGATCGCCTCGACCAGGTCCTCGTTCAGCCGCAGCGCCCGGCAGATCGTCCGGGCGACCTGCGCGACCTCGAGCGTGTGCGTGAGCCGTGTGCGGTAATGGTCGCCCTCGGGGGCCAGGAAGACCTGGGTCTTGTGCATGAGCCGCCGGAACGCCTTCGTGTGCAGGATCCGGTCACGGTCGCGCTGGAAGTCCGTGCGCAGGGGGTGAGCCTCCTCGGGGCGCTCCCGGCCCTTCGACGACGCGGCCCTGGTGGCCCAGGAGGCGAGCGTCGTCGCCTCCAATTCCTCCGTCTGCACGCGCGGAACGGCCGTCATCGTTCTTCCCCGCGAGCCAGACTACGGCGGGCGTCCGACAGGGTTACTTGGAGGCCGCCTCGCCTGCGCCGATGGCCGCGTGCGCGGCGGCGAGACGGGCGATGGGCACCCGGAAGGGCGAGCAGGACACGTAGTCGAGACCGACCTCGGCGAAGAAGTGCACGGACTCCGGGTCGCCTCCGTGCTCCCCGCACACGCCGACCTTGAGCTTCGGGTTCGCCGCCCGGCCCTCCTTCGTGGCGAGCTCGACGAGCCGTCCGACGCCGGAGCGGTCGAGGGTCTCGAACGGGTTCACCGCCAGGATCTTCTGTTCGAGGTACGGGGCGAGGAACTTGCCCTCGGCGTCGTCGCGCGAGAAGGCGTACGTCATCTGCGTGAGGTCGTTCGTCCCGAAGGAGAAGAAGTCGGCGTGGGCCGCCACGTCGCCGGCCGTGAGCGCCGAACGGGGCACCTCGACCATCGTGCCGATGAGGTAGGGCACCTTCACGCCTGCTTGCTTGAGCACTTCCTGCGCGACCTCGTCGGACTCGGCCCGCAGGACCTCGAGCTCCCTCGAGATCCCGACAAGCGGAATCATGATCTCGACGCCCGGTTTGCCGCCCTTGGCCTTGACCTCGCACGCCGCCTCGACGATCGCGCGCACCTGCATCCGATAGATGCCGGGGATGACCAGGCCGAGCCGGCACCCACGCAGACCCAGCATCGGGTTCGCTTCTTCCATCCGCTCGACGACGTCGAGCATGGACCGGCGCTCGGCCGCCGCGTCTGTCAGGACGTCGACCCGCGCGACGTCGGCGGCGATGCGCAAGCGCTCGAGCTCGAGCGCGAGCTCCTTGGAGTTCGGCAGGAACTCGTGCAGCGGCGGATCCAGCAGACGGATCGTTACCGGCAGGCCGTCCATCGCCTGGAAGATCCCGACGAAGTCTTCGCGCTGCAGCGCGAGCAGGTCCTCGAGCGCCTTCTCGCGCTCCGCGTCGGTCTGCGCGAGGATCGCGCGCCGCACGATTGGGAGCCGGTCGCCGAGGAACATGTGCTCGGTCCGTGCCAGGCCGATGCCTTCGGCGCCGAACTCTCTCGCGCGCTTGGCGTCCTCGGGCGTGTCGGCGTTCGCTCGAACACCGATGCGCCGGACGGCGTCGGCCCACGACAACAGCGTCGCGAAGTCCTTCGAGATCGTCGGCTCGACGAGCCGGACGGCGCCGGAGACGACGACGCCGGTCCCGCCGTCAAGCGAGATGACGTCGCCCTCCTGCACGACGTGTCCTTCGGCCGTGAACAAGCGCGACGACATGTCGATGTGGACGGCCTCGGCCCCCACGACGCACGGCTTGCCGGCGCCCCGCGCCACGACCGCGGCGTGTGACGTCTTCCCGCCGCGTGCGGTGAGGATTCCCTCGGCCGCGTACATGCCGTGGACGTCGTCCGGATTGGTCTCTTCACGAACGAGGATGACTTTCTCGCCGTTTTCGACCCACTCGACCGCGGTGTCCGCGTCGAAGACCACCTTGCCGACGGCCGCGCCGGGCGATGCGTTGATGCCGGTCGCGAGCTTGTCGAGCGTCGCGTTCGGATCGAACTGCGGGTGCAGGAGATGGTCGAGCTGTTCCGGCGTGACGCGTCGCAGCGCTTCCGTCCGTGAGATGAGCTTCTCGTTGGCCATCTCAACGGCGATGCGCACGGCCGCCGGCGGCGTGCGCTTGCCGACGCGCGTCTGGAGCATCCAGAGCTTGCCCTGCTCGATCGTGAACTCGATGTCGCACATGTCGTGGTAGTGACGCTCGAGCTGCGCCATGATCTTGCGCAGCTGGTCGTACGCCTTCGGGTTCAGCTTGCGCAGCGCATCGAGCGGTTCGGGCGTTCGGATCCCGGCAACGACGTCCTCGCCCTGTGCGTTCGCGAGGAAGTCGCCGTACACGCCGCGCTTTCCCGTGCCGGGATCTCGCGTGAACGCGACGCCGGTCCCGGAGTCGAACCCTTTGTTACCGAACACCATCGTCTGCACGTTGACGGCCGTTCCGAGGGAGTCATCGATCTTCTCCAGACGCCGGTACTCCTGCGCACGGCGGTTGTTCCACGAGTTGAAGACGGCTTCGATCGCCATGAACAGCTGCTTGCGCGGGTCTTGCGGGAAGGAGACCTTCGCTTCGTGCTGGACGATCTCTTTGAACGTGTCGACCAGCGCGCGGAGGTCGTCGGCCGCCAGATCTGTGTCCTTCACTTCGTCGAAATGCTTGAGGAGCGCCTTCGCCTTGCGCGTCTTGGCTTCGCCGAGTGCTTCCTCGAAGATCTCGCCGGAGATGCCCATCACCGTCTTGCCGAACATCTGGATGAAGCGGCGGTAACAGTCCCAGGCGTAGCGTTCCTCGTCGGTTTGCTTCGTCAGTCCCTCGACCGATTCATCGTTCATACCGAGGTTGAGAACCGTGTCCATCATTCCGGGCATCGAGAACATGGATCCCGAGCGGACGGACACGAGCAGCGGATCGCCGGCGTCCCCGAGCGCGCGGCCCATCTTCTTTTCGAGCCGCTCGAGGTGGCGCGACACTTCCGGCTCGAGGGGTGCCGGCACGCTTCCGGTCTCCATGTACGACCGGCACGCGTCGGTCGTGATCGTGAAGCCCGGCGGCACGGGGAGGCCCAAATTCGTCATCTCGGCGAGGTTCGCGCCCTTCCCGCCGAGCAGGTACTTCATGTCCTTGTTGCCTTCTTCGAAGTCGTAGACGAGCTTGCCCGGACGGCCGGTGCCGGCCGCGCGCGCAGATGACGACTTCGAGCGCGACGTCGTCCGGGTGCGCTTCGGAGGACGCCGAGCCGCCGTCGCCCGGCGCGTCGCCTGGCGGCGGGGAACGCCTTTACGGCGCGGGCGAGATGGTTTGCGTTTGGCCACGGTCTACGAGTTCGAAGGGTGTTCGAGATCGCGGACGCGCCGCGACAGCTCGGCCAGAACCTTCTTCGTGATGCCCCAGTTGCTCTCGAGGATGGCGAGGAAGTTCCACGAGGTGATGGCCAGCGCCTTCACGTGAGTGCTCGCGCGGATCGTGGCCGACCTCGACGCGCCCTCGATCAGCGACATCTCACCGAAGTACGAGCCCGGACCGAGGTCGCCCACCTTCTTGCCTTCGACGAGCACCTCCGCCCGGCCCTCGGTGATGCAGAAGAACGGACCGCCCGACTGTCCCTCCTGGACGATCTCCTGATTCGGCGAGAAGAGCTCCTCGCGGGCGCCGTCGGCAATCTCGCGCAGCTCGGCGCGCGACAGCCCTTGAAAGAGGCCGACGTCCTTCAACACTGCGCTGGCGTCCTTGCGTGCCATGTGGTCCTCTCGCGAAACGGCGAGTTTCTATGGTGCCATCCCCGTGCCCGTGAACCCCAAACGGGGCTTAAGAAAAGCGAAAAGCGTTGGATATGATGCCCCGAATATGGCTCGCCCGACCATGGAAACAGTTGTCAATCTCTGTAAACGACGGGGAATCGTGTTCCCCAACTCGGAGATCTACGGCGGGTTGCGCTCGACGTGGGACTTCGGCCCCCTGGGCGTCGAGCTGAAGAACAACGTCAAGCGCGCCTGGTGGCGGTGGATGGTGCAGCTGCGCGAGGACGTCGTCGGCCTCGACTCCGCGATCATCCTCGACCCGAAGGTCTGGGAGACGTCCGGTCACGTGGACGTCTTCACCGACCCGCTGGTCGAATGCCTGAGTTGCCACCAGCGCTTCCGGGCCGACCACCTGCCCGGCGTGCACGCGGCGCAGTCGGGTCACGGTGAAGACGAGGGCACCGTCGACATGGCGGCGGGAGCCAAATGCCCCAACTGCGGAAACGACAAGTTCACCGATCCGCGGAACTTCAACTTGATGTTCAAGACGTTCCTCGGGCCCGTGCAGGACGACACCGCGGCGGCATGGCTTCGCCCGGAGACGGCGCAGGGCATCTTCGTCGACTTCAAGCAGGTGCAGGCCGCCACCCGCCGCAAGGTGCCGTTCGGCATCGCCCAGATCGGAAAGTCATTCCGCAACGAGATCACACCGGGGAATTTCATTTACCGGACGCGCGAGTTCGAGCAGATGGAGATGGAGTTCTTCGTCCGGCCCGGAACCGACGAGGAGTGGCACCAGCACTGGATCGACGAACGTCTCGCGTGGTGGAAGCGCTACGGCATCGGCGACGAGCACTTGCGCGTGCGCGAACACGACGCCGACGAGCTCTCGCACTACTCCAAGCGAACGGTCGACATCGAGTACGCGTTCCCCTTCACCGACTGGGGCGAGCTCGAGGGAATCGCCAACCGAACCGACTTCGATCTCACCGCGCACCAGAATGCGACTGGGAAAGACCTCACCTACTACGACGACGAGCGGGACGAGCACTTCATCCCGTACGTGATCGAGCCGGCCGGCGGCGCCGATCGCGGGACTCTCGCCTTTCTCATCGACGCCTACCGGGAGGACGAGGCTCCGTCCGCCAAGGGCGGAACGGAGAAGCGGACCTACCTCAAGCTCCACCACGAGCTCGCACCGATCAAGGTCGCCGTCCTACCGCTGTCGCGCAACGAGGACCTCGTGCCGACGGCACGTGAGGTCGCGCAGCTCCTGCGTCCCCACTGGATGATCGATTACGACGACGCGGGAGCGATCGGCCGGAGATACCGGCGGCACGACGAGATCGGGACGCCCTACTGCCTCACCGTGGACTTCGACACGCTGACCGACAAGCAGATCACGATCCGCGACCGCGACACGATGCAGCAGGAGCGCATCGCGATCGCCGACGTCGTCTCGTACGTCGAAGAGCGCCTGCGACCGGAATAGACCTACTCGACTTGACCGGGGGCGCTGCGCCCCCCGGACCCCCCGCGACACGGTGTGGATCTCGCTGCGCTCACTCCACACCGCCGAACGTTCGCGTTCGCCGCTGGTATTCGGCGATCGCTTCCCAGAGCTGCTCCCGGCGAAAGTCGGGCCACAGGACGTCGGTGAAGAGCAGCTCCGCGTAGGCGCCCTGCCAGAGCAAGAAGTTCGAGATCCGCTTCTCCCCCGACGTGCGGATGATCAGATCGGGATCCGGGAGCTCGGGGGCGTAGAGGTGCGCACGGATGTGCTCTTCGCTGATCTCGTCCGGCGAGAGCTCGCCGTTGCTGACCATCGCGGCCAGCGCCCGCACTGAGTCGACCACTTCCGCCCACCCCCCGTAATTGAGAGCGATCGTCAGCGTCAGCCGGTCGCAGCCCGCGGTGAGCTCCTCCGTCTCTGTGGCGAGATCGAGCAGACGCTGCGGAACGCGGGGGTCGGCCCGGCGGCCGATGAAGCCGAAGCGGACGCCCTTCTCCTTGAAGCCGTCCCGCTGGGAGATGAGCCACTCCTGGTTGTAGTTCATGAGGAAGTCGACCTCGGGCTGCGGGCGCTTCCAGTTCTCCGTCGAGAACGCGTAGAGCGTCAGGTACTTGAGTCCGACCTCGAGCGCTCCGTCGACGACGTCGGCGACCGACTCGCCGATGCCGACGCGGTGACCTTCGGTGCGCGGAAGCCCGCGGGCGCTCGCCCACCGTCCGTTGCCGTCCATGATGAGCGCGACGTGCATCGGCAGATTGTCGCGATCGATTCGCGCGAGAACGTCACTCAAACCGGCTGAAGCCTACTCAGTCACCGCCGCGAGCGACGGCAGCAGGTTAAAGGCGCGGAAGCGGCTCTCTGTGTGCCACTGGACGAAGGACAGCAAGAGATTGCCGACCTCCCGTTGCGTGCTCGCGGGAAGACGGCGCTCGCGCAGCTGGCTCCATTCATCCGTCAGCAATGCCGACCACGTATCGAGGACGACGTCGGACGCTTTCGGGTCCGCACGTTCGAGGCACGACGCGCACACGGCACCGCCGCGTGCGTGGGAGAAGGCGACGCGATGCGGCGCCCCGCAGTCGACGCACACGGGAAGCGTCGGATGCAGGCCGGCGATCGATGTGAGCTTGGCGAGGAATCCGTATGCGAGAAGCGCCGGGTCGGCAGCGCCCTCCTCGAGAGCGTGGATCGCCGATCTCAGGAGCAGGAAGACTCGGACGTTGCGCTCGCGCTCGGGTGTCGTCCGGTCGACGGCGTCGGCAATGGCCGAGGCGGCGCAGAACGCTCCGTAGTCGGCGCGAATGCGTTTCGGCCGCTCGATGATGTCCGCCTGCGTGACGATGTCGAGATCGCTCCGTCCCCGGTAGAGCTGGAGATCGACGTGCGTAAAGGCGTCGAGCCGTCCTCCGAATCGGGACTTCGCTTTGCGAATCCCTTTGGCCACGCCGCGGATCTTTCCGTGGCTCTGCGTGTAGAACGTGACGATCCGGTCGGCCTCGCCGAGCTTCGTTGCGCGCACGACCATGCCTTGGGCGCGATACAGACCGATGCCCTGCCCGATGGGAGCCACGTCTCTATTGTCAGTCCGAACGGGGACGCGGTTGGCGATCCTCGCGCTCTGCGAACCGCGCGGCCACCCAGGCCAGGTCGGCCAGCCGGTTGAGGTAGGCACGGGCTTCCGGGCGCACCTCTTCGGCCCGGGCGAGCGCATCGACCGACCGCTCGGCGCGGCGAACGACGCGGGCGGCATGGTCGAGGGCGGCACCGAGCCTCGTGTTTCCCGGGACGATGAAGTCGCGCGGCTGCTCGAAGCGTTTGGTCAGGTCGTCGATCACCGACTCGAGGGCATCGACCATCTCCTGCGTGACGAGCGAGACGCCGGCTTGGAGTCGTCCACGATCCTTCGGAGCCGTCGCAAGCTCCGCGTTGAGCACGAAGAGCTCGCGTTCGAGACGCAGAACGAGCTCGGCGACCTCGTCGTCCGACTCCAGGGCCTCGGCCCGGGCGACACCCAAAGCCGAAACGGCTTCGTCGCAATCGCCGTAGGCTGCGACGCGCAAGCTCGACTTCTCGACGCGACTCTTCCCGCCGAACAGCAGCTGCGTCGTCCCGTCGTCACCCTTGCGCGTGTAGACCTTCGGGAGGGCCTTCGGCGCATCCCGGTCCTTCACACAGTCCTCACGCGCACGCTACCCGTCATCACCACGGCCGACCACGCGAGCCACACAACGACCTCCGCGGGGCTCATGACGTCCTGCACGCCGAGCGCGATCGCCGCCCACGCCCAAAAGAGGCCGAGAAAGAAGGCCGAGCCGAGAGCCCACTTGCGGCCGCGGTAGACGCCGAAGCCGACGCCGGCGAGCGCAACGGCGGCGACGATGCCGCCCGTTCGTCCGACAAGCCCCGAGCCGGCGGATCGAAACAGGGCGCCGACGGCCGCTGCTGCAAACAGCACAGGGACCGCGGTGCGCCACGCACTCACGATCCGTACCCGAACCGGTCGACCATCGTCGCGCGGCGCTGCCAGTCGCGCTCGACCTTCACCCGCAAACGAAGGAACACATGGGTGCCGAGCAACGCCTCGATCTCCTTTCGAGCAGTCGTCCCGACCACTTTCAAGAGTCCTCCGCCCTTCCCGATCACGATTCCCTTCTGCGATTCTCGCTCGACGTAGATCGTCGCATCGATCGTCATCGTTTCCTCGTCGTCCGGCTCCATCTCGTCGACGACGACGGCAACCGAGTGCGGGATCTCGTCGTGCGTGAGCTCGAGCACTTTCTCCCGGACGAGCTCCGCCACGAGCGTGCGCTCGGGCTGGTCGGTGAGCGTGTCGGGCGGGTAGTAGAGCGGTCCCTCCGGAAGACAGGCAACGATCGCCTCGACGAGCTCCTTCACCCCGGCACCCGAGCGTCCCGACGTCGGAAACGACGGCCAGCCGCCGAGCGTGCGAACGCGATCTCTCGCCGCTGCGACCTCGTTGCCGTCCGCGGCATCGATCTTGTTGAGCGCAACGACAACAGGTGTCTTCAAGTCCTTCAGCACGTCCGCGATGAACGCATCGCCGCCCCCGACACCGTCGGCCGCGTCGACAAGGAAGACGACGGCGTCGACTTCCCCAAGCGTCGACCGGACGGCACGGTTCAGACGCTTGCCGAGAGCCGTCACGGGCTTGTGGAGCCCCGGCGTATCGACAAAGACGAGCTGCGCTTCATCGGTTGTGTACACACCGCGGATCGTGTTGCGCGTCGTTTGTGGACGATCCGAAGTGATCGCCACCTTGTGTCGCAGGATCTGGTTCAGCAGGGTCGACTTCCCGACGTTCGGGCGGCCGACCAGTGAAACGAATCCGGAGCGGTATCCCTCGGGGGCCGACCCGAGCCGGAGCTCGCCCTCAGGCTTGCTCATCGAGGTGCGAGCGGCGGACGAGCACGGTTCCGATCCGGCGTCTGTTCACACGCTCGACGCGGAACTCGAATCCGTCGCTGCGGACGACGTCGCCGGGCTCGGGAACCTTGGCGAGCGCCGACGCAACGAGTCCGCCGATGGTGTCCCAGGCCTCGTCCTCGTGAAGGTTCGACTTCACCGATTCGTTGAACTCCCATATCGGTGTCTTGGCCTGTACCCGCCACGCGTCGGTTCCCACGGGCTGGATGTGCGATTCGATGACGTCGTACTCGTCGGTGATCTCTCCGACGATCTCTTCGAGGACATCCTCCAGAGTCACCAGTCCCGCGACGTCACCGTACTCGTCGACAACGATCGCCATGTGCACGTGCCTGCGTTGCATCTCACGCAGCAGGTCGGACACCTTCATCGTCTCCGGGACGAAGTACGCCTCCCGGATGACGTCTCGTAGCGTGTGCACACGCTCATCCTTGCCGCGCAGGGGCCGGAAGAGATCCTTCGTATACAGAACTCCGACGATGTTGTCGGGCTCGTTGTCGTACACGGGAATCCGGGAGAAGCCGTTCTTCACGGCAAGCTCCGTCGCGGCGTGGAGTGTGTAGTTCGCCTCAACGACGACCATGTCCGGTCTCGGCGTCATGACCTCGCGGACGAGCGTGTCGCCGAATTCGAAGATCGAGTGGATGAGGTCCTTCTCTTCCTCCTCGATGGCGCCCGACTCGTGGCCGACTTCTGCCATCTGGCGGATCTCCTCCTCGGAGACGAACGGACCTGTCTTCAATCCCTTTCCCGGCAGCAGGACATTGGCCACCCCGATCAGCGCGCGCACGGGCAGTGCGAATAGGCGCGCCAAGCCGGCAACGAGCGGAGCCAGGGCCAGCGCTACGCGGTCGCTGTGCAAGACGCCGTATGTCTTCGACATCGCTTCGACGATCACGAAATACACAAGCGTGAAACCGATCGACAGCAACGTGATGCCGAGCTCGCCGAACATGCGATCGGCAAGCACACCGACGAGGACGGCCGAGCCGTTCTGGGCAAACATGACGGTGAGGTAGACGGAATTCAGATACCGGGCCGGGTCTTCTTGTATTCGCTCGAGCACGCCGGCGTTCCGCTTGCCTTCTTCGCGCAGCGCCATCGCCCGGACACGGCTCGTGCGCGTCATGGACGCCTCGGCCATCGCTAGGAGGGAGCCGAAAAGAAGGAGCACACAAACCGCGACGATCGCCCAGATCATGACGCCTGGCGCCTGTAGAACTCGCTGAGGATCTTGCGCTCACGGTGGCGCATCGAGCGGGCGTCTTGCGGACGGACGTGGTCGTAGCCGAGCAGGTGCAAGAAGCCGTGGACGAGGAGCAGGTCGACTTCCTCGGTTACTTTGTCGCCGGAGGCCGTGGCTTGCTCGCGCGCGACGTCGGGGCAGATGACGATATCGCCGATGATGTACGGCTCGTCGTCGGGGACCTGTTCGTCCATCGGAAACGCGAGAACGTCTGTCGCGCCCGGCTCCCCAAGCCACTTCTCCTTGAGCGACGCCATCGCCGTTCGCTCGACGAGGAGGATCGTCACTTCGGCGCGCGGGTCGACGCCCTCCTCGAGAGCGGCGAGGCGCATCAGCGAGATGAGCCGGCGCTCATCCACGGAGACGTCGCTCTGCTCGTTGGCGACGAAGACTTCAATGGTGCGTTGAGGAGGGTCGTCGATCATCCGATCCTGGGCGTCTTGGCTCTCGCCTCATCGAAACGCCGGTACGCTTCGACGATCTCCTGCACGATCTTGTGACGGACGACGTCGGACGCGTCCAGGTACACGAATTCGAGGCCTTTGATGCCCCGCAGGATGTCCTGAACGGCGACGAGGCCGCTCAACTGGCCGTCCGGTAGATCGATCTGAGTGATGTCTCCGGTGACGACGGCTTTGGAGCGCAGGCCGAGCCTCGTCAGGAACATCTTCATTTGTTCCGGCGTGGTGTTCTGCGCCTCGTCGAGGATGATGAACGAGTCGTTCAGCGTTCGACCGCGCATGTACGCGAGCGGTGCAACCTCGATCGTGCCGCGTTCGGCGAGCCGCGCGAAATGTCCCGGCTCGAGAAGGTCGTAGAGCGCGTCGTACAGCGGCTTGAGGTAGGGGTCGACTTTCTGTGCGATGTCCCCGGGAAGGAAACCCAGTCGTTCACCGGCTTCGACGGCCGGACGCGTGAGGATGATCCGGGAGATCTCCTTTTCCTTGAGCGCGCGCACGGCCATCGCGACGGCGAGATACGTCTTCCCCGTGCCGGCGGGTCCGATCGAGAACACGAGCGTGTTACTCCGGACGGCGTCGACGTACCGCTTCTGGCCGGTGGTCTTCGGTCGAATCGGACGTCCGCGCGTCACGGTGATCGTGTCGCCCATGACTTCCGTCGGGCGCGGGCCGTCGCCGGCCTTCACCATGTTGACCGCACGATCGACCGCCTCCGTCGTGAGCTCGTGACCTTGACGCAGCAATCCGAGCAGCTCCTCGAAGACGGTCGCCGCGCGCTCGGCATCCTGCTGCGGGCCGGTGATCGTGATCTCGTTCCCACGGACGAGGATGTCTGAGGAGAACTCACCTTCGATCCGCCTGAGGAGCTCGTCGCCCTGTCCCACGAGGTCGACGACGTGCGTCCCCCCGGGGACCAAAATCTTCAGTTGGTGCGGCAATCCGAGTCTGCCCTCCGCAGGATGCGCCGGAGGCGCCCCTTCAAGATGAGTGGCCCGAGTATACCCGCGATGTGCGTGCACTCAGCGCTCACCCGGGCGGCCATCCCATCTGACGCCCGCCGATGACGTGCAGGTGCACGTGCAGGACGCTTTGACCGGCCAGCGCTCCGTTGTTCACGACGAGGCGGTACCCCTTGTCGAGTCCTTCCTCGCGCGCTACTCGATTCGCGACTTCGAACAACTCGGTGAGCCAAGCGCTATCGCGGGTCGCGTCGAACTCATCGATGCGCGATACGTGCATGCGCGGAACTACTTGCACGTGCGTTGGCGCAACGGCGTTGACGTCACGAAACGCAACGACGTGCTCGCCTTCGTGGACGATGTCGCTGGGGATGTCACCGGCAACGATCTTGCAGAAGATGCACTCGCTCACATGGCCTCCAACACTCACACCGCGCGGATACCGAGCTCGTCGAGCAGCTTGACGAAGTCGGACGGCGTTCGATCCAACGCGCTCGCCAGCGCGTATACGTCCTCGGCCCGGATGCGAAGTACGCGACCGGTCCAGTCCTGTCGTTGCGTCTGCAGGATCCGGACGTAACGCGCGACGGTCTTCGCTTCCGGCGTCTTGGATTGCTCGAGACGGCTTAGGTCGAGCGCAACGCCGCTCGACGGCTGAGCGTCCGGCCCCGAGCCGTCCGGCGGAAGCATCGCTTGGAACGGGAGCCGGTACAGCTCAGCGAGCCTTGCCAGCCGTGCCGCCGAGATCGCGCGCTCGCCGCGCTCGTACGCGCCGAGCACCGACGACTTGAATTCCTTGTCCGACGCAGCTTCCACCTCGAGCAGCGACAGGCCCTTCTGCTTGCGCAACCGGCGCAGGTGCTCCCCCAGACGCTTGTTGATGTCCTTGGCGCCGCCGTCGTTGTCGGGCATCAGCCAAGACTCCCATACGCATAGCGAACAATCGTCGCCGCCACGAGACCGGCGGTCT
>DASQWC010000081.1:0-6226 GCA_035640475.1 Actinomycetota bacterium | reverse complement strand
CCGCGCGTGTTCGAAGGCCTCGAGCCGATCCCCGCCGGACCGATCGCCGTGCCGGGCCCGCCTGTGGTCCAAGCGGCCGTGAGCAGCGCCGGACGTTCGACCGTTCGCGTGACCGGCTTCGGATGCGGGGGCGTCCAGACCGGATCCGGATTCGTCGTCCAGCCCGGCAATCTCGTCGTCACGAACGCGCACGTCGTCGCCGGCATCGACGCGCCGCAGATCGAAGACGCGAGCGGCACGCACAGGTCGGTTCCCGTGCTGTTCGATCCGGATCTCGACGTCGCGGTCCTGCGCACGACCGGGCTCGCCGGCGGTCCGTTGGCCGTCCTCGGTGACGACGCTCCCAACGGCCAGGGTGGCGCCGTCCTCGGCTACCCGGGCGGCGGCAACTTCAACGCCGTTGCTGCCGCCGTCAAGCGTCGCTTCTTCGCAACGGGCCGGGATATCTACAACCGGAACACGACGCGCCGCGAGGTGTACCAGCTGCAGGCGCGGATCAGGCAGGGAAATTCCGGCGGTCCGTTCGTCAGACAGGACGGAACCGTGCTCGGCGTCGTCTTCGCGGCATCGACGACCGACGGCCAGGTCGGCTATGCGCTGACGTCCAGTGAGATCGTGCCGCGCATCCAGCAGGCGCGCGCATCGGGGGAGGTCGACACCGGCTCCTGCGCCGCCTAGCTCGCCGCTTGATCGAGCGCCATCGACTCGAGGGCGCGCGGCCGTTCACCGCCGATCCATTCGGCGAGCAACGAGCCGACGGCCGGCGCCATGAGAAGCCCCGTCGAATAGAAGCCGGCGGCGAACCACGCATTCGACAAGCCCGGCACACGGTCGACGACTGGACGCTCGTCGGGGAAGGACGGCCGGAAGCAGCACCACTCGTGGGTGATCGCGAGGCCGTTGGTTTGCGGCACGAGGCTGGACGAAAGCTGCACGACGCCTGAGACCACCGCGGCGTCGACTGTGTCGCTGGAGTCGTTCCGGTCTTTGGTTCCGCCGGCCACGAGCGATCCGTCGGGCAGCTGGACGACGAGGATGTCGCCGTCCGTCACGATGTCGTCGACGACGAACGGCGCCGGCTCCGTCGCGATGAGGTGGCCTTTCACCCACTGCTGCCGAACGGACGGAACCTGCGGCGGCGCAAGGCCGGTCGCGAAGACGACGGCGTCCGGATGCACGTTGCCGCTGCTCGTCACCGCTGTGACCACGCGTCCGCCGGACGTGAGCGTGTACTCGCACTCGGTTCCCGTGGCGACGACGCCCGCCTCGCTCGCGAGCGCGGCGGCCAGGCGCAGCGGATCGACGTGGGCCTGGTTCGCGATCCGGAGATCGGGCGGGATCAAGACGTCTCGCGGTCGCAGACCGAATCCGAGCTCCGCATCCAGCCGGCGATGAAGCTCGAGGCTCTCGCGCGCGAGCGTTTGCCAGGCATCGCCAAGGTCAGGATGCACGTCCGGCGACAGCCCGCCGGCCGCGCGGCCCGAAGCGCATCCGGCAAGCCGGTCTCGCTCGACGATCAGCACCCTCATCCCGGCCCGGCGGCAGAAGAAGGCGACGGCGAGGCCGATGACCCCGCCCCCAACGACGAGGACGTCGGGTGTCGCGTCGAAGTCCGGCGGCACGCCCGGATCGAGCGCAGCCAGGTCGTCCGGGGACGCGAGATCGTCCCACACCGGGCGCCCGGAGCCGCGCATGCGAAATGATAGGCAGCCGTGCATGTTTACCTCGTTCCAACCACGCACTGGGACCGCGAGTGGTACCGCACGTTCCAGGGCTTTCGCGCACGGCTCGTCGACACCGTCGACACCGTGCTCGGCCTTCTCGATTCAGACGACGGCTACACGTTCCTCCTCGACGGGCAGTCGATCGTGCTCGAGGACTATGCGGAGATCAGACCCGACAAGCGGGTCGCCCTCGAGCAGCGCGTCGGCGAAGGGCGCATCGAGATCGGACCCTGGTACGTGCAGCCGGATTCGTTGCTGCCCGGCGGCGAGGCGCACGTGCGCAACCTCCTCGAGGGGCGGCGCGCGGGAGAAGCGTTCGGGCCGGTATCTCGCGTCGCCTACACACCGGACTCGTTCGGGCATCCGGCGCAGTTCCCACAGATCTTCGCCGGGTTCGGCCTCGATCACTTCGTGTACTGGCGCGGCAACGCCGACGAGATCGCCGAGCTGCCGGCCGAGTACGCATGGGAAGCACCGGACGGCTCGGTCGTTGCTGCCTGCCACCTCGGGGAGGGATACGGCAACGCTTCCGGCCTGTCGCTCGACGTCGACCGCGCCGCCGCACGACTGAAGTCCGTCGTCGAGAAGCTGCAGACGCGAACGAAGACGGACCGAGTCGTCCTGCTGGCCGGCACCGATCACCAGCCCCCGCAACCGCATTCCAAGCAGGTCTGCGAAGCGCTCGCGGCCGCGACCGGATGGAATGTGCGACGCGCGCTCTTGCGTGACTTCGTCACCGACATCGAAGCGACAGACCTGCCGCCGTTCCGCGGCGAGCTCCTCGGCGGCCTCGTCGCGAATCTATTGCCCGGCGTGTGGTCGACACGGACCTACCTCAAGCTGCGCAATCGCGACTGCGAGACCGCGCTCGACGGATGGGCCGAGCCGTGGAGCGCGCTCGGCGCGGTCTTCGGTCTGCCCGACGAACGTCCGTCGATCCGTCTCGCGTGGCGCCAACTGCTACAAAACCAGGCCCACGACTCGATATGCGGGTGCTCGCAGGACGCCGTCCACGACCAGATGCTCGGGCGCTACGACGCGGCCGAAGAGCTTGCGCGCGAGACGACGATGCGAATGTGCGAGCGCATCGCCGGGCTCGGCCCCCAGCGCCGTGTCCCGTTCTCGGAGGAGCTCGACATCGCCGTGTTCAACCCGTCGCCGCATACGCGCACCGACGTGGTCCGCTTCAACCTCGACGCGTATCCGCCCTTCGCCGGCGAGGACGAGCCGCGCCCGATCCACCCGCTCATCTGGGCGAACATGCGGCCCGGCGGGTTCACCATCGACGGCCGGCCGGTGCGGCTCGTCCCGAACGACGAAGGCCGCCGCGTCCGGTTCATCGAAGCGCAGCGCGATTGGGCGGCGGAATTCGTCGCGGCCGATCTGCCGGCCTTCGGCTGGAAGCGCTTCCGACTCGAGCGTGTCGATGAAGAGTCGTGGGACGAAGAAGACGCCGGCCGCGAGATATCCGCCGGCGGCGTCTCGGTCACCGCCTACGACGATGGAACATTCGACGCGCGCTTCGGCGACCGGGCTCTCGCGGGACTCGGGGCGCTGGAGAGCACGGGCGACCGCGGCGACACGTACGACTACGACGGCGTCCCCGGCACGTGGATGATCGGCGACGTCGCGGTCTCGCGCCGCAGACACGCGAGCGGCATTCAGGAGCTTCGGGTCGAGCGCCTGTTCGGCGTCCCGACACTGACCGAAGACCGCGCCGCCCGATCCGATCGCAACCGCTTCTTGCGCGTCGTCCAGGTGCTGCGCGTCGCCCCCGGTATCGAGCGCATCGACATGACGGTCCGCATCGACAACGAAGCGACCGATCACCGGCTGCGGATGTTGTTTCCGACGGACGCATCCGTCGATGTGTTCCACGCGGCGACGACGTTCGACATCGCGACCCGTTCGACGGCGCCGCGCGACGGATCCTCCTGGCTGCACCCGGCCCCGGCCACATTCCCGGCGCAGGGATGGGTGTGTGCGAACGGTCTCACGGTCGTGGCGCCCGGCCTCAACGAGGCCGAGGTCACACCGGACGGCGTCATCGCGATCACGCTGCTGCGCTCGGTCGGCTGGCTGTCGCGCATGGACCTGCACAGCCGTCCGAATCACGCCGGGCCGGGCATGCCGACCCCGGGGGCCCAATGTGTCCGGACGACGGAGGCTTCCCTGTCGCTGCTCGACGGCCTCGATGCGCGAGCCGCGCGCGACGCGGAGCTCGGCTTGCTCGCCGTCGCCGCCGGCGCGGATCCGCTGGCTCAGGAGGGCGAGCCGCTCCTGACGATCGATCCGCCGGCGGTCGTCCTGTCCGCGCTGAAACCGTCCGAGCGCGACGACGGCTTCGTGCTGCGCGTGCTCAACCCGACCGACGATGCCCGGCAAGCCGTCGTCCGCTGCGGTTTCGACGTGGAGTCGGCACTGGCCGTCCGCCTCGACGAGGCTCCGTCGGACCAGGACGTGACGCTCAGGGATCGCGAGATTCGATTCGGCGTTCCGTCTCGCGCACTTCGGTCGGTGCTGGTTACCCCGCGCGGCGGCCGAACCAGCGCCCGGCAGTAAACCCGAATCCGAACAGGACGGCCGCGGCAAACGCCGACGGAATCCCGAAGAGCAGGAGCGGACGCCGCGTGCGCAGCTCGTAGACCGGCCACCCCATCTCGCGCGCGGCGCGTTTGAGGTCGAGCTCGGGATTCACGGCAATCGGATGTCCGACAACCTCGAGCAGCGGAAGATCGTTGATGGAGTCGGAATAGGCGTACGACTCCCCCAGGTCGATGTCGAGTTGATCGGCGAGGGCGACGACGGCCGCCGCTTTGGCCTCGCCGTGCAGCACACCGATATCGGTCAGCCGGCCCGTGTAGCGGCCGTCGTCCGACACCTCGGCCCGGGTGCCGAGGGCGCCCGTCATGTCGAGGCTCTCGGCCACGATCTCCGCCAGCTCCTGGGGAGACGCCGTGCACAAGTATGTGAGGTCCCCGACCGCCCGATGGTGCTCGATCACCTTCGTGATGCCCTCGTACACGCGGGGCAGGATCCGCTCCTCCGCGATGTCGCGGCCCATCTCCTGGAGCTCGCGCACCGGACGTCCCTCGACGAACTCGAGCGTGGCCGAACGGGACTGCTCGACTGCTTTGTCGCTTTCACCGGACATGCGGAACTTCGCCTGACGCCAGGCGAAGCGAAGGATGTCGCGCACGCGGTAGTAGTCGCGCTCGTACATGCCGCGGGCGAGCAGAAACAGCGACGACCCGGGGATGAGGGTCTTGTCCAAGTCGAAGAACGCCGCGCGCTGACCCATGGACTCAAAATGCTACCCCGCGCGCGCGGCTAGCATGAGTCGGTCATGGATCTCGACGAAGCGCGAACGTTCATCAAGGAGAATCCGAGAGGCGTGCTCGCGACCGAGCGCCGCGACGGCCGGCCGCAGATGTCGCCGATCGTCGCCGCCGTCGACGATCAGGGACGGCTGCTGATCTCGACACGGGAGACGGCGTACAAGACGAAGAACGTCGGACGGAATCCGGACGTCTCGCTGTGCTTCATGAATCCGAACTTCTTCGGCAACTGGATCCAGGTCGACGGGACCGTCGAGATCATCTCGCTTCCGGAAGCGATGGCTCTGCTGATCGACTACTACAGACGACTATCCGGCGAGCACGACGATTGGGACGACTACCGCGCCGCGATGGAACGCGACCGCCGGCTGATCATGCGGGTGACGATCGAGCGGGCCGGACCGGACCGCTCGGGCTAACGCCTCGAAAGGTAGTCGAGAGCGATCGCCCACACTTCGGGTGAGTTCAAGATGCCGAGGTGTGATGTGCGCAGCGCATCGTCGTAGACACCCTGCCCTTTCATGAGGACGATCTTCGATCCCTTCATCCACGCGCTTCGGGAGAAGTCGTGCGGCCGTCCTTGCCTGTCCTCAGGGGGCACGGGTGGGAACACGCCGTCCTGCTCGTCGATATAGACGAAGCTTGTGTCCTCGTTCGCGATCGTCAGATAACGCGTCGGTCCGGGAGTTTCGTCTCCGCGATTGAGCCGGCGGAGAAACGGCGTGCGATCGGAGCCCACTTCCACGCATACGGCGCTGTCCGGGTTGAAGCCGATGGCAACGTAGTAATTCCTCGGCCCCGGCGAGCAATTGATGATTCCGTGCTCGGGACCGTCGATGCCGACGAGCTTGCGGACGAGCTTCCACGATTTGTCCTGCCGCATCCATTCGCGCGCGAGCGTCGTCCCGTAGCTGTGCCCGATAATGTCGACGCGCGGCGCACCGGTGTACCGAAGGACCGCCTTCACGAACTTCCGCAGATCCGGCACGTTCGCAATCGTCGTGTGCGGGAAGGCCGAGCGCCTCGATTGGTCGGTCTGGAGATCACACTGGTCGCCCTGATAGCCGAGCGCCCACAGCTCGCCCAGCCGATATCCGTGATCGGCGAAGTACTGCGCGAACGCTTGCACCTTCCCGTACGGCGTGTTGCAGTCGGTGGAGTACG
>DASQWC010000080.1:0-2462 GCA_035640475.1 Actinomycetota bacterium | reverse complement strand
CCTCTTTCGTCCGGCGCGCCCGCCTGCGGGCGGCGTCTACGACGGTCCGGACCGCGTCGACGACGAGGGCGCGCGGCAGATCGGGGAACTCGGGGGCGAGATCGCTCGCCAGCCTGTCGATCTGCGGAATGCGCCGGCGGGCGTCCGAGGAGCCAGTGGCCATCTGTGAACTACTTTACGGACGCGGCGGCCGGGGCTGCGTTACCGTCGAAGAGATGAGACGTCGGATCGTAGGCGCGCTGCTTGCCGTTTCGCTCGTCGGGGGGTTCGCCTCGTCGGCGAATGCCGCCGCACCGTCGAGCGGCGTGTTGCGTTCGGCCAAGGGGTACGTCCAGTGGGCCGGGGAGTTCGCCGATCCCGCGCCGAGTCAAGCCGTATCCGGTGTGTGCGGGGCGTGCGACGAGTTCGAGGTCGACGTGCAGCTGCCGGCGAGCACATGGGCCAAGCCCGGCGGCGGTCTCCAGATCTCGATCGATTGGTTCCCGCACGAAGAACAAGATCTCGACTTGTTCGTCTACGACCCGGATGGTGCGCTCGTGGGACAGTCGAACGCCATCGTTTCGACGAGCGAAGCCGTCCGCATCAACGGCGCACGCAACGGCATGTACCGGGTCCTGGTTGCGCCCAAGATGGTCGAGGGCACCCTGCGGTACAGAGGTCTGGCCGAAGTCGAGTACGCGCCGGCCGTGAAGCCGTTGCGCGACCTGCTGCCGAATCTGAAGGCGCTGAAGCCGCGGAACGTGACGACGCGGACCGGGGCGTACTACGTCGATCCGGGCGCATCGATCGGTGTCAACGGGTGCTATCCGGAGGAGATGGCCGAGCAAGGCGCACGGTTGTGTCTGCGCTTCGATCAGATCGTCGCGAACGTCGGCGAAGGGCCGTTCGAGCTTCGGTACAAGATGGACGGCTTGCTCACCGACCAGAACCTCGTGCAACGGATCTACCGGTCGGACGGATCGTTCACGGAGCGGAAGGCCGACACGTACGAGTTCCATCCCGTGCATGCGCACTTTCACTACAAGAACTTTGGCCAATCGCATCTGTACAAGGCGAACGCGGACGGGACGAGGGGCAAGCTCGTTCGCAGCGGGAAGAAGAACGGCTTCTGCATGATCGACGTCGAGAACACCAAGTTCGGGCCGGGCCGCAAGGGCGAGGCGCCGCGCACCTACACATTCCCGCGCTGTAACGCACCGACCGAGGCCAGCGACGGGAGCCTGTACATGACCAACGGGATCTCGCCGGGGTGGGCCGATGTATACAACTGGTTTCTCGCGGACCAGATGATCGAGATCTCCGGGATCGCACCGGGTGTCTATGTGCTCGAAACGGTCGCGGACCCCGCGCACACGATTCGGGAATCACGCGAGAACGACCAGGCGGCGTCGATCCTCATCCGCCTGAACGCCGACGGAACGGCCGCCATCCTGCGCTAAGCGCGACGCGCGACTGCGTTGATCCGGACGCAGTCGGGGGCAAAGCCCCGTCCTCAGCCGGCGGGACGGAAACGGGGCAAGACGAGCTTGCCTTCGTCAACGAACGTCGCCTCGACCGCCATGCCGATCGAGACGTCGGATGGGGCGCACTCGACGACGTTGGACGTCATTCGCGCGCCCTCCTCGAGGTCGATCACCGCGGCGACGTACGGGCCCTCGTCGACCCAACCCGGAATGCCGCGGTGGATCACCGTGAACGTGTGGACGGTGCCCTTTCCGGAGGCTTGTACCCATTCGACGTTCGGGTCCCCGCAGTGCTTGCAGATCTTGCGCGGATAGAACTGGTGCTGCCCACATGAGGTGCAGCGCTGGATCAGCAGTTTCTGCTCGCGCGCGGCGTCGAAGAACGGCTGTGATTCCTCCGGGGGGTCGAGGAACATCTTTTCGCGCTTCTCGCTCATGAGTCCCTTCCCAGGATCAGCGTCGCGTGAGAGGACAGCTGGCCGCCGACGCCGTGCACGAGACAGGTATCCACGCCCCCCCGGCGGACGATGGTCTGCGGGTCGCCTTCACCGCGGATCTGCCGAAGTCCCTCGATGACGAGGAACATGCCGCGCATCCCCGGGTGGCACGCGGACAAGCCGCCGCCGTCAGTGTTGATCGGCAGCGGACCGCCGAGCTTGAGGTGCTCGCGCACGAACCGCCCGCCCTCGCCCTTCGGGCAGAAGCCGAGGTCCTCGAGCTCGAGCATGACGGTGATCGTGAATGAGTCGTAGAGCTGCGCGCAGTCGATGTCCCCGGGCTTCAATCCCGCCATCTGGAACGCGAGCGCGCCGGAGTCTGCCGCGGCCGTCTGCGTGAAGTCCGGCATCTGTCCGATGCCCGCGTGACCGATGCGCTCGCCGTAGCCGAGCATGCGCGCCGCCGGCTTGGGGAGGTCCCTGGCGCGCTCGGCCGTCGTGACGACGTAAGCGCCGCCGCCGTCGGAGACGACGCAACAGTCGAGCAAGTGCAGCGGCTCGG
>DASQWC010000079.1:0-31642 GCA_035640475.1 Actinomycetota bacterium | reverse complement strand
GGGGGGCGCAGCGCGCGAAGCGCGCGTGAGCGCCCCCGATCAACTGGGAGCGCGCGGGAGCGCGCAATGGCCTCAACGGACTAGGCGGACGGGACGAGGGCGTCGAGCGGCCCTCTCGTTTTCTCCAGCAGTGACACCGTCTAGCCCGAAAGGGGGCAAAGCATGTCCAGCACCAAACGAGCGCGGTTCCTGCGCGTAGTCGGGGCGTCCGCCGTCGCTTTGGCAATTGCCGCCGGTCCGCTCGCCCGCGGCGCCGCGGCCGTCGACCTCGCCGGATTCGCCGGCACGGGCGACGGCTTCGCGCTGCGCGTCGTTGTGGACCTTAGCGGCCTGCCGGATGCCGTGAAGCAGCCCATTCAGGACGCGTACACCACGCTCCGCGATGGCCTGCCCGACGAGGGCAAGGCTCTGCTGCCCGAGTCCTTCCCGTTCACGATCGACCAGCGGCTCCTCGAGACGCTGGCCGAGATGGGCACTTCGCAAAAGGCGCAGGCCTTCCTGTCGCGCGGACTCCTCGAGCTTCCCGACAAGGCGGAAGCCAGCGAGGAGGGCGACTCAAGCCAGGTGAACACCGCGGCGAAGAACATCCCATCCGATGACCTTCCCATCCTGAACGCATCGGTCGGCGAGCTGCTCGCTACCGTCGGCGCCGGACCCACCGCGACCGGCAGCGGCAAGCTCACGTCGGTGACGGCGTCGCTCGAGATGGTGAGCGACCTGTTCCCCGCCGAGCTGCAGACAGCGTTCGACGACCTCACCTCCCAAATGAACGCCGCCCTCGGCACCGCTCAGTCGACACTCGACACGGTTCTGGGTGGCGTCGCGAGCTCGTTCGTAGACGAAGTCGCGAACAACGACATTCTCGGCGGCTTGCTCGGTGACGCCGGTCTGGGCGACGTCCTCGGCGGTGAAGACCCCGTGGGCGACCTCACCGACGCGCTCGTGGGCGCGCTCGACCTCGGCACGGTGACGGACCTGCTCTCCGGTTCACTCGCCGCCGTCAACAACCTCGACAACGACTCCGCCGTCGAGCGGACGACCGAAGTCGCCGGGGCGGACGCTTCGTCGAAGATCGGCTCTGTCGACGTGCTGGGTCTGCTCAGCGCGACGGCGATCGACCTCTCGGCGCACTCCGAGGCCGCCGGATCCGCCGGCACCGCCAAGAACACGTCGAGCTGCGAGATCGGCTCGATCAAGGTCGGCGGCACCGACGGCATCTCCTTCGACGGCAAGTCGCTGACGGTCGCCGGCACCGACATTCCGGTGCCGCTCGACCAGGTCGACGCCGTCAAGGGTGTCGTGGACGACGTCCTGGCCGCCATCGGCGTCGTCGGTGACGTCGGGGTGTGCGACGAATCCCACCAGGCCGATGCCGAAGGCACGTCCGCTGCACAGCGCGTGTCGGCCTTCCACGTCGAGCTCGGGCTCCAGGCTCCGGAAGCCGTCGGTGAGGTCATCGGCGCGGGCGACCAGCTCGTGCGCATCGTGATCGACCCGACGGTCGAGACTGCCGTTGCAGCACAGGTCGCGACGCCCGACTCCAAGCCCGCGCTGCCGAAGACAGGCAGCCCCACGATCGTCACGATCCTTTCCGGGATGGCGATGGCCGGAGGCTCACTGCTCCTGCGCAGGCGCGTCTAAGCGACAACTACGAATCTGGCGAAGGGGCTCGCGAAAGCGGGCCCCTTCGCTATTTCGCCTCGGGGAAATACAGGGCGAGCTCGCGTTCGGCGGACTCGACCGAATCCGACCCGTGGATGAGGTTCTGGGTGATCTCGTTGCCGAAATCGCCGCGGATCGTCCCCGGCGGCGCCTCGAGCGGGTTCGTCGGTCCCATCAGCGTCCGGACGACCTGCACAGCCTTCGGCCCCCGGACGGCCAGCACGAGCACCGGCCCGGACGTGATGAAGTCGATGAGATCGGCGAAGAACGGCTTTTCGTTGTGCTCGGCGTAGTGACGGTGCGCGAGCTCGGCGTCGATCGTGAACAGCCGTCCTTGGACGAGCGTGAGCCCTTTGTCCTCGAGACGTCGGACGATCTCTCCGACCAGGCCGCGCCGGACGGCGTCCGGCTTGATGATGACGAGCGTCGTTTCCATCCCGGTCAAGCCTGGGTGAGCACGCCGCGCGACCGCAACCAGGCTCTCGCCTCCCCCACGGTGTAGAAGCTGCCGAAGATCAGGACGAGGTCGTCCTCATTGGATTCATCAAGCGCCGCGTCGACTGCTCGATCGACCGATTCGCAGACGCCGATGCGATCGCTCGGGACGCCGTGCACCTCGAGCGCGGCGGCCAGCCGCTCGGGCGACGCCGAACGCTCGCTGCGCAACGCAGCGACGAAGGCGCGGTCGACGATCGCCGCCCACTGCCCGAGCACCTCCTCGACCAGCTTCGTTTCGACCATGCCGGCGACGAGGATCAGACGCTCGAACGTGAACGACTCCTTGATCGCATCGACGACGGCTTCGGACGCCGCGATGTTGTGCGCGCCGTCGCACACGACGAGCGGACGCCGTCCGAGCACTTCGATCCGTCCCGGCACCCGGACGGCTCCCAGCGCGCCCTTTACGATGTCGGCGTTCAACGCTTCGCCGGCGAATCCTTCGCACGCTGCCACGGCAAGCGCGGCGTTGCGAGCTTGATGGGAGCCGAACAGCGACAGGAACACCTCGTCGTATGCGCCGTGCACGCCGCTGATCGACACGAGCTGTCCGCCGACGGCCGGCTGCCGGTCGGTGAGCTCGAAGTCGCGGTCGAGACGGACGACCGCCAACGCGTTCCGGTCCCGCGCCCGCTCGTCGACAATCGCGAAGAGGTCGTCCTGCTCGATCCCCGACACGAGAAACGTTCCCTCCTTTGCAATGCCCGCCTTCTCCCACGTCGCCTTGTTGAGATCGCGGCCGAACTGGCGGATGTGATCGAGAGAGACGTTCGTCACGACGCCGACTTGTGCGTCGGCGACGTTCGTCGCGTCGTATTCACCGCCGAGACCGACCTCGAGGACGGCGGCGTGCACGGCGCGGTCGAAGAAGGCTTCGAAGGCCACGCCGGTGAGGAGCTCGAACCACGTGAGCTGGTCGCCCAGGTCGTCCTCGACACCCTTCAGGTACGGCTCGAGATAGGTGAGCGTCGAGGCAAGCTCGTCCTCGGAGATCGGAACGCCACCGAGCGCGATGCGTTCACGAACTGATTCCAGATGCGGTGACGTGTACGTGCCGACCGTCAGACCCATCTCTTGCAGGAGCGCTGAGACCATCGAGACGACGGAGAACTTCGCGTTCGTTCCCGACACCTGGACGACGGGATACGAGCGCTGCGGATGACCGAGGGCCTCCACGAGCGCGGCAACGCGCTCGGTCCCCGGACGCATGCCGAACTTGATACGCCCGTCGAGGAACGCGATCGCCTGCTCGTAGTTCACGAGGGAAGTTCCTCGACCTGGGCGCGCAGGCTCGCCGCTCGCTCGCTGTGCTCGTCGAACTGCCGCTGCGCCTTCTCGACGACGTCGGCCGGCGCGCCGGATGTGAACTTCGGGTTGTCCAGCTTCGCGCGCGCCCGTGCCGCGAGGGCGTCCTCGTCGGCGATCTCTTTGGAGAGCCGCTGGCGCTCGGCCCCGACGTCGACGAGCTCTCCGAGCGGCAAGTAGATCTCGGCCTGGCCGGCAACGGTCCGTGACCAGCCCTCGGGCTGGGCCCCCAGCGTGACCGACTCAAGACCGGCGAGAACCTGAAGCTCGTTGTGGTGCGCCGACACCAGATCGGCGAACGATCCTTTCGCGTTCACGACGGCGGCGATCTCCTTGCGCGGCGGGATGCCGTGCTCGTGCCGGAATCGCCGAACCTCGACGACGATCTCCTGGAGAAACGACATCTGGTCCTCGGCGTCGGCATCGATCCGAGCGCGATCGGCGGACGGCCACGGGGCAACCATGATCGATTCCGTACCGCCTTCGGCTCGAGGCAGGCGCTGCCAGATCTCCTCGGTGACGAACGGCATGATCGGATGCGCCAACCGCAGGGTCGTCTCCAGCGCCTCGAGAAGCACCGACCGGACGGCTGCAGCGCGTTCCCCGCTCGCCAGCTTCGCCATCTCCAGATACCAGTCGCAGTACTCCGACCACGCGAACTCGTACAGCGAGTGCGCGGCCTCCGAGAACTCGTACCGCTCGAGCGCTCCGTCGACGGCGATCACCGTTTGAGCGAGCCGAGAGAGGATCCAGCGCTCGGGGAGGGCAAGCTCACCGCGAGACGAGGCCTCGTCCCCGACCGTATTGAGCACGAATCGCGACGCGTTCCACAGCTTGTTGACGAAACGCCGCGCGCCTTCGATCCGGTCCTCCGCGTACCCCATGTCCTGGCCGAGCACGCAGCCCCACATGAGCGAGAAGCGCAGGGCGTCGGTTCCGTGTCGCTCGACAACGGCATCCGGCTCGATCGTGTTGCCTCGCGACTTCGACATCGGACGGCCCTGTGCGTCCCGGATGGTCGGGTGGATGAGGACGACGTCGAAGGGCTTGCGCCCGACGAAGTGGAGGCCGAGGAAGATCATCCGTGCGACCCAGAGGTAGATGATGGCTCTGTCCGTCGACAGGACGTTCGTCGGGTACCAGTACCGGAGCTCCGGCGTGTCCTCGGGCCAGCCCAGCGTCGAGAACGGCCACAGCCCCGACGAGAACCACGTGTCGAGCGTGTCCTCGTCGCGCGTGATCTGTGAAGACCCACACTTCTCGCACGCCTCCGGGTCGGTCATCGCGACGGTGATGTGCCCGTCGCCGCAGTACCACGCCGGGATCCGGTGACCGAGCCACAGCTGCCGCGAGATGCACCAGTCGCGGATGTTGTCCATCCAGTCCAGATACATGCGCTCGAACGGATCCTTCGGCACGAACTGGACCTCGCCCGACCTGACGGCTTGAATGGCCGGAGCGGCCAGGTCCTTCATCGCGACGAACCACTGTTCGGACAGCCACGGCTCGATCTCCGTGTCGCACCGATCGCAGTGGCCGACGGCATGGAGGTACGGCCGCTCCTCGTGCTCGACTGCTCCGTCGGCCTTGAGGGCC
This sequence comes from Actinomycetota bacterium, assembly GCA_035640475.1. Lineage (GTDB taxonomy): Bacteria > Actinomycetota > JAICYB01 > JAICYB01 > JAICYB01 > DASQWC01. The sequence goes on along the minus strand of DASQWC010000079.1, from coordinate 26,581 downwards.
TCGAGGACGGCTTTCCTTGCCTCGTAGCGGCCGAGTCCGGCGAATCGTCCGCCGTCCTCGTTCACCGTCGCCGTCTGGTCGAAGATGTTCACCGGCGGCAGGCCGTGCCTCTGGGCGATCTCGAAGTCGTTCGGGTCGTGCGCCGGCGTCACCTTGACCGCTCCGGTCCCGAATTCGGGATCAACGGCATCGTCGCCGACGATCGGCAGCTCGCGTCCGACGAGCGGCAAGATGGCCACCTTGCCGATCAGAGCCTTGTAACGATCGTCGCTCGGATTTACGGCGACACCGGTGTCGCCGAGCATCGTCTCCACACGCGTCGTCGCGACCGAGATATGGCCCTCGACGTCCTTCAGCGGATAACGGATCGTGACAAGCTCACCTTCGGTCTCGATGTGGTTGACCTCGATGTCGGAGATGGCCGACTGACAGCGCGGGCACCAGTTGATGATTCGGTTGCCGCGGTAGATGTATCCCTCTTCGTAGAGCCGGACGAACACCGTTCGCACCGCAGCCGACAGACCCTCGTCCATCGTGAAGCGCGTGCGGCTCCAGTCGCACGAGAACCCCATCATCTTGAACTGGCCGAGGATGCGCGTCTCGTACTCCTCCTTCCACAGCCAGAAGCGGCGCTCGAACTCCTCGCGGCCGAGGTCGAATCGGGTCAGACCCTCTTGCGCGAGACGGCGCTCGATAACGTTCTGCGTTGCGATGGCCGCGTGATCGGTTCCCGGCTGCCACAGTGTCGGACGTCCTTGCATGCGCGCACGGCGGACGAGGACGTCCTGAATGCCGTTGTTCAGCGCGTGACCGAGGTGGAGGGCACCGGTGATGTTCGGCGGCGGGATGACGATGCAGAACGGGTCTCCTTCGGCTCCAGTGGGCGCACGAAAGAAGCCCCTGTCCTCCCAGAAGGAATACCACCGCTCTTCGACGCCTTTGGGGTCGTACGCCTTGGCAAGCTCGGTCATCGGATCAGTCCTCTCGCGCGGGTTGAGGGCCGGCTGTTAGCCGGATACTCGTGGACCGAGCGGGCGCGGGAGGTTCACAAACCTAGGGTAGCAACGGCTAGGCTCCCGTCGTGACATCGCTGACGGAGCAAGCGGCCGCCGTTGCCGCGGGCAAGATCTCACCCGTCGAGCTCGTCGAGCAGTCGCTGCGCGAGATCGAGCGCACGCAACCCATCCTCAACGCCTTCACGTTCGTCCGCGATGCCGAGGCGATGGCCGAAGCCAAGGAGATGGACGGCGCACCACCCTCCGGTCCCTTGCACGGCGTCCCCATCGCGGTCAAAGACCTGTACGACGTCGCAGGATTGCCGACCACCGGCTGCTGCGCCGCCTACCTCGACCGCATGGCCTCATCCGACTCCCCCGTCGTTGCCAAGCTTCGGAACGCCGGCGCGATCGTCGTCGGCAAGACGAACATGCACGAGCTCGCCTTCGGAGCGACGACGCAGATCTCATGCTTCGGTGGGGCGCGCAACCCTTGGGATACGACACGGATCCCTGCCGGCTCGTCCGGCGGCTCCGGTGTGGCCGTCGCAGCCGGGATCGTCGGGATGGCGATGGGCTCGGATACCGGCGGCTCCATCCGGTTGCCGTCGGCGATGTGCGGCGTGACCGGGCTGAAGCCGACGCACGGCTCGGTGAGCCTGCGCGGCGCGCTGCCCATGACCGCGTCGTACGACACCGGCGGTCCGCTCGCCGTATCGGCCGACGACTGCGCGCTCGTACACCAGATCATCGCCGGGTTCGATTCGCAGTACGTGTACTCGACGAGCGGGCAGCAGCTTCCCGCGACGGCCGAACGAATCCTCCTGTTGCGCAATTGGGTCGACGGCGCATCGCCCGACGTGGCCGCATCCGTCGGGGAGGCGGCATCGGTCCTCCGGCGAGCGGGCTTCACCGTCGACGAGGCGACCGGACCCAATCCGCTGAACACCCGGGACATCGTCGCAGCGTTGCTGACCGGAGAGTTCGCGCACCACTTCCGAGACCTCTGGGAGGACCAACGGGTGAGCGAGCCGATCCGGATGCTCATGAATGTCGGACGACAGCTCACAGCGCCCGAATACGCGGCCGGGCGCGAGGCGTCGCTGCGCATGCGCCTAGACCTGCTGGCGCTCTTCGAGCACGCGGATGCGCTTCTCGTCCCGGGCGCGCCGTATGCAGCGCCCCGGATCGACGAGGTCGACAACCTGACCGAGTCCGCGCGGTCGACTGTGTTCACGCTGCCCGTAAATGCGGCAGGCTTCCCTGCCGTGGCGTTTCCCATCGGCTTCTCGGAGGAAGGCTTGCCCCTGGGCGCCCAGCTCATCGGGCCGCCGTGGTCGGAGCTTCGTCTCTGCTTCGTCGCGTCCTCCTATCAGCGCGAGACCGACTGGCACATGCGCCGTCCGACCGTTGCTCCGTAGCGCCGTTCGGGCCGTCCGCAGAGCGGTCCGAAAGCGGAGCAAGCGGCTGCGCCTCATGCGCACCGTGGGGTTCGGCGGCCTGACGTCGAAAACGAGAGAGGAGATCGACAATTGGCAGCGCCGTCAAGCAAATGAAGGACACCTACGCAACGACTGGTACGAACATTTCTACACGGTCCACTTTCAGCTCGGACCGGACTTCTATACGGGAAAGCGGCTCCTCGATATCGGCTGCGGCCCGCGAGGGAGCCTGGTGTGGGCGACGTCGGCTGTGCTGCGCGTTGGAGTCGACCCGCTCGCGGAGTCCTACCGGCAGTTCGGCACCAAAGACCACCGAATGTCGTACGTCGAGGGATCCGGTGAACGGCTTCCTGTGAGAGACGGCAGCGTCGACGTCGTCAGCTCGTTCAACTCACTGGACCATACCGATCGCCACGAGTCCGTCATCGATGAGATCGTCCGTGTCCTGCGGCCCGGCGGGACGTTCCTCCTTCTCGTCGACATCAATCACCCGGCTACAGACTCCGAGCCGGTCACGCTCGGTTGGAACATCGTCGATCGCTTTCAGCCGGCACTGGAACTCGTGTCGAGCACACACTTCGAGCACCGAGGCGGCGTGTATCAAAGCGCGTACAAGGGGACGCCGTTCGATCACGCTCGGGGCTCAGAGCGGCAGGGCGTCCTCTCAGCGGTCTTCCGCAAGCCCTAGGACGGCGTCCAGGACCGGCGAACGGCGCGCGTGTCGGCCTGCGCCCAGTTCTCCCAGGTCGTCGTGTCGGCGCGCTCGATGTCGAGCTCGAACACCTCGTCGGAGTCACGCACGCCCGTCGCGAACGTGCATGCCTCGTTCACGGCCTTCCGCTCGGCTGTGTCGGTGACGAGCTTTGCACGTCCGCGAAAGGAGAACTCCGGATCCCGGTCGTCCGGAAACGTGTGGAACATGTACAACGGGTTGGCCTGCAGATCCCGCACCTTCGGCGAGACGCGCGGAATCGTCACGTAGAGGCGCCCGTTCGTACTGATCGGACACACGGGATGCACGCGCGGCCCGCCGTCGGTTGCCCGAACGGTCGCCAAGTAGCCGATCGGATCGCCGGTCTTGTAGAGGAGGGCGCGCCCGAACGCGGCTAGCTCAGGAGCGGCAGCCTCGAACTCGGCCCACGTGGCCAATCAGGCCGAGCGTTCGCGCTTCTGGCGTGTGCCCGTCGAACGGCCGCCGGCGCCCCGGGCGACGAGCGTGGGCGGCGCCTCCTTGCGGACCGTCTCCTTGGTGACGACGCACTTCTCGATGTCGGGCGTCGACGGGATGTCGTACATGACGTCGAGCAGCACCTCCTCGACGATCGCGCGCAAGGCACGGCAGCCGGTGCCGCGCTTGAGCGCTTCGCCGGCGATCTCGCGCAGCGCGTCGTCGGTGATCTGGAGCTCGACGTCGTCGAACTCGAGGAACTTCCGGTACTGCTTGACGATCGCGTTGCGCGGACGCGTGAGGATCTCGACGAGCGCTTCCTCGTCGAGGTTGTGCACGTGCGTCACGATCGGGAGCCGTCCGACGAACTCGGGGATGAGTCCGTACTTGAGCAAGTCCTCGGGCATCACCTGTCCGAGGATCTCGCCGATGTCCTTCTCCTCGAGCTTGCGCACGTCGGCCCCGAACCCGATCCCCTTGCGGCCGATTCGGCCCTCGACCTGCTTCTCGAGCCCCGCAAACGCCCCGCCGCAGATAAAGAGAATGTTCGTCGTGTCGATCTGGATGAACTCCTGGTGCGGATGCTTGCGCCCACCCTGCGGAGGAACGCTTGCCACCGTTCCTTCGAGGATCTTGAGGAGTGCCTGCTGGACGCCCTCGCCGGAGACGTCGCGCGTGATCGACGGGTTCTCCGACTTGCGCGCGATCTTGTCGACCTCGTCGATGTAGATGATTCCGGTCTCGGCCCGCTTGACGTCGTAGTCGGCAGCCTGGATGAGCTTGAGAAGGATGTTCTCGACGTCCTCCCCGACGTAGCCGGCTTCGGTGAGCGCCGTCGCGTCGGCAATCGCAAACGGAACGTTGAGCATCTTCGCCAGGGTCTGCGCCAAATGCGTCTTACCGCAGCCCGTTGGGCCGATGATCATGACGTTCGATTTCTGGAGCTCGACCTCGCCGTCGCTGCGCGACTGCCCCATCGAGATGCGCTTGTAGTGGTTGTAGACGGCCACCGACAGGATCTTTTTGGCATGGTCCTGTCCGACGACGTACTGATCGAGGAACTCGTAGATCTCCTGCGGCTTCGGCAGCTCTTCGAGCCGCGGCTCGGAGGCCTCTGAGAGCTCTTCCTCGATGATCTCGTTACAGAGATCGATGCACTCGTCGCAAATGTAGACGCCGGGACCGGCGATCAGCTTCTTGACTTGCTTCTGCGACTTTCCGCAGAAGGAACACTTCAGAAGCTCGTCCTGGAACTTGGCCAATGCCTATTCCTTCTTCCCGTCTCCCGCAGCCGCCCCGGCCATCTCCGCCAGCTTACGAGCGGTGATGACTTCGTCCACCATTCCGTACTCCTTGGCGGCCTCGGCCGACATGATGAAGTCGCGGTCGGTGTCCTTCTTGATCTTGTCGATGTCCTGGCCGGTGTGGAGCGCAAGGATCTCGTCGAGGCGCTCGCGCAGCCCCAAGACCTCCCTGGCCCATATCTCGATGTCGGCCGCCTGGCCCCCCGCTTGACCCCTCGGCTGGTGGATCAGCACGCGGGAGTTCGGCAGGGCGAACCGCTTGCCGCGGGTGCCGGAGGCGAGGATGACGGCGGCGGCCGATGCGGCCATGCCCATCACCGTCGTCGACACGTCGTTGCGGACGTACTGCATGGTGTCGTAGATCGACAGCAGCGCGTAGATGTCGCCGCCCGGCGAGTTGATGTACAGACGAATGTCCCGCTCCGGGTCCTCGGATTCGAGGAAGAGCATCTGCGCCATGATCAGATTCGCGACCTGATCGTCGATCGGCGTCCCGATGAAGATGATGCCGTCCTTCAGAAGGCGCGAGTAGATGTCGAAAGCGCGCTCGTAGCGGCCGGTGTTCTCGACCACCATCGGTATGAGTTGCGACTTAGGTGTGCTTAGTTCATGGCTCATGAGCTGAATCTTCCTCCGCAATGGTGATTTCTGCTCGTTCCACGAGGAGATCGAGAGCTTTGTTCCTGAGGATATCACCGTCCACCGACCCCCAATCACCTCGATCGTCGATGAGTTCCCGCACGTCATCGGGGTCACGCTCGGTCCTCGCCGCCAGGCGCTCGACCTCCTTCGTGCGGTCGTCCTCCGTCGCCTCCAGGCCTTCCGCTGCAGCGACGGCGTCGAGCCCTAGACGCAACGAGAGGTTGCGTTCGGCCTGCTCCACGAAGCGCGACCGCAGCGCGTCGGCGTCGAGGTCGTTCACCTCCATGTACCGCTGGAGGCTCGCGCCCTGGGCCGACAGCACCTGGGCCATGCTCGTCACGAGCGCGTCGACCTCGAGGTTCACCATCCCTTCCGGTATCTCCACCTCGAGGCCTTCCTTTACAAAGGCGTCGAGCACGTTCTCGCGCAGCGCGGCCTCCGCCTGCGCCTCCTTGATCTCGCTCAGGCGGCGCTTGATGTCCTCACGCAGCTCGTCCAGCGTGTCGAACTCGGACGCGGTCTTCGCAAGCTCGTCGTCGAGCGCGGGGAGATTGCGCGTCTTCGCTTCCTTTACCAGCACCTGCATGCCCACCTGCCAGCCGGCCCGCTCGCCGAAACGTTCGGGCAGCGTCGCGGTGAGCTTGAGGATGTCCCCTTTCCGTTTGCCGACGAGCTCCGCATCGAGCTCCGGGACGACCATCTCGGCCCCCAGCTCGATGAGAAAGTCTTTGGCCGTCAGCTCGTCGATCGTCTCGTCGTGCCGGTAGGTCGTGAGGTCGATCTGTGCGAAGTCCTCGTTCTGGAGCGGCCGCTCGATGACCTCGAGCGAGGCGAATCGCACACGCAGACGCTCGAGCTGGTCCGCAAGCTCCTCATCGCTCACATCGACGGGCGGCTTGGTGACCTTGAGCCCTGCATACTCCTTGAGCTGCGGGTCGGGCCTCGTTTCTACGACGGCTTCGAACGTGAGGTCCTGGCCGTCCTCGAACGACTTGATGTCGATGGACGGCGGAGCGACGACGTCAAGCGACGAGGACTCAACGGCTTCCGCATAGAACCCCGGAAGGAGGTCCTTCAGCGCCTCGTTGCGAACGAAGTCGCGGCCGAGTCGCTGGTCGATGACGGCGCGCGGTGCCTTGCCGGGACGGAAACCGGGCACGCGAACCTCCTTGGCGAGACGCCTGTACGTACGCCCGAGCTCCTTTTCGACGTCCGTGTGGGGCACCTCGACCGTGAGGCGGACCTTGTTCTTGCCGATCTCCTCGGCCGATGTCTTCACTTGGGGTGGAGCAAGGGTATCCCGACGACGGAGGTCACGTGACTGACGAAACCCGTCCAGAGCACTACCTCTGGGACAACACGCTCGCCGAAGAGAAGCAGCGTCTCGACGAGCAGGCGGCGATCTGGGATCCGTACACCCAGCGCTACATCGACAAGCTCGGCATCTCCGCGGGCTGGCGCTGTCTGGAGGTGGGAGCCGGCAGCGGAACCATGACGGCCTGGCTCGCCGAGCGCGTCGCACCGGGTGGCTCAGTGGTTGCGGGGGACATCGACACGCGCTTTCTCGCCGGCCTCGAGCATCCGGCAATCGAGACCCGGCAGCTCGACATCACATCCGGCGAGATCGAGAAGGACGCATTCGATCTCGTCTACGCACGGATGGTGCTGATGCACCTGCCCGACTCGGGCAAGCATCTCGCGACGATGGCGGCCGCCGTGCGACCGGGCGGATGGCTCCTCGTACAGGACGTCGATCTCGGCTACCTCGAGAGCCGTCATTCAACGAACTACACGTGGCCCGTCTCCAATCGCCGGTTCGCCGTCCGGACAGCGAAGGCGTTGAATGCGCTTCTTTCGATGACCGGCGCGTCGACGAGTTCGGTGCGTGAGCACCCACGGCGATTGTTCGAGCTCGGGCTCGAGGACATCGGGGCGGAATCGGTGATCCGCATGGAGCACGGCGATCCGAACGGCACGTTCAGGAAGGCCTACGACCGCGTGAAGGACTACCTCGTGCAGTACGCCGGCTTCCCACAGGAGGACGCCGAGCAACGCCTCCGGCAAATGGACGATCCGAAATTCACGTTCTCCACCGGACCGATGGTGTCGGCGTGGGGAAGACGCCCCGTACGATAGTTCGCACGGGGCGTAGCGCAGTCCGGGAGCGCACCGGCTTTGGGAGCCGGGGGTCGCGGGTTCGAATCCCGCCGCCCCGACGTGATCACGAAACCTGAGGTTCGGTACGCACAGTCGGGTGATGTATCGATCGCGTACACGGTCACCGGGGGAGGTGACTTCGACCTCGTCGTCGTTCCGGGATACATCTCGAACCTCGATCTGTTCTGGGAATCGCCGCTCGCGCAAACCTACGAGCGCTGGGGATCGTTCTCCCGACTGATCCTGTTCGACAAGCGCGGCACCGGTATCTCCGATCCGGTCGATAAGCCCGCGACGCTCGAGCAACGGATGGACGACGTCCGCGCCGTCATGGACGCCGCGGGGTCGGAGCGCGCCGCGTTGCTCGGCGTGTCCGAGGGCGGCGCGATGAGCCTTCTCTTCGCGGCGACGTACCCGGAACGCGTCAGCGCGCTCGTCCTCTTTGGTTCGATGGCACGGACGACCGAGGCACCCGACTATCCGTACGCCGCTCCGCGAGATGCACTCGTCGAATCCGACGCCGAGCTTGCACAGTACTGGGGACAGGGAATCACGGCCGAGATCTTCGTTCCGAGCATTGCGGACATTCCGGAGATGCGCGAGTTCGGCGCGAAGCTCGAACGCCAGGGCGCGAGTCCGGGCATGCGCAAGAAGTATTACGAGATGTTCCTGGACGTCGACGTGCGCCATGTCCTGCCCCTCGTGCACCAGCCTGCGCTCGTGCTGCACTCGCACGGCGACCGCGTCGTGAACGTGCGCGCCGGTCGCTACGTCGCCGAACACCTGCCGAACGCGAAGTTCGTCGAGCTGCCGGGCATCGATCACAGCCTGCTCGGGAACCCGGCGGCGCTCGACGAGGTCGAGGAGTTCCTCACGGGTGCGAAACCGGCGGCACGCGTCGATCGTGTGCTCTCCACGGTGATGTTCACCGACCTCGTTTCGTCGACACGGCGCGCCGCGGAGCTCGGAGACGACAACTGGCGGCGAGTGCTCGACAATCACGAACGACTCGTGCGAGCCGAGCTCGGCCGTCATCGGGGCAACGAGATCAAGACGACCGGCGACGGCTTCCTCGCAACATTCGACGGCCCGGCCCGGGCGATCGACTGCGGCGTTGCCGTCACCGATTCGATTCGGGATCTGGGGGTCGAAGCGCGCGTCGGCGTTCACTCGGGCGAGATCGAGCTGCGCGGCACCGACATCGCCGGGATCGCCGTCCACATCGCGTCGCGCGTCGGGAGCCTGGCCGGCGCATCGGAGGTGCTCGTGTCCGAGACGGTGAAGGGTCTCGTGGCGGGGTCCGGGATCGCCTTTGAGGAACGCGGCGAGCACGAGCTCAAAGGCGTCCCCGAAAAATGGCGCCTGTTCGCCGTGGCGCGCAGCTAGACTCGGACGCAGCCGCGGGAGTAGCTCAATGGTAGAGCTCTAGACTTCCAATCTAGCGACGGGGGTTCAATTCCCCTCTCCCGCTCGATACTCCGCCGCTCTGACCAGCCCGTTTACGCTTCGCTGCTTCCTTGGGTCGAGGCCGCCCGGCCCGTAGAATGACACAGCTGTAATCCGTTGATGGCAGCTGCGTCTCGTTGAGGAAGGGCCCCTGTGGAGCGTGTTTTTCCGTGGATTGCCGTCATCTTCGCGTCGGTGATCGCGATCGTCGGCATCTTCGAGCTCGACATGCGCTCCGACGAGGATCGGATGGCACTGCCGACCGCAATCCCCTCTCCGACGGATCAGACGACGCCCGGCGTCCAGGCAACGCCGACCGAAGCACCGGCCGTGCCCCCCGCAACCACGCCGGTCCAGACCGAAGCGCCCTCCACGCCCGAGCCGACCGAAGAGCCGACGGCCGAACCGACTGAAGCGCCCACGGATGCACCGACGGCGTCGCCCGAGCCCGAAGCGCCGGGCCCGCCGGCGGAGACGCCGGTTATTCCGGAGCCCGAACCGATGCCGCATACAGGCGGTGGCGCCATCGGCGGGGGCATCGCGGTGTTCGGGCTTGCCATCGGCGTCCGGTTCGCAATGCGCCGGTCATACTCGTCCTGACCGAAACGCTCAACTGCGGCCGTAGCTCAACCGGATAGAGCAGCGGGCTTCTAACCCGCAGGTTCCGGGTTCGAGTCCCGGCGGCCGCGCTCAGCTCTCGGTCGAGAGGCGTTCGGCCACGTGGCGCTCGGCCTCCTCGACGAGCGCGGCGGCGAGCTTCTTGGCCGTATCGCTGAACAGCGTGTCGACGGCACGATGCACGCTCTGCATCGCGGACCGGTACGCCGCCGTCCGCGGAGTGATGCTTTCCTCGGCGCTGGTGCGCTTGTCCTCTTCGATGAACTCGGACGTGGTTTGCCTGAGCACGACCACCTTCTCGATGCCCTCGATATCGATGAGCGCAAGCATGTCCGCGTCGTAGAAGAGCTTCTCGATCGGAAGCTGCGGCCGCGGCAGATCGAGATGCTCGCCGGTACGAGCTTCGTACTTCTCCGCCTGCTCCTCGATGAACGGGAACGGGCCCATGTGACAGCGGATGCCTTGGACGACCGCGGCGACGAACGCGTCGTCCTTGCCGAGCTTGCGGAGCTCTTCCTCTGCTGCGTCGGCACCGGCGTCGGCGTGCAGCATCAGGTGCGTGTCCGCCTTCGCGATGTCGTGCAGCGCGGCGATGGTCTTCAGGACCTCGGTCGCGGCTTCGTCCAGACCCTCGCCGGCGGCGATGTCCTCGGCGTGCTGGAGGACGCGATCGTTGTGCTTGTTCAGCGCGACGACGACTTCGGCCGGCTGACCGCTCTGCGCGTACCGATTCCGGACGACTTCGCGGAGGCGCTCGAGGTCCTCCGCCACGGCACGGGCCATCTATTCCCCTCCGAGGGCGGTGATCGGACGGCTACGCTACACGACCCCAGCGGTCAGACGCACTCCCTAGCCGCAGAGCGTGCCGACGTAGTCCGGGCGGTTCAGCGGCGCCGGGAAGTACTTCGGCGTCGACGACCCCAGTGCGACGACCGTGCAGACACTCGAGAGTGTCTGACGCAACGGCGCGATGGTGGTCGCGGCCGGCTCGAGGACGGTCTTGCTGGCGTCCTCGACCTGCTCCCCGGCCGCAGCGTCGGCCTGCTCGAAGACCGCGTCGGCGGGGCCGGGCTCGAAGGCGGCTCCGCAGAGCACGAACGCCGGCGTGAGCCCCAGGCCCGGGTTGATGGGCAGGGGCAGCGCGGCACCGAGCAGGGCACCCGCGACGATGATCGTTCCGGCACCGGCACAGGCCGGACGGAGGCCGAACCCGAGTGCGTTTGCGGCGGGAGATGCCGCCTGCGCGCCGTCCACGAGGATCGGGACGATCATGCCCTGGACCTCCCCAAGCGTCTCGGCGACGGGCTCGGGGATCGGTACGTCGGGCACGCTGGGAACGCTCGGAAGACTCGGTACCTGGGCGGCTGCACTCGACGAGAGCGCCACGAGGACGAGCAGCGAACCTGCCACGACCGAAAGGGGCTTGCGCGCAGACGTCATTCGTTCCTCCCTCACGAGGTGTCCTGCCTAGGTCTACGGGTTCGTGGACGACCTCTTACGTCGCAGATGGCGCCTTTACAATGGTCTGCAGTCGCGGTTCCGCGACGCATGGTGGCCGTAGCTCAGCTTGGTTAGAGCGCCTGACTGTGGCTCAGGAGGTCGGGGGTTCAAGTCCCCTCGGCCACCCTCGGGAGGACTGCAGCGCAGTCCTACTGACCTACGCGCCCTTGCGTTCCTGCTCGATGCGCTCCAAGGGCTTCGTCGCCGGGCCCTCGATCACCGTTCCGTCGACGGCGAACCGTGATCCGTGGCACGGACAGTCCCACGTGTGCTCCGCGTCGTTCCACGCGACGGTGCATCCGAGGTGTGTACACACGGCCGACAACTCGAACGTCGTTCCCTCCTCGGACACGTAGACCGCAACCTTGTCGCGGCCGCGGCGCTCGACGACGCCTTCACCCGGCGACGCCTTCTCGGTCTCGGAGCTGGGAGCGAGATCGCCGGCCATACGAGCGACCGTGTCCACAACCTCGCCTCCGATTCGCTTCAGCGTCGCCAGCGGGTGGCGTCTCGGACTGAAGACGTGGATGAGCGGATGCTCTTCTCCCTGGATTCCGGTGGAGATCATCTCTGCTGCCGCCGTCGCGTTGGTCATTCCCCACTTTCGGAAGCCCGTCGCGACCCAGACGTGCGGCGTCATCGCCGTCGCAGTCCCGATCAACGGAAGGGCGTCGGGCGAGATGAGATCCTGCGCCGACCATTCGAACTCGAAGCGCTCGATACCGAAATGGGCGGCGCCCCATTTCCTCAGCGCCTCGTAGTGTTCCTCCTCGTCGTCGGACTGACCGGTCTTGTGCGACTCACCGCCGACGATGAGCCAGGTCCGGCCGTCCTCACGGTGCTCGCGCACGGACCGAACCGGCGCATCCGCCGAGAGGTACATCCCCGCCACCGACGCGCCGTCCCATCGCGCGGCCAGCGCATACGAGCGGGACGGTCTCGTTTTGGCGAAGAACAGCCCTCGGTACATGAACGGGATATGCGTTGCGACGACGACGTCGCGCGCTCTGATTTCCGAGTGATCGGTCTCGACGACGCACGGATCTCCCGATTTCACCCGCGTCGCGCGAACGTTCTCGAAGATCTCGCCGCCGCTCTTTACGATTGCGCGCGCCAAGCCGTGGCAGTAGCGCCGTGCGTGGAACTGCGCCTGATCGTCCAGCCGCAGCGCGGACGTCACGTCGAACGGCAAGCCCGTCTCGTCGGTCGGGACGACGTCCAGACCGGCGGCCCGGGCCGCTTCGAGCTCACGAACGAGCTCCTCGGCTCCCTCCGAGGTCGTCGCGTACGTGTAGGCCGGTTGCCGTTCGAACGAGCACTCGATCCCGAGCTCATCGACGAGCCGGGCGATCGTGTCGACGGCGGCAATGTTCGCCGTTGCGTATGCGGTCGCCGCGTTGGGGCCGTAATCCTCGGCCACGTGCGCGTAGACGGGCTCCTGAAGCGCGGTGATCTTCGCCGTGGTGTTGCCGGTGACTCCGGACGCGACGCGCGCCGCTTCGATCACGCCGACGTACAGTCCTGCGCGCTGACAGAGCAGCGCAGTCGTCAAGCCGGCGATGCCCCCGCCGAGAACCGCGACGTCGAAGGTCGCGGGCTGGTTCAGCGCCGGATACGGTTCCGGCGCGGAGTCGGTTGCCATCCAGAGCGATGTCATGGCATTCCCATGCCCTGGGTCCGGTCCGCTGTAACGCCGCGTTTGCGGCAAGCGCGAACATGGACGCGTGCAGACGACGGAGCTCGAGCTCGATACCTCCGGCCGTGAGCTGACCGACCTCACCGACCACGTGCGCAACTTTTGTGCCGGCGCCGGCGACGGCCTGCTCAGCATCTTCGTCCCCCACGCGACGGCCGGACTCGCGATCTTGGAGCTCGGGGACGGCTCGGAGCCGGATCTCGAAGCGCTCCTCGAGCGCCTCTTGCCCAAGGACGCCCGCTACCACCATCACCACGGCTCGACCGGGCACGGCGCCGACCATCTGCTCCCGGTGCTCCTCGCGCCGTCGCTGGTTCTTCCCGTTGTTGCCGGCGTGCCGCAGCTCGGCACCTGGCAGTACGTCGTCCTGGTCGATCGCAATGCCGACAACCCGATCCGGCGCGTGCGGCTCAGCCTGCTCGAGCCATGAAGCCGATCGTCCTGACTTCGGCCGCCGAGCTCGACGCGCCGCCCAAGCTTGTTTGGGACGTCTTGACCAACTGGGAACGTCAGTGCGATTGGATGCTCGAGATGTCCGACATCGTGGTGACGTCCGAGACGCGCGAAGGCGTCGGCGTGAGGGCTCGCGCGACGATCCGGATCGGCGGAATCCGGACCACCGATCTGGTCCGCGTGGACGTGTGGAAGCCCGCCGAGCAGCTCGGCATGGCGCACGAAGGCTGGGTCAAAGGACGCGGCGACATGTGGCTCTCATCGATCGGCGACGACCGGACCAAGTTGGATTGGCGCGAAGAGCTACATCCTCCCTGGGGGATCCTCGGCGCCGTCGGGCTTCGCGCGTTCCGTCCGCTCATCCGCCGGACATTCCTCCGTGACATCGCGATCCTGCAGAACATCGTTCGCTTTGAGGCCTCACGTCGTTACCCTGGTAACAATGATGCGCATTCGTAACTTTCTTGCCGTCCTCGGACTCTTGCTTGCCGCCTTCGCCGTGCCCGGACGCGCCGGCGCTATCGAGAACGAAACCTTCGGACTGCTCCCCCATCCCCACAACGTCGAGAACCAGGAGCGGCGCACGTTTGTCATCCCGCTGGAGCGCGGTGCCCTCTTCGAGGACTCGATCCGTGTGTACAACCGAACCGATCAGCCGCTGAGCCTGATCGTCTACGCGGCGGACGCCGAGACCGGTGTCGACGGAACGGTATCGGTCGGGTTCAGAGGTTCGCAGCCGAAGGGCATCGGAGCCTGGGTTGATCTGTCGAAGGACTCGATGACGCTTCCGCCCGCCGGCGACACCCTGGTCCGGTTCCGGATCGAGGTCCGGTCGTCGGACCCGCAGCCGGACCTCGGTGCGATCGTCGTCGAGAACGCCGAGCGAGGCATTGCCACCGATCTTGCGCAACGTCTGCACCTCGTCATTCGAACGTCGCCGCCGAATAGTCCGACAACATCGGTACGGGTACGGCCGCTGCTTCTTCGCTCGCCGTGGATCATCATCGCGACGATCGGTCTGGTCGTCGCCCTCGTGATCATCTGGCTCGGCGCACGGCGCGCTCGCCGGCCGAAAGACGCTGTTGTTCCGTCGGGTGATCTCGTGCAGGTCGAGGAGGACGAAGCGACCGCGGCATCGCGACCGGTCCTGCGGCGACTCGGCGAGAGCGAGAAAGCCTCCCCGGCGGCCCGCCGCCGGCAAGGCGGCGCGCGCGCGAACCGTCCGGCTCGGTCGTCCTCGTCGCGAACCGGCGAGAATGCCGACTCACGTCCGATGCTCGACGAGCTTCTTGCGGAAATCGAAGAGCCCGAAGACGAAGCACCACGGTCTCCGCGGCGGAAACCCGCGAAGCGTCAGCCAAACCGCTCGCAGAAGCCGCGCACACAACGCAAAGCGAAGCCGCGCGAGCAAACAGGCGAGTTCATCCCGCTCGACGAGTTGTAGTCAGCGACGGCGGCGGAAGCGCGCCGCGAATGCGTCTGTCGCGAGTGGGACCACGCGCTCTTCCTTCCAGCCGGCAGAGAGCATGGCGCGCTTGACGTCGCCCTCGGTGACCGAGGCCCGCTCGTCACGATCGGCTTTCGGCAGGACCAGCCAGAGAACCCCGCTGTCGGCGACGTGGACGCCGAGGTCGCGAACACCGTGCGCCGGGACGACTCCAACCCAGCCGATGAGCGTGTCGACCTTCGTCTCCTCGGGCAGCGTCTCGATCACTTCGACACCCGTCGGCAGCTCGAGATCGGGTGGAGGTGCTTGGACCATCGTCTTTCCGTCGTCGCCGACGGCTTCCGCGACCGCCTCGACGTACCCATGGTCGGGTCCGACGACGAGAACGGTCGATCCGCTGCGGATACCGAGCGCGTCGACCGCTTCTGATGGGTTTCTCGGGAGCCGGGCCATCGCGTGAGTGATTGTGGCACAACCGCCGCTTTGGACTGGCGATAAACTTCCACGGGGCGCTAGCTCAATTGGGAGAGCAGCGGACTCTTAATCCGAAGGTTTCCGGGTTCGATCCCCGGGCGCCCCACTTCTCCCAGTCGCTCTACCGGTCGAGCTCGGCCGCCGAGCGACGAATGATCTCGACGCACTCCTCGACGCGGTCTGCGTGCGACCGGTGGCTGAGGATGCACATCCGCAGCGTGAACCGCCCGTCGAGCATCGTGCTCGACAGGAACACGCGGCCGCTCGCGTTGATGCGCTCGAGCAGCGCTCGATTCCCTTCCTCGGCATCGCGAGACCGGAACCCGTAGCGAAACGGGATCACCGTGAGGTCCGGCTCCCAGGGGACTTCGAAGCCCTTCGTCGTACGAAGCCGGTCGTGCGCGAAGCGGGTGAGATCGAGCTTCTCGTCCAGCGCGTCGCGGAACGCCTGCAGCCCGTGCAGCTTCAGGGGCAGCCAAACGCGCAGCCCGCGGAAGTCCCGCGACAGCTCCGTCGAGTAGTCGCCGAAGGAGGGGATCTCCGTCTCTTCCGCGACGTCCTGCATGTACTCGCCGCGCACACGATGCGCTTCGCGCAACCGAGCGCCGTCGCGCACGATCAACGCACCCGTTCCGTACGGCAGGAAGAGGCCTTTGTGCGGATCGAGCGTGATCGAGTCGGCTCCGGTGATCCCCCGCAACACACGCCGGCCGCGATCGGTCAGCTGAAAGAACCCGCCGTACGCCGCGTCCACGTGGACCCAGATCCGACGTTCGTGAGCGACGCCGACGAGATCGACGAGCGGATCGACGGTGCCGGTGTTCGTCGTCCCGCCGTTGGCGACGACACAGAACGGGCGAAACCCCTCGCGGCGGTCGCGGTCGACCATGTCGTGTAACGCATCGACGTCCATGCGCAGGTCGGGTGTGCAGGGGACGAGCCGCACGTTGCCGTGCGGAAACCCGGCGAGCATTGCCGCTTTTGCGACGGAGTGATGCGCTTGGCTCGACGTGTAGAGGACGCCGTCGAGGAACTGCTCACCGAGCAGCGCGTGCCGCGCCGTCACGATGGCCGAGAAGTTTGCGAGCGACCCGCCGGACGTCAGAATGCCGCGCGCCTCGGGCGGATAGTCGAAAAGCTCTCCCATCCACCGAATCACCGACGCCTCGATTTGCGCAAGTACCGGCGCCGCTTCCCAGAAGTTGACGAACCGGTTCATACCGAAGCCGATGAACGCGGCCAGAGCAGAAGCGACGAGGCCTCCGCCGGGGATGTAGCCGAAGAACCCCGGCCCGGCGGTCTCGATGCCTTTCGACGACGCTTCGACGATCTGCCCGAGGACTTTCTCGAACGATTCGCCGAACTCCGGCGCCTCCTCGCGAAGGCGTGCAGCGAGCTCCTCGGCTCCAACTCGATCGAGGGCCGGCGCGCCGTCGAGACCCTCGACGAACCCGACGAGCGCGTCCAGCGCGGCCTCGCCCATCGACCGCATCTCGTCCGGGCCGGGCTCGAGCGGATAGCTGCGAGGCACGCCGTCAGCCTACGCCCGGCTGCCGGTCAATCCCCGACCGGTTCGGGAACGAGCGGTGCCTCGGGCGACTCGATCGGCGGGAACGGCTGCGATCTGTGCATCGAGCGGACGAACAATGCCAGCACGGTCGCGGCGATCGCGATCACGGCGCCGATGATGAACGTGTCGTTGTACGCGGCGACCTCCCCGACCACGCGCGCGCGTGTCGCCCAAATCGTCTGCAGGCCTTGCATACCAAGGACGTTCCCAACCATGAAGACCATCTCTTGCGCGGCTGAGATGGAACCGAAATCGCGTTCCTCGACCGAGTTCGCCACGCTCGACGCAAGACCCGGCATCGAGACGCCGAGCCCCATTCCGGTCAGAACGAGTGCGAGCACGACGTGCCCGAACGACGAGTGCTGCCCGACACCGGCAAGAACGACGAGCCCCGCAGCCATGACGGCCGTGCCGCCGACGGCCGACACGCGCTCACCGATGCGGACGGTGATGTAGCCGGCGAGCGCCGACATGATCGAGTTCGAGAGCGGGCGCGGCAGCAGGGCAAGCGCGGTACGGGTGTTGTCGTATCCCAGGACGTCCTGGAGCAGAAACGGCGTGAGGAAGAACGTCCCCATGTACGGAATGACGGCGATTCCCTGGATGAGAATCGGGACGGCGACGTTGCGCCGTCCGAAATAGTCGAGGCGGAGGAGCGGCTCAGCGGCGCGTCGCTCGACGAGCACGAACATCCCTGCGAAAAGCGGCGCCAACGCGAGCGGAACGAGCACATCCGTCCGGGCCCAACCGACTTCCGCGCCCCAACGGTTGAGCGCAAACAGCAGCGAACCCATGGCGAGACCGAGCAGCACGGAACCTGCGATGTCGAACCGCGGGCGCTCGACGGGCTCGTCGGGTCGAAGCACGAGAACGGCGAGCACGAGACCCGGCACTGCGAGCGGCGGCTGAACGCCGAACAGCCAGCGCCAGCCGACCAAATCGACCAGCGGACCGCCGACGACGAGGCCGATGACCGGGGCGCCGGCGCCGGCGAACGACCACCACCCCATCGCCTTCACCCGTTCGGATGGGGGAAACGCCGACAGGATGATGGCCATCGTCGTCGGACCGGTGGCGGCGCCGGCGATCGCACCGAGGAATCTAAACGCGATGAGCGAGCCCGCGCTCCACGACAGGGCGGCGACGCCGGCCAGCGCCATCGAGATCCCCCAGCCCCACAAGTACACGCGCTTGCGGCCGTACAGATCTGCGGCCTTGCCGAACGTCGGCATGAATATGCCGTACACGAGCATCGGGCCCGTCACGACCCATGCGATCGTCGATTCGCCGACGTGAAACTCTCGCGCGATCGTCGGCAAGACGGCGGTGAGCAGCGTGATCGAGATACCGGTCGAGAAGAATCCAAGCAGCAGGACGACGAGCGCCCACCACCTGTAGCGATCGCTCGTCCGCACGCGTTGCCGCCAAGATTGCATCGGTAGACTGACGAGCATGACAGACGGCGATTCCGAAACTCAGCCGCTTACCGACGAGCCCGAGCTGGAAGAGATCAACCTCATCGTCGTCGCGCGTCAGATTCGCGAAGCGCTTCTCAAGGATGGATCGATCGAGCGCGCACTCGTCGACGGTCACATCACGACGATGCAACTGATGCGTCTTCTCAATGCACTGTCCGGTGCGCGACGTGCGGTCGGCTTCGTGCATCCGTCCTCGCTCGAAGAGCTTCCGGGCGAAGGGCGCGTGACGCGCCAGGAGGGGATCTTCATCCCGTCCAAGCACGCGGAGGAAACCTAGAGCGCTTCGAGCACCGCGGCGTGATACGCGTCGCGCAGCTTCTCGGCGACGCCACACCGTTTCAGGTCGCGCCCGTCGATCGACCGGGCTGGGTATACCTCGCGCAGCGACGAAGTCAGGACGACCTCGTCGGCAGCGAAGAGGTCGTCGAGCATGAGAGGCTCCTCGACCGTCTCGATTCCGATCCGATCGGCCACGCTCAAGACATGACGGCGCGTGACGCCGGGGAGCACGGCTTGTGTCAATGGAGGTGTGACGAGTGCGTTGCCGCGGAACGCGAACAGATTCGAGCCGGTCGCCTCGAGCACGCGTCCGTCGTCACCGACGAACAATGCGTCGTCGGCGCCGGCGCGGTGTGCGATGACCCGTCCGGCGACGCTGACGACGTAGGACGTCGTCTTCAGTCCGGCCAGCGGACGTCCTCCGCCGGGGACGGTTGCCAGCGCGGCGCCCTCCGCATACAGATCCGTGTAGTCGCGCAGCGGCCAAGCCGTGACGAGCACCGACGCGGGTCCGGTCGGCTCCGACTGCGGGTCGGCGGGACCCGTTCCGGCCGTGATCGTCACGCGAACGCCGGCGTCCGCGAGCTCGTTCGCCTCGAGAACGTCCTTGAGCGCGCCCGACACAAGGCCGGCGTCCGGGATCTGGATATCGACGACCTCGGCTCCCGTGCGCATGCGCTCGTAGTGGTCGTCGAATGCCCAGACGCGTCCCTCGTACGCACGCATCGTCTCGAACAGTCCGTAGCCCCACAGCACGCCGCGGTCGAGGGCCGGGACGACCGCACGCTCCTCGGCCAGGAGCTCTCCGTTCAGCCAGACGATCGACATACCGCCATCGTGCCATCGACGGCGTTACCGTTTGCGGCGGATGGACCGGCTCATTGCGTTGGTCAAGCAGATCCCACCCGGACCGGTTGTCGCCGCCGCCGCCATCGCGCTCCTTGCCGCGATGGCGACGCAGCCGGGGTCGCTCGCGCACGTCCCCGAGGTGACGGGTGCGTCCGTCCAGGCCGCGCAGGCTCGAGCGGCGGCTGCGGGCTTCACCACGCGCGTCGTCTTGAAGTCAGGGCCGGGCGCGGCCGGGACGGTGCTCGGCCAGCAGCCCGCCTCGGGCACGCTCGCGGCGCGGCGGTCGGCCGTCGTCCTGTTCGTCACGAAGGGGGCCCGTCAGGTCGGCGTGCCCGACGTGCGCGGCATGCCGGTTGCGGAGGCGCGGCGTGTGCTCGCCCAGGCCGAGCTCACGCCCGGAGACGTTACGTACAAGCCCACGCGGCGCGCGGAGCCCAACCGCGTGTACGCGACGGATCCTCCCCCGGGCGCCACGGTCGACGTCGGGACGTCCGTTCACGTCTTCGCCGCGACCTAACCCGAAACTCGGCGCGCTCTGTGCGGGCGGAGGGACTCGAACCCCCAAGCTCTTTCGAGCACCGGCTCCTAAGGCCGGCGTGTATCTCCAGTTCCACCACGCCCGCTTTGTAAAGTCCTTTCGGCGTGCTGCCTCGACCTTAGCGTAGGATTTCTCCGGCGCCCCGTACGCCCAAGTGAGGGGGAGGAAGCATGTCCAAGACGATGACGCGCGCCTCGCTGTTCGGCGTGCTGGCCGTCCTCGCAGCCGTTGTCGGAATCATCACGCAGCGCGCCGAGGCGCAAGAAGTTGCCTGCGGCGGAGCCTTCGCGACGATCATCGGAACGTCCGGCGACGACCAGATCACCGGAACGCCCGGCGACGACGTCATCGCGGGCCTGGAGGGCAACGACAAGATCACCGGCGGCGACGGCAACGACATCATCTGCGGCGGTGACGGCAACGACGAGCTCATCGGCGACGGCGGAGCCGAGGACGGCTTCCGCGACCGGCTCTACGGCGGCGACGGAGACGACACACTCACCGGCGACGCCGTGTCGGGTGACGGCGCGGGCGACCACCTGGCCGGCGGCTCGGGCAACGACACCTTGGTCGGCGATTCCGTCTCCGGCGAAGGCGCCCGTGACGGCCTCTACGGCGGACCCGGCAACGACATTCTCATCGGCGACAGGGCCAGCGGCGAAGGCGGCGACGACCGTCTGGACGGCGGAATGGGCAGCGACCAAATGGATGGTGAAGGCGGCTTCGACACGTGCGACAACGGCGAGGAGTCGGTCCACGAGGAACCCTCCCTCAACCTCATCTCCGGACCGACGCCGACGCCCGACTCCGACTCGCAGATGAACTGTGAGAAGAACCTTTCGGCTCCGACCGGCTCGCCCGGCCCCACCGGGTCTCCTCCTGCTGAATCTCCGCCGGACGAGTCACCTTCGCCGTCGCCCGGATCGCCCGGCTCTCCGGCTCCCGGATCGCCGGGACCGACCGGAGCACCGGCGTCGCCCTCGGCATCTCCGAGCTCGGCGGCAAGGAGCTAGCGCCAGCGGCGCCTGATCGCCACGGCGATCAGGCACACAAGACCTGCCAGCACCACCGGCGGAAACGCCGGTGGTGCGAACAGCAGGGTCCCCCACACCACGCCGCCGAGCAGGAAGGCGATCAGGTGGGTGGCCCAGCGTGGCCACGCACCTCCCCCGCCGCCTCCGGAGCCGCCGCCGCCTGAGACCGGCGGTCCGCTGCCCCCGTCGTCCAGACGCCACCGGAGGTTCTTCACGATCTGCCAGAACTGGACGTCCTGCTTCGTCTGGGTGAGCGGCACCACGCACTCCTTTCATGGGGGGCGCGGGGCGGCACCGGTCCCAGCGTAACCCGGGGATCGCCCGGTAACCCGAATCGGGCTAGGTTGGTCTGTCCCCTTTCGACACCTTTTATCGACACACGCCCAAGGGGGAAACGTGACGACGACGCAGCTGCTCGGATCGGTTCCCGAGGCCCTCAGGCGCGCCGCCCGCTCGAATGCCGGCATCACGATCGTCAATCGCCAGCTCAACGAGCACCGATTGCGCTACGACGACCTGCTCGATCAGGCCCGCCGCGTGGCCGGCAGCCTGCGCGCCGACGGCATCGATCGCGGCGACCGCGTGTGCATCCTGGGGCCGACGACGGCCGATCTCGTCGCCACCCTGTACGGAACATGGATGGCCGGCGCGGTTCCGGTCGTCCTGTCGCTCCCCCGCCGCATGTCGGAGCTCGACGCCTTCATCCAAGACGTCGGGCGCCGCGTCGAGCAGACGGAGGCATCGGTGCTCGCCGTTTCAGATCTGTTCCTGGAGCAGGCGCCGGATCTGCACGTCGGCGCCAAGGTCGTCTCGATCGAAGGGCTCGCGTGCTCGGAGCACGCGCCGGCCGACGCCGCTGACCCGGCTCCCGACGACCTCGCGTACCTTCAATTCACTTCGGGGACGACCGCCCGCTCGCGAGCCGTTGCGCTCACGCACGGACACCTCATCTCAAACCTGCACGCGGCCGGCGAGCTCGCAGACGTCGATCCCGCAACCGACGTGTTCGTCTCATGGCTTCCGTTGTTCCACGACATGGGGCTTATCGGCATGCTCCTCGGTTCCGTCGTCTTCGGCACCGACCTCGTCCTGATCCCGACCGAGGAGTTCCTCGGCCGTCCTGGTGTGTGGGCCGACGCGATGTCCGCATACCGCGGAACCCTCACGGCGTCGCCGAACTTCGGCTACGGCCTGGCCGCGCGTGACCTCGCCGCCAAGCCCAGAGCGCTCGATCTGTCGTCCTGGCGCCTCGCCGCCAACGGCGCCGAGCCCGTCGACATCGAGACGATCACGAAATTCGGCGAAGTCGTCGCGCTGTACGGCTTCGGCTCGAACGCGATGTGCCCGATGTTCGGGCTCGCGGAAGCGACGCTTGCCGTCTCGCTGTCGCGCACCGACGAGCCGGTCGCCGTTCAGTGGGTCGATCGCGAGGCGCTGGAGACCAGGGCCGAGGTGAGAACGGTCGCTCCGGATGCACCGGGTGCGCGTTCGTTCGTCGCGTGCGGGCATCCGATCCCGGGACACGAGATCACGATCCTCGACTCCGATGGAAACGAGGCGGCACCATCGGCCGTCGGTGAGATCTGTTTCCGGGGACCGAGCGTGATGTCGGAGTACTGGCGCGATCCGGAGGCGACCGCGGAAGTGCTGCGTGACGGGTGGCTGCACACCGGCGACCTCGGCTTCTGGGGCGAGCACGGGCTGGTCGTGTGCGGTCGGAAGAAGGACATGATCATTCTCGGCGGCCGCAACCTGTACCCCGAGGACTACGAGTTCCACGCCGAGCAGGTGCCCGGCGTTCGCAAGGGCAACGTCATCGCGTTCGCCATCCCCGAGCGCGAGCGCATGGTCGTCGTTTGCGAATCGACCGTGGCACTCGAGGAAGCGAGCGGCGTCGCGCGCACGGCACTCGAGACACTGCGCCGCGTGCTGCCGCGAGGGCCCGAGGAGGTCGTCCTCGTCTCGCCCGGCACGCTTCCGAAGACGTCGTCGGGCAAGCGCCAGCGCGGCACCTGCCGCGAGCAGTATTCGTCCGGTTGCTTGGAGGCGATCGCGGTAGCGCGGTAGCTCGAGGTCTCCCCGGGAAAGTTCAGGGTCGTTCCTGATTGCGCCGAATCCCGGCGCCCGGGCAGGATTCGAAGCAGTGAAAGCCACCCGCCCCCGCCGGAAGCCGGTCAAGCGCGCGCCGCGCAAGCGCGCTCGGCGTGTCGAACCGATCCTCGTCGCGCGCGATCTCGTCAAGGAGTACCGGTCCGACGGCTCCGTCACGAAGGCGCTGGACGGCGTGACGATCGATGTCGACCCGGGCAGCTTTACGGCGGTAATGGGGCCGTCCGGCTCGGGCAAATCGACGCTGCTCCACTTGTTGGGCGGCCTCGACTCTCCAACGTCCGGCGACGTGCTGCTCGAGGGCAAACCGCTGTCCGGGCTTGCCGACAAGGAAGTAACGCTGGCACGACGCGGCACGGTCGGCTTCGTGTTCCAGTTCTTCAACCTCGTCCCGGTGCTCTCCGTCGCGGAGAACATCGCGCTGCCGCTCGTGATCGCCGGGACATCGCCCGACGGGTACCGAGCCCGCCTGGACGAGGTCATCGAGCAGGTGGGCCTCACCGACTGCGCGGACAAGTTGCCGTCGCAGGTCTCGGGCGGCCAGCACCAAAGGACGGCGATTGCCCGCGCGATTCTGCCGTCACCGGCCGTTGTCCTGGCCGACGAGCCGACCGGCAACCTCGACACGCGCACAGGCCAGCAGATCCTCCAGCTCCTCAAAGACCTTCAGCAGCAGCACGGCCAGACCATCGTGATCGTCACCCACGATCCGCGCGCCGCCGCGTTCGGCGAAGAAGTGATCTACCTCGAGGACGGCCGCGTCCGCAGCAACCTTTCCCTGAGCGCGAAGGGAGGTGAGGCTCGCGCGAAGACTGTCCTCGCTTGGCTCCAAAAGCTTGGCGCATAGAAAGGGCCGGTCGATCCTCACCGGCACCGGCATCGTCCTAGGCGTGGCGATCTTCTTCGGCGTCATCGTCTCCAATGCCACGACCCAAAAGGGCGTGGATCGACTCATAACCGATATCACCGGACGCGCAGACGTCCTCGTCAACGCGGCCGGCGCCTTCGACGCGCGGATGCCGGCGTCGACGCTGAATGAATTGCGAGCACTACCGCAGGTGAAGGACGCTGTCGGCGGCTTGGGGTTCGGAGCCTCCGCACCGACGAAGCAGCAAAAGGACGAGGACGGTGTCTTCGAGGGCCCGGGCGGCTTCGGCGTTCGGGGAATCGTCCTCGCCGAAGAGCGAAAGATACAGAACTACACGCTGGCTCGCGGTCGCTTCTTCCGACCCTCGGCCGCCGAGATCATCGTCAACCCCGAACTGGCAGAAGAGCTTCCGGTAAAGCTGAGCGAACGTCTGCCGATCGTCACGCCGACCGGACGCAAGACCGTTACGGTCGTCGGCGTCCTCCGCGAGGAAGGTGCTGGCCGCGGGATCAACGGCCCGGGCGCGTTCACATCGCTCGAGACGGCCCGTGCCTACTACGGCAAGGGAGAGGTGTACGGCGGAATCGCGGTGATCCTCAGCAAGGGAGTCAACGCCGAACGATGGATCAACCGCCACGAAGGCGATATCGACGGGATCCGTATGCAAAACGCTGACAACCTCGCGCAAGGCTTCAAGAGCTTCCTCCAAGTCTTCGGGTCCTTCCTGACCTTCTTCGCGTTCATCACGCTTTTCGTCGGCGCGTTCCTCATCTACCTCACGCTGTCGATGGCCGTCATCGAGCGGACGCGTATCTACGGCACGCTTCGTGCCCTCGGCGCCACGCGCCGCCAGGTGCGGCGCGTCGTGATGGGCGAAGCGCTGGCACTGGGAATCGTGTCGAGCGCCGTTGGGCTGCTCGTCGGACTCGGACTCGCGAAGGTCCTCCTCGCATTGACGTCGAACCTCTTCGGACTCAGCCTGCCCGGCCTGACCATCACTCCCGGCGCAATCGTCGTCGCCGTGGGGATCGGGCTGATTGTCACCTTGGCTGCGTCGCTGCTCCCGGCCGTCCGTGCCGGCCGCCTCGCTCCGGTCGAAGCGATGAAGGGCGACTTCGTAGGAGAGACGAAGCTCGGGCGAGCGTGGATCACCGGCCTGGTCGTGTTCATCGCGGCCATCGGGACCTCGTTCGCGGCATCGGGATCGCAGGCCGGCTCATCGACGATCAATCCCGTCGCGATCATCGGCCTGCTCTTCGGCGCCCTCCTGCTCGTGCCGCTTCTCCTTCGTCCGCTGGCCGCGCTTCTCGGCCGCATCACGAACCGGATGGCGCGCGGCGTCGGCGAGGTCGCCGTGTTGCACCTGGCGAAGGAGCGGAGCCGGTCGGCGTACACGCTCGGTCTGATCATGATCGTCATGTCGATGCTCTTCGCGGCCGGCGGCCTCTATCTCTCAGTCCGGGGAGTCATCGACGACATTGTCGACCGGCAGTTCGGCGCCGATCTGTTCGTCCAGGGAACCGGTCCGATCAAGCCGGCCCTCGAGTCGAAGATCGCGACACGGAACGACATCGCGCACGTGTCCGAGCTGCGCTTCGGATTCGCAAAGTCACCGGGTCACGAGGACGACGACCTCTCCGACGTCTTCTTGTTGATGATCGATCCTTCGACGTACTTCGATCTCTCGAGCTACTTGTGGAAGGACGGAAGCGACGCTGCCGCCAAGCAGGCACTCACCCGCGGCGGCGCCGTCCTCATCCCGGCGACGTATGCGACCGAGGCGAAGCTCGAGCGCGGCGATTCCCTGAAGCTCAAGACTCGCAAAGGTGTCGTCTCGTTCACGATCGCGGGCGTGCATCTGAACGATCCGGGACCGCCGCGGATCACGATCGGTCTTCCGGACGCCCGGCGGTACTTCAACGCCGAAGAACCGCTCGCCTTGATCGCCGACGTTCGTGAGGGAGTCGACGCCGAAAAGGTGAAGTCGTCGATCGAGCGCGAGTTCGGCGACGCCGAAGGCCTCGGCATCGAGACCGCGGCCGAGAACAAAGAGGCCGCGCGTGAGCAAGTCGGGAGATATTTCCAGATCGTTTACGCCATCCTGCTGGTGATGGCGATCGTCGGACTGCTCGGTCTGGCAAACACGCTGGCGATGTCCGTCGTCCGGAGGTTCCGGGAGATCGGCATCCTCCGCGCGATCGGCGTCACGCGAAGTCAGATGTGGCGGATGGTCCTCGTCGAGTCGACGACGCTCGGTCTGGTGGCGTTCGTCCTGTCACTTCCGCTGGGCTGGCTCATGACCGCACTCGTGATCCGGTCGACGAGCACAGGCTTTGGGTTCGAGATGAGCGCGGTGTATCCGTGGACGTGGATTCCGCTCGTCGCGATCTTCGGACTGCTGTGCGCCGTCATCGCCGCGATCGCGCCGGGCCGGCGCGCCGCGCGGCTGGAAGTCGTTACCGCTCTCCAATACGAGTAGCGATCTCTCGCAGTGCCTGCGCGCGGTGAGAAATC
>DASQWC010000078.1:0-12696 GCA_035640475.1 Actinomycetota bacterium | reverse complement strand
GGAGCCGCCGCGCGCAGCGCGGCAGCCCCCCGATCTAACTGGGAGCGCGCGGGAGCGCGCAACAGCCGCCGCTGGACTTGCATACCGATGGTATGTATACTTTGTGCAGAGATTCACAAAGTCCTACCGACGACGGGAGGCAAGCGGTGCGGACGGACGGCCGGGGCGGGCAGATCGGCTCCCCAGATAGAATCCGGCGCGCCTTGAGGCAAGAGCGCGATCTGGAAAGCCGCCGCATGTGGCGCGGGATGGGCGAGGCGTGGAACGCGCTCGGAACGATCGTCGGCGGCATCGCGATCTGGGGGGGAGTCGGCTACGGCATCGACAGGCTGGTCGGAACCAAACCGGTGCTGTTCGTCATCGGCGTCCTCGTCGGCAACTTCGCCAGCATCTACCTCATCTACGTGAAGTACTTCCGCGACGTTCCGAACCCCGCGACCCCGTGGCTGGATGCGCCGAACGGCGCCCCCTCGAGAGGAGGGCCTCCGGATGCGTCATGAGCTTCATCTCGCGCGCGTCGGGTTCCTCTCGCTGATCCCGGTCGGCGCTCTCGCTCTCGTCGTCTGCGGATTGGCGGCCGGGGGCCGGGGAGCCGCTTCGTCGGCGATTGCCGTCGGGCTCGTCGCGGCCAATCACCTCGTCGCCGCGCTTTCGACCGGCTGGGCTCCCACGCTCCGTCCGCGAGTCTTGTCGATCGGCTACGCGGTGTTCGTCGTCCGAATGCTCGCGTTGCTTGTCGCGTTTGCCGTCGTTGCGAGCTTCACCTGGATTCACGACGCGACGTTTGCCGTGTCCTTCTGCGTCGCGCTGGTCGCGATGCTTGCGGCCGAGTGCGTCAGCTATGCTCGCGGCTCCTACATCCCCCAGTGGAGGGTCCGATAATGCTGCTCGCCCAAGGCCCGGGGTTCCACGTCCCCGAAGTCACCCACCTCTTCACGTTTGCGCCGTTCTTCACGTTCCAGGTCGGCGGGATCGAATTCCGCGTGACGTTCATCACGATCGTCATGTTCGTGCTCACGGGGCTCGTCGCCGCTCTGTTCCTCGCGGCCTTCCGTCGTCCGGCCGTCATTCCAGGCCCGCTGCAGAACGCGGTCGAGGCCGGCGTCGACGCCGTGAGGGAGAACATCGTCCTGCCCACGATCGGTCCGGAAGGCGAGCGCTACATGCCGCTTCTGACGTCGATGTTCTTCTTTGTCTTCGCGATGAACTTCATGGAGGTCGTGCCGGTTGTCCAGTTCCCGATCTCGAGCCGGATGGCGATCCCGTTCTTCTTCGCGGCGCTGTCCTACGTGGTCTTCAATTACATCGGGATCCGGCGGCAGGGACCGATCAACTACTTCCGCAACGCCCTGATTATCCCGGGCGTCCCGAAGCCGATCCTGCCGCTGCTGATCGTGATCGAGCTGTTCTCGACCTTCATCTTCCGGCCGGTGACTCTGGCCGTCCGGCTCTTCGCGAACATGATGGCCGGCCACGTGATGCTGACGATCTTCTTCCTGGCCTCCGGCTACTTCCTGTACCGCTCCGACAGCCTGTTCCTGCACATCCTGTCGCCTGTGCCGTTCGCGCTGTCGATCGTCCTCACCGGATTCGAGATGTTCATCGGACTGATTCAGGCGTTCATCATCACGATCTTGACGGCTGTGTACATCGAAGGTGCCCTGCACGCGGAGCACTAGAAGAAGGAGGAGGCATGGAACTCATGCTGCTGGCCCAGGAGGCGGCGTCCACGATCGACGTCTCCGCGATCGGTAAGGGTCTCGTGTACGGCCTGGCCGCGATCGGGCCGGGTATCGGTGTCGGGCTCGTCTTCGGCAACGCGATCCAAGCGATCGCGAGACAGCCGGAGGCGGCCGGTCTCGTGCGACCCATCATGTTCCTGGGCTTCGCACTGGCCGAAGCGCTCGCGCTGCTCGGCTTCGTGCTCTTCTTCCTGATCCAGTAGGAGGGCGGAATGCACATCGCAGGCAAACTTCTGTTACTGGCGCAGGAGCACGCGCCGGAAGCTGCCGATCCGACACGGCTCGTCTTCCCCGAGCTCGACGAGCTGATCTTCGGCGCAATAGCGTTCTTCGCGCTTCTGGCGCTGTTGTCGCGTGTCGCGTTTCCCGCACTGCGCAAGGGTCTCCAGCAGCGCGAGCAAGCCATCCGCTCAGAGCTCGAGCGGGCCGAGCAGGCACGGCTCGAGAGCGAGCAGAAGCGTGAGCAGTACGAGCAGCAGCTCGCCGACGCGCGCGGCGAAGCCGACCGCATCCTCCGCGAGGCCAGCGAGGCGGCCGATGGCGTACGCCGAGAGCGCATCGCGCGGGCCGAAGAGGAAGCGCGTCAGATCATCGAGAAGGCACGACAGGACGCCGAGCAGGAGAAACACCGGGCCTTTGCCGACCTCCAGCGCATGGTGGCCGACATATCCATCGAGGCCGCGACCCGCGTGCTGAACAAGGAGCTCTCCGATCCGGCGTCGCAGCGCCAGCTCGTCGAGCAGTTCATCACCGAGACCGCAGCGGCAGGCAACGGCAAGAAGGGATAGCGCATGGAGAAGCGCGAGCTCATCCGCGGCTACGCCACCGCGATCCTTCAGATCGCGGAGGCCGAGGGTGCGCTCGAGCGCGTCTCCGACGAGCTGTTCCGCTTCGCGAAAGCCGTCGAGCAGTCGAGCGAACTGCGCTCATCGCTGACAGACATCGCCATCCCGCGCGAGCGGAAGTTCGCCGTCGTCGAGGACCTGCTCGGCGATCGCGCCTCCCCGCAAACCCTGAACATTCTCGAGTTCGTCGTTTCACAGGGCCGGGCCCGCGAGCTCTCCGAGATCGTCGCCTCACTCGCCGAGTTGGCTTCGGAGGCGCGCGACAAGGTGATGGCCGAAGTCCGGACGGCGGTCGAGCTCGACGACGAGACGAAGCAGAAGCTTGCCGACGCGCTCGGAAAGGCGACGGGGAAGCGGGTCGAGGTCAAGGTCTTCGTCGACCCGGCTGTGGTCGGCGGCATCTACGCGAAGGTCGGCGACCAAGTCATCGATGCGACGGTGCGACGTCGTCTCCAGGAGCTTCGCGAACAACTAGCCAGGACGAAGGAGTGACATGGCCGAGCTGACGATCACGCCGGACGAGATCGCATCCGTCCTCCGCAAACAGATCGAGTCCTACAAGCCGTCCGCCGACGTCGAGGAGATCGGACGGGTGCTCGAGACCGGCGATGGCATCGCGCGCATCGCCGGGCTCCCGCATTGCATGGCACTCGAGCTCCTCGAGTTCCCGCACGACCTCCTCGGCCTGTCGTTCAACCTCGAAGAGGACGAGATCGGCGCGATCATTCTCGGCGACGCCGCGCTGCTCCAAGAGGGCGATCCCGTCAAGCAGACGCGCCGCGTCCTCTCGGTTCCCGTCGGCGACGGCATGCTCGGCCGAGTCGTCGACTCGCTGGGACGACCGCTCGACGGCAAAGGTCCCATCGAGCAGGAAGCGCTGCGTGCGCTGGAGATCCAGGCGCCGTCCGTCGTCGAGCGGCAGAAGGTCGCCGAGCCACTGATGTCCGGGATCAAGGCCATCGACGCCATGACGCCGGTCGGCCGCGGGCAGCGCGAGCTGATCATCGGCGACCGCCAGACGGGCAAGAGCACGATCGGCATCGACACGATCATCAACCAGCGCCAGTACTGGGGCACCGACCAGCAGGTGAAGTGCATCTACGTCGCCGTCGGTCAGAAGGACTCTTCCGTCGCGAGCGTCGTGGCAACGCTCGAAGAGCACGGCGCGATGGACTACTCGGTCGTCGTCGTCGCCGGCGCCTCGGCTCCCGCGCCGTTCCGGTACATCGCTCCGTACTCGGGCTGCGCGATCGGCAACCATTGGATGTACAAGGGCGAGCATGCGCTGATCGTTTACGACGACCTCTCGAAGCAGGCCGACGCCTACCGGCAGATCTCACTTCTGATGCGCCGCCCGCCCGGGCGTGAGGCCTTCCCGGGCGACGTCTTCTATCTCCACTCACGCCTGCTCGAGCGAGCGGCCAAGCTGTCCGACGACCTCGGCGGCGGTTCGCTCACGGCGTTGCCGATCGTCGAGACGAAGGGCGGAGACATCTCCGGGTACATCCCGACGAACGTCATCTCGATCACCGACGGACAGATCTATCTCGAGACCGACCTGTTCTTTGCCGGGGTTCGTCCGGCGATCAACGTCGGCAAGTCGGTCTCTCGTGTCGGCGGCGATGCACAGATCAGCGCGATGAAGCGAACCGCCGGACGCCTGCGCATCGACCTCTCGCAGTTCCGCGACCTCGAGGCCTTCGCGCAGCTCGGCTCCGAGCTCGACCGCGCCTCCCAGCAGCAGCTCGCGCGCGGCCAGCGTCTCGTCGAATTGCTCAAGCAGCCGCAGTACTCGCCGATCCCGGTCGAGAATCAGGTCGTTTCTCTGTACGCCGGCACCGGCGGGTACCTCGACGACATCCCGGTTGGCGACGTTGCTCGCTTCGACGCCGGACTTCTCGAGTTCATCCGGGCCCGGCACGGCGACATCCTGGAGCACATCGCCGAGCACGGAGACCTGCCGGACGACGTGCTCTCCAAGCTCCAGGAAGCCATCGAGTCGTTCAAGAGCTCGTTCCAGGTGACGGAGACGGCCGAGGCGGCCACCTAGGAGGTTCGGTTGGGGGCCAAGCTTCGCGACATCCAGCGGCGCATCAACGGCGTCGAATCGACGCAGAAGATAACCAAGGCGATGGAGCTCATCTCGGCTTCGCGCATCATCCGTGCCGAGCGGCGTGTAAAGGAAGCTCGTCCGTACGCGGAGAAGTTGACCCAGGTCATTCGCGACCTCGCAGCGACGACCGAGAAGCTGGAACACCCGCTGCTGGAGCAGAAGGACGAGGGTGCCGACGCCGTCCTCGTGGTGTCGGCCGACCGCGGGTTGGCCGGCGCCTACAACGCCAACGTGCTGCGTGTGGCCGAGCGCATGCGCCGTGATCTCGGCGACAATCTCGCCGCGTACGCCATCGGCCGGAAGGCGATCTCCGCGTACCGATTCCGTCGAATCGATATGACGGCGCAGTGGAGCGGCTTCTCGGACACGCCGCGCTACGAGAATGCACAAGAGGTGGCAACGAAGCTGATCGAGGACTACAGCGAGGGCCGCATCCGCACCGCGAAGCTCATCTACACGAAGTTCGAGTCGCTGATGCTGCAGCGGCCGGTCGCCGTCGACATCTTGCCGGTAAAAGAGGAAGCCGTGGAAGGCGGGCGTGAGTTCTCGCCGCTGTTCGAATTCGAGCCGGAGCCGACCGAGCTGCTGGAGTTCCTTCTGCCGCTCTACGTCGAGGTGCAGATCTTCCAAGCGCTTCTCGAAGCCTCGGCGAGCGAACACGCGGCGCGGCGTCGTGCGATGGCCGCGGCGACGGAGAACGCCGACGAGCTCATCCAGAATCTGACGCGAGTGATGAACCAAGCCCGTCAGGCCGAGATCACCGCTGAGATTGCCGACATCGTCGGAGGCGCGGAAGCGCTCCGAGCCAAAGCCGAAGCAGGAGTGAGCACATGACCGTGACGCAAGGATCGTGGACGATCTCCGACCAAGAGAACGCGGAGTGGGAAGAACTCGACAAGCGCACGGAGGATGACCCGAAGATCGTCGGGCGCGTCGTCTCCGTCATCGGCCCGGTGATCGATGCGGAGTTCGCCCCGGAGGCGCTGCCAGAGATCGACTATGCGCTGAAGATCCGCCGCGAGGACGTGGAGGGACAAAGAAACGTCATCACCGCCGAGGTCGCCCACCACATCGGACTCAGCCGCGTCCGTGCGATCTGCCTGCAGCCGACGGACGGGCTGACGCGAGGCGCTCGTGTGATCAACACGGGTGCGCCGATCACCGTGCCCGTCGGGCGCGAGGTGCTGGGACGCGTGCTCAACGTCGTCGGCGAGGTCATCGACAAGAAGGAGCAGGTCTCGTTCACGGAGCGTCAGCCCATTCACCGCGACCCGCCGGAGTTCAAGGACCTCGAGCCGAAGACGCAGATGCTCGAGACGGGCCTGAAGGTGATCGATCTGTTGGAGCCCTACGTGCAGGGCGGCAAGGTCGGCATGTTCGGCGGCGCCGGCGTCGGCAAGACCGTCGTCATCAAGGAGATGATCGCGCGCTTCGCGCTCTTGCACGGTGGCGTGTCGATGTTCGCCGGAGTCGGCGAACGAACGCGCGAGGGGAACGACTTGTGGGTCGAGATGGCCGAAGCCGGCGTGCTCGACAAGACCGCGCTCGTCTTCGGACAGATGGACGAGCCGCCCGGCGTCCGGCTCCGCGTCGGGCTATCGGCGCTGACGATCGCCGAGTACTTTCGCGACGTCGAGCGTCAGGACGTCCTCCTGTTCATCGACAACATCTTCCGGTTCTCGCAGGCCGGCTCGGAGGTGTCGACGCTGCTCGGCCGCATGCCGTCGGCCGTCGGTTATCAGCCGACGCTCACCGAGGAGATGGGCGAGCTCCAGGAGCGCATCACCTCGACACGCGGACGATCGATCACGTCACTGCAAGCCGTCTACGTCCCCGCGGACGACATCACCGACCCCGCGCCGCACGCGACCTTTGCGCACCTCGACGCGACGACGGTGCTCAAGCGGGAGATCGTCGACCGCGGCATCTACCCGGCCGTCGACCCGCTCGACTCGACGTCACGGATCCTCCAGCCAGGCCTCGTGTCCGATGACCACTACCGCGTTGCGCGGCGTGTGCAGGAGATCCTCCAGCGCTACAAGGACCTGCAGGACATCATCGCGATCCTCGGCATCGACGAGCTTTCCGAAGAGGACAAGGTCATCGTCGCTCGGGCGAGGAAGATCGAGAAGTTCCTCTCGCAGCCGATGATCGTCGCCGAGGTCTACACGCAGATCGAGGGCAAGACGGTTCCGCTCGAGGAGACGATCGACGCCTTCGGTCGTCTGTGCGAGGGCGAGTTCGACGACCTTCCCGAGCAGGCGTTCTACATGGTCGGCGGGATCGAGGAAGTGCAGGCGAAAGCGAAGGAGCTGGCGGACTAGCCATGCCGCTGCAGGTTTCGGTCGTTACGCCCGAGCGAGAGGTCTGGTCCGGCGAGGCCAACTTCGTCGTGGCTCGGTCGGAGGGCGGCGAGGTCGGCGTCCTGCCCGGTCTGGCTCCCTTCCTCGGCGCCCTGCGGCATTCAACGCTGAAGATCGAGCCCTCCGAAGGCGGCGAGATCTACCTTGCCGCGCACGGCGGCTTCATCGAGGTCTTCGAGGACCGCGTCACCGTGCTGACCCCGGTCGCCGAGATCGGCAACGAGATCGACGTCGGCCGGGCCCAAAGCGCGAAAGAGCGGGCCGAGGCCGCCCTTCGTCAGGAAGAGACGCCCGAACAGATCGAGTCCTACCGGCGCGCTGAAGCACGGATGCGCGCGGCCGCCGCGGCGGGCGGCGGCACCCTGTACGACTAGCTGACGGCGTCGGCAGGCACGGCTACGATGTGGCCTCCGGCATGCGCCGTGCCATCACTTTCTCCACGCTCGCTCTGGTCGTCGTTGGTCTGACGGCCGCGGCCACGCCGCCCGCCCGTGCCCAGGTCGGCGGCGAGATCGGCTCCCCTGTGGTGTTCCGTCCGAAGCCCGGGACGACGCTCAGCGTCGAGGGGCACGGCCCGTTCTTCGGGAACATCGAGATCCGCCGCGACGGGTCCGGGGTGACGATCGTGAACGAGCTCGATCTCGACTCGTACGTCGCCGGCGTGCGCGAGGTGCCGGGCATGTGGCCGATGGAAGCCCTGAAAGCACAGGCGGTCGCGGCCCGCACGTACGCGATGTGGGAGAAGGAGCGCGGCTACTGGACGCGCTACGGCTTCGACGTCTGTGGAACGGTGTCGTGCCAGGTGTACCAAGGGGCCGCGGCGACGCTCGGTGAGCGTGGACGAAGGTGGGCGTCGGCGGTGCGGGCGACGTCGGGCGAGATCCTCGTCCACGGCGGAAAGCCCGCCCTGACGCGCTACCACTCGTCATCCGGCGGCCGGACGCTTGCCAACGAGGTCGTGTATCCGACGGCCGGTCCGAGACCGTACCTCCGCGGCGTCGACGACCCATTCGATCGCGTGTCGCCGCTGCATCGGTGGGAAGTCGGCTTCGGACGCGGGCAGCTCCAGCGAATCCTGCACGACTCGATCGAGCTGAACGGCATCCTGACCGACGTCAGTGCCGACGAGAACGCACGAACGATGCTCATCAAGACGCGCGGCGGGCAGCTCGAGATGACCACGGTGCGCTTCCGCCGCGTGGTCAGCGAATGGGCACCGAGGATCTACCCGTCCGCCTATCCCGGTCTTCGATCCGACGGCAAGCGAATGCCGGCAACGATTCCGTCGTCGCGCTTTGCCGTGCGGAAGACGCCGGACGGATTCCTCGTGCAGGGAAAGGGCTACGGACACGGCGTTGGTATGAGCCAGTACGGCGCGCTGGGGCGTGCCGAGGAAGGCCACTCCTACGACGACATCCTCTCCGCGTACTACGGGGGCTTGAGGCCGACGCACCACGGCGAGTCGCCGATCATTCGCGTTGCCGTCCAGCGCGGAACGGGAAGCGTCCGCGTGTCGGGCGACGGCGCGTTCGGTGTCTATTCCGGCGGACAGGCACTGGCGTCCTCGACGGTCGGGGGCTGGACGGTGGCCGCGTCGAGCGCGCGATCGGTTCGAGTCACACCGCCTCAGGGCTATTCGCTTCCGCTCGTGCTCACCGGCATCGATGCACCCGACGAGCAGTTCGTCGATCCGCCGGACGAAGGCGCAACGCTCGACGTCGACTTCGTCGTCCCGAAAGCTGCGCAAGTCACTGCGGTGCTCAGCCGTGCCGGCAGGGAAGTCGTCCGCGAGCGAGAGGTCGTCGAGGCGGGAGAGCGCCGGGTGTCGATTGCTTTGCCGGCCGACGACTTACCGCAACGCGCGACCTACCGGCTTGCGCTGCGCGCGTACGACGGAACGAAGAATGTCGATCATGCAGTCGCCGTCGTGCTCGTTCGTCCGGAGAGCGATCTCCCGCAGCGTGCGTTGATCGCAACCGTGGTTGCGTTGTTGCTGTACGTCGTTTTGCGCCGGCGCCGCAGACGAAAGCGGCTTACGCGCGACGTGATTGGAACGTCAGTCCGACCGCCAGGCCGAGTGCCACAAGCGCCAGCACAGTAGCGATTACGGCCACGCCCGGCGACTGCCCGGCCACTGGTTCCAGCGGTTCGACACTGGGCAGCGGACTCAGTGACGCCGTCGGCGAAGGCGTCGGCGTCGGCGATGCGGTCGGTGTGGGGACCGGGGTCGGAGCAACTGTCGGCGCCGGACTCGGTGTCGCGGGCGGCGGTGTGCTCGGCGCCGGCGGGTAGTAGGGGCCTTGGCCCCCGTTGACCTCGCGAGTGCCGTCGCACAGCGACGTCCGCAGCTCGCCGTTGGTCTTCGATGCAAAGACCTGGTAGCGCTTACCGATCTCGAAGGTGAAGCCGCAGCTCGCTTCGTCTCTCGACGAGGAGACGATCTGTTTGCGCGTGGTCGTCCCCTTTTGCGTCGACTCGACATCGAATGTCCAGTGAATCGGGTCGGCGCTGCTCTGGTAGTCGCCCTCGCTGGGATCGTGGCGTTCGATCGCCTTCCCCACGAACACGACGGCGGCCCGCTGATAATGCTGCTGATCCGTCTGCTGGACGCACGAGCACGCCAGGCATGGGCTGGCGAACCCGACGAGCAGGATCGACGCGGCAAAGGCCAGGACCGCAGCGCGCACGGACCTCATGCCACTACAACGCGCGATGGGTGACCCGGGGTTCGATTAATCGTCTTTGATGCCGCTCCGCGGGCACCGGTCCCCGTCGCTGCACGGGTACGCCTTCTGGATGCCGACGATGTCGCCGAGCGCGAGCGTGCGCTTATTGGTCTGGCCGTAGGCCGTGTTCCCGTACATCGTCTGACGCACGGCGTCGCCGGAGTAGATGTCCTCGAACCCGAGCCAGTGGCCGAGCTCGTGCGTGAGGATCGACTGAATGTCGTGGGAGTGACGGCTCTCGGGCGTTCCCGAGACGCGCTCCCAATGCTGCGCCGCGTTGAGCGCGAGGTCGGCGTCGCGGATGACGCGACCCGACTCGTCGAAGCAGAGGACGGCCGCGCCGATCACCTCAGGCTCGAAACGGCCCCACGTGATGACGTTCGTCCCGTCGTCGCACGAGCCATCCTTGCCGTCGGCCGCAAACGTTGCCGTAGTCGTCCCGGTGTCGCGGAACACGATGTTCGAGTTCCAGTGCGACCACTCGCTCATCGCCGCCTTCAAGGCCGGCTGCGTGATGCCGTCCGGAGCGCGCGCGCGCCGGCGTGCCTCGTCGTTGTACGCGAAGGGGATGATCGCGCTGCCGGACGAGTCGGTCGGCCATTTCGCGCGCTTGAGTTGGTGGGTGTCGCACGTCGATGCTCGCGGGCACGGGGCCTCACTCGACTGCGGCTCGGCGCTCTCGCCGCGCGCGGAGAGCACGTGCCATTCACGGACGAGTCGCGGCTTCAGTCCGATGACGGGCTTTGTGTCGAGCTTTTGCGCGCTCCCGCGCGCTCCCTTTTGATCGGGGGGCTGCCGCGCTTCGCGCGGCGGCTCCGCTTCGCTCCGCGGCCCCCCGAACCCCCCGGGGGTCGGGACTCGCAGTGTGACGGCCACGTTCGGGACGTCCGGGCCCGGATCGAAACGCTGGATTGGGACCGCCTGGGGCACGGCGCACGCGAAGGCGGCGACGACGACGGCGGCGAGGACCCGGGGTCGCATTCGCGGCAGAGGCTACACGGCCCCCGCAGGTCGCGCAGGGAAGTCGATGCGCCCGGGTACCCTGGACCTATCCATGAGCCACGCCTACCTGATCGAAGGCGGACGACCCCTGCACGGCGAAGTGGCCTGCTCGGGCGCCAAGAACTCGGCCCTCAAGCTCCTGGCGGCGAGTCTGCTCGCGCCGGGAACGCACACGCTCGGCCGCGTTCCCGACCTGGACGACGTGACCGGCATGTCGGAAGTGCTCCGTCACCTCGGCGCCGATGTCACGAGGGAGAACGGGAGCCTCGGCATCACGGTTCCCGACAAGCTTGGCACCGAAGCCCCATACGAGTTCGTCAGCCGCATGCGCGCGTCGACGGCCGTCCTCGGCCCACTGCTGGCGCGGGAGGGGAGAGCGCGTGTCGCGCTCCCCGGTGGATGCAACCTCGGCCCGCGGCGCATCGACCTGCACCTCAAGGGACTCGAACAGCTCGGCGCCGACATTCGCGTCGTGCACGGGTTCATCGAAGCGTCGTGCGACCGCCTGCGCGGCGCTGCGATCAACCTCGACTACCCGAGCCACGGCGCGACCGAGAACCTGCTCATGGCCGGTGTCCTGGCCGAGGGTCGCACGGTTATCGAGAACGCGTCGCGTGAGCCGGAGATCGTCGATCTCGCCCAGTTCCTCGAGCGCATGGGAGCCCACGTCCGGGGCGCGGGGACCAACGTCGTCGAGATCGAAGGCGTGGACGGCCTGCGCGCCGCGTCGCTCGATGTCATGCCCGACCGCCTCGAGGCGGGGACGTTCCTTCTCGCCGCCCGTGCAACCGGCGGCGACGTCACAGTGACCAGCATCGACCCGTCCCACCTCGAGATCGTGCTGACCAAGCTCGAGGAGACGGGTGCGGTCATCGAAACGGGCACGGACCGGGTCCGGATCCAAGCAGACGGACGGCCGAAGGCCACCGACATCTCTACCTTGCCGTATCCCGGCTTCCCGACCGACCTCCAGCCGATTGCCGTCGCGATGCTCGCGAGAGCCGACGGTCTGTCGATCGTGACCGAGAACATCTTCGACGCGCGCTTCTTCTACACCGACGAGCTGGCGCGAATGGGAGCCGACGTCCGGGTCGAGGGTCACTACGCGGTCGTCCGGGGGACCGAGGAACTGCTCGGAGCACCGGTGCGTGCGCCCGACATTCGCGCCGGTGCCGCGCTCGTCGTGGCCGGGCTGGCGGCCGACGGGCGAACGATCGTCGAGGACATCATTCACATCGACCGCGGCCACGAGGACCTCGAGGGCAAGCTCGCCGGCCTCGGCGCCGACATCCGGCGCGTTTCGGCACCAGTGCCGTCGCCTGCGTAGCATCTGTTCGTGCCCGTCTTCGCAACGCCCGTGTGGCTGCAGGCATACAAGGACGCCATCAACGCGAGCCCGGAGATTGCGGAGGCGGCGCAGGACTGGGACGGCCGCGACATCGCGATCGTGGTGCTGGCGGACGTGGCCAAGAACGTGCCGATGGATCTTGCGGCGGTCTTCGAGATCGATCACGGCACGTGCCGCGAAGCGCGGATCGTGTCACACGAGGAGGCCGACCGCGCGACGTTCACGATCACGGCTCCCTACCTTTTGTGGAAGGACGTCGTGCTCGGGAAGCTCGATCCGATCAGGGGAATGCTCCAAGGCAAGCTGCAGGTGTCCGGCGACCTGCCAACGCTTGCCCGTGAGGTCCAAGCAGCCAAAGCGCTCGTGAACCTTGCGAGCTCTGTGACGAGCTCGTTTCCGGACGAGGAATAGATGCAGGACGTCGCGGCCCTTGTCGAGGGGCTTCGGTCGGGGGATCGGCGCGCCGTCGCGCGACTCATCTCCCTCGTCGAGGACGGCGCCGCCGAGGCATCGGAAGTCCTGAAGGAGGTCTATCCGCTCACCGGGCACGCGTCGAC
>DASQWC010000077.1:0-16371 GCA_035640475.1 Actinomycetota bacterium | reverse complement strand
CCGGCCGCGCGCGGCGTCGCGCGACCAATGCCGAGCGCCATGGCCCCGCCCTTTGAATAACCCCACACAACGAAGCGATCCACGCCGTGAGGGTCGAGCACGGCCAGTAGCTGATCGACAAGGCGCTTCCCGGCAAAGCCGGGGACGCGGTCGCTGTAGCCGTAGCCCAACGGAAACACCTGGAACACTTGGAACCTCGCACTGAGAACACGGGCTTGAACCATGTCCGCCCGGCGTCGGTACAGGTTCAGCACGACCAACGCCGGCCCATGCCCACTCACTCGATATGCGAGGTGATGCCCCTCGAAGTCAACGTTATGCGTCTGCGTGACGGTGGTGATTGGACGCCTCGACGTCATCGATCACGTCGCAGCCGGTCCGCAGAAGGACTCTTGCCGCTCAACCGCCGCGAGCGAGCGCAGCAAGCTCTGCGTCTGTTCCTGCCGCGAGCTAGCAGGCAACCACTTCACCGGTGCGTTAGCCATCTCGAAAGTAAAGACTCGCAAACCCTCGATGAATGCGGATCCGCGACTCATCGTAGCCAGACTCGTCCGAGCTACCTGCCCACTCGTAATACTCCTCTAAGTTGTCAGCAAGGCGTGCGGCCAACGTCGAGTCGGAGCTAAGGCGGTACCACGGCCACCAAGCGTCGAATGGGTAGCCCGCTCGTTCGAAATCATCAGCAGTCCGGTCGGCGAAGATGCCGAATGGTGGAGCCTCGCGCTCTCCGAGATGCGCATCAACAATGGGCGTTCCGAGGACAATCATGTCTCGATGAGCCTGGTGTTGGGCGAGAGTCCAAGACGCTTGCGCGCTTAGTCGGTAGCCGTGGTAGATGTTGCCCTTCGCAACCGCGCCTCTTATGAGGAAGCGGAATGACGGATTTGATTCGTCAATGAACTCCCGTGCAGCTAGTTCAAAGACGCCCGCCAAGAACCGGGCTAGCGCTTGCGCGAACTCCGAGGTGGCGTAGAAGCCATCCATGACCGGATATAGACGAACAAGGTCGTTTGGGACGGTCAGCGCAGCGTGGTGAAGCTTATAGACGAAGTTGGCAGCGACCTTGACCGATCTAGCAAGCGCGGACTGAATGCCCATGACGTCGACCCAGGCGACTGACTCCACAGTTGGAGTGCTGAGTCGCGACGCGTTGAACGGTAGGCGGCTTTGGCTTGGCACCGGTCTGGCTACCTCAATATTTGGCCGACTCGCATAACGTGCCAATGTCGACGGGATCGTCCGGAAACGGTTCAGCTGAACCGCTTCCGTTTCGTTCATCGGCAGCTCCTGAACGACTCCTTCGTCGTAACAGGCCTTCGATCGCCACACCGTAGTCGCACGTGTCGCCCCACCAGCGCGGGACCGGCGTCGATGAGTCGATCTCCAGGCCGAGCTCCCGGTTCGCCGCTTCGACACCACCGGGATCGACGCTCAGCGCGGCCGTCTCGATCACCCGGCCGTCCGCTCGGGTGAACGTGAACTTCCCGTCTCGTTCGACGCGCATCACTACTCCACCCTCATGCATCAACCGATGATGAAACGAGCACAACAAGACCAGATTCGGGAGCGACGTCTCGCCGCCGTGCGCCCACGGCGTGATGTGGTGGCCGTCAAGGTACGCGCGATTCGTACAACCCGGGAACCGGCACCCACCGTCGCGTCGCTGCAGCGCGCGGCGAATCGATCTCGGAATCACACGGGTCTTTCGACCGACACTCAGGACATCACCATCACCGCTCACGTTCATCGGCACCACCGAGCCGTCACACAGCAAGCGACGAACCGTCTCGGCCCCCAACGCGGGCCCCGAGTCGAGCCGGCACGAGCCGTCACCGCCGCCGACCACCGACGCATCGACCTGGACCACGACCGTGTATCGGTCACCGGCGGAAGATCGCTGTGCCGAACCACTGAGCTCGCGCCGGGCGATCTCGGTCAGCGCGTCGGCGCGGTCCCGGCGCGGTTCAGCTGAACCGTCCTCGCGCTCCTCGGCCGTCCGGCGCGTCGCGCGAACCTCCTCCTGGACCTTGCGTAACGCCTCGATGACGAGCTCGCCCTCCTCGGGGTCCAGGCGAGCTTGGATGACGACGGATCCGTCCTCGTCGTACCGCCAGTCGACGAAGCGCCGGTCGTGTCTGCGGTCGACCTCCTCGTCAGGCAGGCAGCGCCGGTATCCGCGCACGATCTTCTCGACGTGCTGCGTCGTCCCGTGCTTCGCCAGCGCCAACAGGTCCGCTTCGTTGCCAGGCGTCGCGATGCGCGTGATGGCGCGCACCTTCGAATAGCTGAGCTCGCCGCGCGAGAACGCTTCGCAGACGGCTTCGAGGTCGTCAAGCGCTCTGGCCACCCTGACCTTCTCTCGCGCCGACCGCAGGTCGAGGCCGCAGCGCCAGTTCAGCCAATGCGCACACGAGCGGACGCCCCATTGCTTCCAGCCGCCGCGGCGGTCGAAGGACGACAACATGCGCAGCCACCGATACTGCGCCGCGGCGATGTGAGCCGAGAGCTCGCAGATCCGGTCGCCGAGCTCGTCCAGGCCGAGATCGTCCATCGTCTGTTCCAGAAGGGCTCCTTTCCGCAGGTCAGAGCGCTATTTTAGAACACACGTACGACAAAACCGACCGACGACGCGCTACGCTCACCCATCGCTCGCTGGTACCTCGCCGCCCTGCTCGCCGCCATGGCCATCGGCCAAGCGTTGAGCTGGAACGCCTACGTGACCGCGGTGACCTCCCACGGACTCGGACGCGCTGCGCGGCCGACTGCGGTCGCGATCTTCGCGCTCGAGGTCATCGTGGCCGTCGGCCTCCTCGCCGACATCTACTCGACGCCGACAGCAGCGCTGGCAGTCATCGTCTCAACCGGATGGGCCGTGATCGCACTGCAAGCGTTCATCCGCCGTCGCAACGTCCCGAACTGCGCGTGCTTCGGGCGATTCATGCGACAGGAGCTGCGATGGTGGGTGCTCCTGGAAGACGCGGCATTCGTCGGACTGGCCGTCCTCCACCTGCGTAGCGTGTTGTAGCGTGAGCGCATGACGATCGAGAAGACAGAAGAGCAGTGGGCGGAGGAATTGACGCCCGAGCAGTACGACGTTCTGCGGCGCGCGGGAACCGAACCGCCTTTCTCCGGTGAGTACGTCTACAACAAGGAGTCGGGCATGTACCGGTGCGGCGCATGCGGCACCGACCTGTTCAGCTCAGACACGAAGTTCGACTCGGGCACGGGCTGGCCGAGCTTCTACGAGCCTGCGGTCGAGGCGAACATCGAAACGCGCGATGACACCAGCCACGGCATGGTCCGAACCGAGGTCCTGTGCCGGAACTGCGGCTCGCATCTCGGACACGTGTTCCCCGACGGCCCGAATCCAACCGGGCTCCGCTACTGCATCAACTCGCTGGCGCTCGACTTCGAGTCGAAGGACGACTGAACGAACACGAGCCGGCGCCGAAAGCGGGTGATCAAGAGCACGGGAACGATCACGAGTCCGGCTCCGATCACGCACAGGACGGCGTAACCGAACGAGCCGACGAGCACGCCGGAGCTCAGCCCCGCAACCCCGGCCGCCGCCCAGGTGACTGCGTCCGTCGCGCCTTGGAGCCGCGTCCGGTCGCCGTATGTCAGCCCGTGCGTGAGGAGCGCGCTGCCGGCAACGAACGTCAGGCTCCATCCCCAGCCGAGGAGAAACAACGGGACGGCCAGCCACAAACCGGCAACTGGCGGAACGACGGCCGCCACCAGCGCGCCGGCACCAAGTACGGCGAATCCTGTCACGACCATTTGGATCCCGCCGAATCGGCCGGCCAAGTGACCGGAGATCGGAGACAGTCCGTACATGCCGAACACATGGAGGCTGATAACGAAGCCCACCGCGCCCAAG
The DNA here is from genome assembly GCA_035640475.1 of Actinomycetota bacterium. Classification (GTDB taxonomy): domain Bacteria; phylum Actinomycetota; class JAICYB01; order JAICYB01; family JAICYB01; genus DASQWC01. Next base: position 12,491 of record DASQWC010000077.1, on the reverse strand, counting down.
CCGTGTCCGTGGTCACGCATGTGTACGGGCGTCATCGCCATGACCATCACCATCGTCATCTGCGCAACGGCCAGCGCGACGACTGCGATCTGAGCACGCGGCGCGCGCCACATGTCGACAACGCTGCGGTTGCTCACGCCGGCGTCGAGATCGTGCGGAACCAAGGCGCTCGGGGTTCGTCGTAACAAAGCGCCGATCGCCGCGATCGCGATCGCGTACCCGATGGCTCCGACGATGAAAGGTCCGGCCAGCCGCGGCAGCGCGAAGTTCGCCGACGCACGCGCCGAGGGATCCAGCAGTGCGGGCCCGGCGACGCCGCCGATCGCACCGGCCCACACGAGCATCCCGAGTGCGGATGCGCGTTCCCGGGCCGGATACAGGTCGGCAGCGGCGTACCGAGACAAGTGCGCCGCCGCGTTGCCCGCTCCCATGACGATGACGGCGGCTACAAAGAACCAGAACTGACCGTTGGCAATGGCGCCGACGGCCAACACGGTGCCGATACCGCCGGTGACGTAGCCGAGCACAAGGCCCGGCCCCCGTCCGAAGCGCGCCATGAACTGTGCGAGCGGCACAGAGCCCAGACCGGTGCCGAGAATTCCGGCCGCCCACGGCAGCCCTGAAAGCGCGGCCGAGCTCGCGAGGTCCCGGCCGACAAGCGGCGCGACGGTGATCGAAGCGACGTACGCGGTCGTCGCAAAGGCAACCGCCACGAAAAGGACGCGGGCGGCACGTGAGCGGTTCGCGTCTTGCACCGACAGAGCATACGAAGGCTTGCCGTATTCTGATTGACCGTGGGTCTGACTACGAAGGTCGTCCGAGGAGATACGGCCGAGCGTCTGCTCGTGCTGATGCACGGGCTCGGCTCGAACGAGCTCGATCTGGCATCGCTCGCGCCGATCATCGACCCCGACGGCGCGTTCGTCGTCGTCTCGCCCCGCGCGCCGTACGCATACGGCCCCGGCTTCTCGTGGTTCCGGATGGAGGCGCCGGATACCGCGCGGCTGACGATGGGCTCGTCACTCGACGCCGTCGATGACGTCGTCGAGAGCGCGCTGGCCGAATACGACATGAAGCGTGACGAGATGATCGTCGGCGGCTTCTCCATGGGCGGTGCGATGGCGCTCGGCTACACGTTCCGGCCGTCCGAGAAGGAGCGACCCGCCGGCGTGCTCGTGATGAGCGGTTTCATCTCCCCCGACTCCATCGAGCTGGATTGGACGGGCAAGCTCCCGCCCGTCCTCATGCAGCACGGCACCAACGATCCGATGGTCCGCATCGATCGCGCGCGGGCGGCGGCAAAGATCCTGCAGGAGAACAACGTTCCGCTCATGTTCCGCGAGTATCCGATGCAGCACAACGTGACGCCGGAAAGCGCCCGCGACGCCATGGACTGGCTCGGACAGATCAGGCGCGGCGAGGTCCCGCGGGGCATAGAGGTGCAGGTGAGCGCTCCCGAACCCGAGTCGGACGGCCCGGTCGGCGCCGTGTCGAGTGCGACGTTCGACCGCGAGGTGCTGCAGGCGGATAAGCCTGTCATCGTCGACTTCTGGGCCCCCTGGTGCGGGCCGTGCCGCGCGGTCGCTCCTGTCGTCGAGCAGATTGCCACGATGCGCGGCGGCGCCTACAAGGTCGTGAAGTGCAACATCGACGAAAGTCCGGATATCGCGCAGCGCTACGACGTGAAGTCGATCCCGCTCGTCGCGCTGTTCCGCAACGGGCGCATGGAGCGCGCCTCGCTGGGCGCCAAGCCACGCCAGCAGCTGGAGGCGGAACTCGGCATGCTTGTCATTCCATGAGCGCAGCGAGTGGAACGCCCGCTGGGGGTTCGGGGGGCGCAGCGCCCCCGATCAAATGAGTGGGCGTCTAGAAGGGAAGATCGCCGTCGTGACCGGCGGCGGAAACGGGATCGGGCGCGCCTGCTCGCAGCGCTTCGCCGAGGAAGGCGCGGACATCCTCGTCGCCGACCTTCTCGACGAGCCCGGGGCCGAGACGGTCGCTCGGGTGAAGGAGCGCGGACGCGAGGCCCTCTTCGTCCACATCGACGCGTCGTCTCCGCAGGACAACGAGACGATGGCCCAGACGGCCATCGAGCGGTTCGGCAAGGTCGACATCCTCGTCACCGCCGCCGGCATCTCGCACGCCGACTACGTGTCGGGAGAGCACCGCGCCGAGCAGCAGATGATCGACGAGCAGACCAAGCGCTTCATGGAGCCGTGGCGGATCCTTGCGGAGCTCGATCTCAAGGCGTGGCAGCGCGTCCTCGACGTGAACCTCACCGGTACGCTTCTCGCCTGCAAGTCGGTGGGCCAGCACATGGTCGAGCAAAAGGCGGGATCGATCATTACGATCGCGTCGATCGCAGCGAAACATCCGGCCGCCGGACCGTTGTCGTACACCGTGTCCAAGGCGGGCGTTTGGATGCTGACGAAGTCACTCGCGCGCTCGCTCGCGCCCCTCGGCATCCGCGTCAACGCGATCGGGCCGGGCTTCATCGAGACGAACATGACCACGTTCTTCTCGAGCAACGACACGATCCGCGAAATGGCGATGACACAGATTCCGATCGGCCGCCTGGGCAAGCCCGGCGATATCGCAAGTGCGGCGCTTTTCTTGGCGTCCGAGGAATCGTCCTACGTCACCGGCGAGATCCTCCACGCCGATGGAGGATTCTTCACTGAGTAGTCGGTCGAGGCCGGCGGACTGGGCGAAGCTGGCCGAGCAGACGGGTCTGTCCGATAAGGACGTCGCGGACATCACGAAGCGACTCGATCGCATGGACACCGACTCGACTGTCGGGCCGTGGACGCGGCGCACGCTACAACTCGTCTCCGAACAGCCCGGTGTCGTGTCGACCGTGCTCGCGCGGCAGATGGGCGTCGAGCGCTACGCATACAAGGCGCTCGTCTCCAAGCTCAAACGGCTCGGCCTCACCTACGGCCTCGAGGTCGGTTACTCCATCACGCCGCGTGGACGCGCTTTTTTGCGCAGGACCTCTTAGAGGAGCCCGTCCCAGAGACGGCGTGTGTCGCCGTCCGGATCGTCGGCGACACCGGAGGAGACGTCGAACAGCATCGTCGCCCGCCGGTCGGTGTCGTAGCGCGGCCAGCCCGGATCGCCGGTCTTCGCAAACGACACCCAGGCTGCATGCATCGCCGTCGCGATCTCCTGCGGAGCCTCGCCGCCGGTGAAGATGTCGACGCCGGGAGCCGAGAGATTGTCGAAGACGAACGGGATCTCGAGCGCGTGGCACGCGCCGAACGCGCCGTTGAACGCCGGGCTCGGCCAGTCGAAGCGATACATCCAGGACGGCGTGTCGCTGTCGACCTGCGCTTCGGCGAGACGGATGGCAGGAATCCGGAACGTGCGATCGGTCTCGACGGCGTTCCGCAGGTCGATCTCGTTGCGGACGCCGTCCTGCTTCTCGTAGAAGCCGATCAACTCGTCGACCGAACGGCCCTTACGCTCGCACAGATTGCGCAGCGGCCGGACGGCGCGCACGCGACCCTGGCCGGGCTTGGCCCCCAGCGTGAAGAGCTTCCACTCTTCCTTGGTCGTCCCGACGAGCGTCGGGATGCCGGCCGCAGAACCGCCGGCGATTGCGTCGATGCTCGGCCGAGGCAGGACGTCGCCGCCCCACACCGGCTGGAAGACCATCGCCGCGCCGTCGAAGTCGTCGCCGAACACGCGTGCGCTCTCTTCGGACAACGATGTGCCGAGCGTCCCGACGCCCTCCGTCAACGATTCCGCGTCGAGCGCGAGGAGCGCGTCGGTATCACCGGGCTTGACGCCGACGGCGGCAAGCAGGCGCTCGGTAATCCGCGAGGCAACGTCGCGCTGAAGCGACCAGTGTGCGGCGCCCGACTGCGGGATGGCTTTGTGGAAGAGCCCCTGAGCCGAGGGCGTTGCGAGCAGCGTTCCGACGCTGCCGCCGCCGGCCGACTCGCCGAAGATCGTGACGTTGCCGGGGTCGCCGCCGAAGGCCGCGATGTTCTCGTGTACCCATTGCAGCGCCGCGACTTGGTCCTGGATGCCGAGGGTCCCGGTCTCGGCAAACGAAGCGCCGAACAGCTCGCCGAGCTCGAGGAAGCCGAACGCGTTGACCCGGTAGTTGATCGTCACGACGACGACGCCGTCGCGGCAGAAGTTGTGTCCGTAGTACCAGGGCAGCCGGCCGGAACCGGTCGAGAAGCCGCCGCCGTGGATCCACACCATGACCGGACGCGCGCCGTCGTCCGCGGCGGGCGTGAAGACGTTGAGCGTCAGGCAGTCCTCGCTCATTGGGTTCGTCCGCACTTGGCTCGTCGTGGTAAGCCGCTCCATCGTGCCGGCGACTTGCGGGCAGATCGGTCCGAACTCGGTGCACTCGCGCGTGCCGTCCCACGATTGGTGCGGGCGCGGCGACTTCCAGCGCAGCTCGCCGACGGGCGGTTGCGCGAACGGCACGCCGCGGAACTGCAGACAGCCCATCTTCTCGATGCCGCCGACCTTTCCGGCGCTGGTCTGTACGATCATCTCTCCCCCAAGGCCGTCGTTATCTCGTCGAGGATCACCGGATCGTCGATCGTCGGCGGCGTCGAATACTCGCGGCCGTCGGCAATCGCCCGCATGGTTGCACGCAGGATCTTCCCCGAACGCGTCTTCGGCAACCGCGCGACGACGAGTGCCCGCTTGAAGACGGCGACGGCGCCGATTTGCTCGCGCACCGACGCGACGAGCTCCGATTCGAGCTCGTCCGGGTCGGCGTCGACACCTGCTTTCAGTACGACGAACCCGACCGGCACCTGCCCGCGAAGCTCGTCGGCCACGCCGATGACGGCACACTCCGCCACGTGCGGATGCGTCGCGACGACCTGTTCGATTGCTCCCGTCGACAGACGGTGGCCGGCGACATTGATCACGTCGTCGACGCGACCCATGATCGAGATGTAGCCGTCCTCGTCGATGTGCCCGCCGTCTCCGGTCAGGTAGAAGCCCGGATACCGCTCGAAGTACGAACGGACGAAGCGGTCGTCGTCGTTCCACAGCGTGAGGAGCGTGCCCGGCGGCAGCGGCGAGCGGACGGCCACCGCTCCCTCGACGTCCGGCGGACAGTCCTTGCCGGCCTCGTCGAGGATCCGCACGTCGTAGCCGGGCACCGGCTTCGTCGGGGAGCCGGGCTTCACCGGCATCTTCTCGATGCCCATCGGGTTCGCCGCCATCGGCCAGCCCGTCTCGGTCTGCCACCAATGGTCGATGACCGGGACGCCGAGCAGATCCGAGGCCCAGTGATAGGTATCCGGATCGGTGCGTTCGCCGGCGAGGAACAGGTACACGAATCGCGACAGGTCGTGGCGCTTCAGATGGTCGCCGCCGGGATCCTCTTTCTTGATCGCGCGGAACGCGGTGGGCGCGCAAAACAGGACCTTCACGCCGTGATCTGAGATCACGCGCCAAAACGCGCCGGGATCGGGGGTACCGACCGGCTTGCCTTCGTAGAGGATCGACGTGCAGCCGGTCAGCAGCGGCGCAAAGACGATGTAGCTGTGTCCGACGGCCCAGCCCAGGTCGGAGGCCGCCCAGAACGTCTCGCCCGGGTGCGTGTCGTAGATGTTCGGCAGCGACCAGCGCAGCGCAACGGCATGTCCCCCGTTGTCACGCACGACACCTTTCGGGACGGCGGTCGTCCCGGACGTATAAAGGATGTAGAGCGGGTCGGTGGCCGCGACCGGCACGCAGTCGGCCGGCTCGGCCCCCGCCACGGCTTCGTTCCAGTCGTAGTCGCGCTTGGGCGCAAGCTCCGCGTACTCCATCGGGCGCTGGAGAATGACGCAGGCGTCCGGCTTGTGCGATGCGAGCTCGAGCGCGCCTTCGAGGAGCGGCTTGTACGGAATGACACGGTTCGTCTCGATGCCGCACGACGCAGACACGATCACCTTCGGACGCGCGTCGTCGATCCGGACGGCCAATTCGTTGGAGGCGAAGCCGCCGAACACGACCGAGTGGATCGCGCCGAGGCGAGCGCAAGCGAGCATCGCAACCGCGGCTTCCGGAACCATCGGCATGTAGATCACGACTCGATCGCCCGCGCCGACGCCGAGCCGTTTGAGCACGCCTGCGAACCTCGCGACCTCGTCTCGAAGTTCGCGGTACGTGAAGCTGCGGACGGTGTCCGTCACCGGCGAGTCGTAGATGAGCGCGACCTGATCCGACCTGTCATACCGGGCGCCATCTACATGGCGGTCGAGCGCGTTGTAGCAGGTGTTCAGCCGCCCGCCGGCGAACCAGCGCGTGAACGGCGCATTCGAGTTGTCGAGGATCTTTGCGGGCGGCGTGTCCCAGTCGATGTCTTGTGCGGCCTGTGCCCAGAAGCCGTCCGGGTCGTCGAGGCTGCGACGGTAGATCTCCGCGTACGACATTCCGCCGAGCTTACGGGGTCAGGACAGGATCTCCGCAATTCCGAAGCCGAGCCAGATGTTCGCGCCGATCGCTGCCAACGCCACAACCACCGAGCCGATCGCTTGCACGGCTGGAGACCGCCACGCGTCGGCCAGGCGCGGAGCCTGCGAACACAAAGCGCCGATGCCGATCGCACCAAGGACGGCCAGCGGGAACGGCGGGAACGCGAGAAGCAGCAACGGGATGTACGCAACCAAGGAGCGAGCCTTCCATTCCAGACGCGGGAACGACCGCTCCAAGCGCGCCGAGAGCGAAACAACCGTCATCCCGTACAGGACGAAGAGCGCGCAGATCATCCCAACCGCCAGCGCGACGGGGGACAAGATCGTGAAGTCGCTATTGTCCGGGCTGAGCGGGTCGGTTCTCGCGAAGATGCCGAGGGCCAAGATGCCCAGCACCATGCCGCCGAGCCATGCGCGCCGGAACAGGAAGCGTCCCACGACGGCGAGCATCATGGCTCCGACGAGCCCGAAACCGATGCCGACAAAGAGCAGCAAACCGACCGTTCCTTCTTGCGTGACGCGTCCGACGATCTCATCCGCCTCGGTGACGCGGCCTTGGGCGGCTGCACCGGACGTCGCCGCCATGATGCGCATCATCAGGCGGCTTCCCAGCCCGCCGACGAGTGCTCCGGCGATGATGCCGGATACCTCGAGCACGCAGAGGCGCCGGACGGCCGACGCGATTCCCGGTTCCTCGGCTCGAAACGACGAGTCGAGCCGGCCCCATCGCACGACGATCGCCAGAGCGCCGGCGATGGCGGCACTGCAGATGACGGTGACGATCACCTTGCTCATGAAGCGCCCATGAAACGAATGTTATTCTCCGTTCACAAGCGGGGGTAGCGGGTGGATTTCAACGACTCACCGGACGAAGCAGCCTTCCGGATCGAAGTACGGCAATGGCTCGACGCCAACGCGCGCCGGCTCGGCCCCCACGAGCAATCGCGCAGCGGTGCGGCGGCACTCCTCAGCGAAGCAGCCGGCAACGAACAGACGCCGGACCTGGTGGCGCGGGCGCAAGCCTGGCAGCGCACGATGGCCGACGGCGGCTGGGCCGGGCTGACGTGGCCGGAAACCTACGGGGGCCGCGATCTCTCGCCGGTGCAGCTGGTGATCTTCAACGACGAGCTCGCGAACTACGACGTCCCGCCGAACATCTTCGGCATCGGCCTCGGGATGATTGGTCCGGCGCTCATCGCGCACGGCACAGAGGAGCAGAAACAGCGCTACCTCCCGAAGATGCTCTCCGGCGAGGAGATCTGGTGCCAGCTGTGGAGCGAGCCGAACGCGGGCTCCGACATCGCGTCGCTGCAGACGCGCGCCGTTCACGACGCGGACGGCTGGGTCCTGAACGGCCAGAAAGTGTGGACGTCCGGAGCCCACTATTCGCACCGCGGACTGATCATCGCGCGCACGGATCCCGACGCTCCGAAGCATCGCGGCATCACGTGCTTCATCGTCGATATGGCCGATCCTGGTGTCGACGCTCGTCCCCTCAAGCAAATGACCGGCGGGGCGAACTTCAACGAGGTCTTCCTTACCGACGTGCACATCCCCGACGCGAACCGCGTCGGGGATGTGCACGACGGATGGCGAGTCGCGCTGACCGTGCTCATGAACGAGCGATCCAGCGTCGGAGGCAGCCTGAACCTGTCGGCCCTCGTCGATCCGCTCGTCGAGCTCGCCAAGCGCGAGGGTGCCGGGAACAGTCACATCCGCCAGAACGTGGCCGATGTCTATATTCGTGCGCGGCTCCTCACGCTCACTGCGTACCGCAGCCTCACCAAGCTGTCTAAGGGATCGATCCCCGGCCCGGAAGGATCGATCGCCAAGCTCGTTTGGTCGAACCTGATGACCGACATCGCGGAGCAAGGTCTCGGCGTGCTGGGACTCTCCGGCAGCCTCGTCGGCGCCGACGCGCCCGACACGGGCATGTGGACGGCCACGCATCTCATGGCTCCGGGCATTCATCTCGGCGGCGGAACCGACGAAGTGATGCGCAACATCATCGGCGAGCGTGTGCTCGGGCTTCCCAAAGAGCCGGCACCGGATAAGGGGCTCCCCTTCCGCGAGCTGCTCGTGGGCACGCAGCGATGAGAAGGCTCGCGCTCGCGCTGGCGGTCCTCGCCGTCGCCGCGGCCTGCTCATCGACGAGCGAGCAATCCAGCGTCCGCACGCAGGACAAGGAAGCAGCCGCGTCCCGCATCGGCGACGCTGCGAACGACTCGGTCCAAACCGAACCCGGAGCGTCGAGCACGCAGAGCAGGTCGCGCAGCACCGGTTCGGTGAGCGCTCCGGACTCGACCGGACCTCGTAGGCGGGCGAACGCCGACGTCCCGGCGCCCCGGGGCGGACCGATCAAGATCGGCTTCCATTACTCGGAGAACATCGACGCGGCCTACCGGGCCTTCGGCGCCGAGGGCGAGTTCGTCGATTTCCCGGTGACGATCAACAAGCTCGTCGACTACGTCAACGCACACGGTGGACTCGGTGGCCGGAAGATCGTTCCCTTCATTTACGGTACGGATCCGCTCAACGGCACCTTCCCCGCGCAGGCCGAGGAAGCATGTACGTACTTCGCCGAGGACGCAAAGGTATCCTTCGTCGTCTCCGGCGCGATTCTTCCGGAGGACAACATGCCGGCGTGTCACGCGAAGCGCGGACTGCCGCTCGTGTGGTCGTACCACTACCTGCTCGGCCGCCAGGCCTTCGATCGCTACGCGGACTATCTCTACATGCCGCAAATGATCGGCACGTACCGGTTCGGCTTCTACGCGGACGCGCTCGCTTCGGCCGGCTACTTCGATCGCGGCGCCAAGATCGGCTTGATCCGCTACGACACGGCAGTTCACAAGGAGTTCGCCGATGCAGTCATCAAGCCGGGACTCTCGCGTCACAAGCAGAAGCTGACGGCCGAGGCGGCGATCACGAAGCCCGAGTCTGCGAGCCGGGCCGGCGACAGCGCGTCACAGATCTCCAGTGCCATGCTCCGCTTCCGCAACGCGGGCGTAGATCACGTCCTCTTCTCGCCGTCGGGCGGCGCCATTCCTCTGCTGTGGGGACCGACGTCTGAGAGCCAGGGATATTACCCGCGCCTCGCGTTCACGAGCCTCGACATCGGGAACTTCGTGACCGACAACTTGAGCGACCGCCAGCTGAATCGCGCCGTCTACATCGGCTGGATGCCGGCCGGCGATACGTATATGCAGTACACACCGAAGGACGACGCCGACCTCGAGCATTGCAAGCAAGCCACCGGCGTACGCGACGACACCGACATGGTGCGCTTCTGCGACGGCCTCTTCTTCTTGAAGGCGGCCTTCGACCGGACGCCGTCCTTCGGCGTCAAGGGGCTCCGCACGGCTGTTGAACGACTGGGCACCGCCTTCGGCTCACCGTGGTCCTTGACGACGCGCTTCGCCCCCGGACGTCATGACGGTGTGTCGAGCTATCGGTTGATGCGCTTCTACGCCGACTGCAGCTGCTTCAAGTACGTGGGCTCACCGCACGCAGTTCCCTGAACGGCATATCGCGGTCGACCTGCGGCTCCTTCGGGAGGCCGAGCACGCGCTCCCCGAGGATGTTGCGCATGATGTCGTCCGTGCCGCCGCCGATCTTCGCGCCCGGCGATCCGACGAAGTTGAGCGACCACAAGCCATCGTCCGGCGCCGAGGAACCCACGAGGGCGCCGGCCAGACCGAGGATCTCCGTCCCGATCTCGGCGACGTCGTAGAGCAAGCCCGTCCGGACGAGCTTCATGACCGAACCCTCTGGTCCGGGTGCGCCCTGTTTCGCGATCTTCGTGAGGCTCCGGTAGCCCGTCAGCGTGAGCAGCTTCGCCTTCACGTACGCCTCAGCCACGAGCTGGCGAACGTGCGCGTCGTCGATCGCGCGGCCGCCGTTGCGCGACAACGACGAGGCCAGCTTCACGAGGGGCGTGACCATCCCTTCGCCCGAGCCGCCGGTACCCACCGCGTAGCGCTCGAACATGAGCGTCGTCATCGCGACGCGCCAGCCGTCGTTGATCTCACCGATGCGCTGATCGTCCGGAATGCGGACGTCGTCGAAGAACACTTCGTTGAAGTCGGCGCCGCCGGTGATCTGGCGCAGCGGACGAACTTCGACTCCGGGAGCGTGCATGTCGACGACGAAGACCGTCAGCCCGCGATGCTTCGGGAGCTCGGGGTCCGTGCGCGTGATGATCAGACCCCAGCGCGACCACTGCGCGCCCGTCGTCCACACTTTTTGGCCGTTCAGCACCCAGTCGCCGGTGCCGTCGCGCTCGCAACGCGCCTGTAAGGACGCGAGGTCGGATCCGGCATTGGGTTCGCTCCACAGCTGGCACCAGATCTCGGATCCCTCGGCCATCTTCGGGATCCAGCGCCGCCGTTGCTCATCGGTGCCGTGCGTGATGATCGTCGGGCCGACCATGCCGTGGCCGACGAGGTAGATCTCGGAGGACGGCACGTCGTAGCGCGTCATCTCCTGACGGAAGATGAAGTTCTGCAGGGGCGTCGCATCGCGGCCCCCGACTTCCTTCGGCCAGGTGATAACGCCCCAGCCGGCGTCGAAGAGGACCTTCTGCCACGCCTGCTGCCGCGAAACGTCATCTTCGCGCTCGCCGTCGGTGAAGAGCGGGATCTCGCCCAGGTCGCCCGGCGGCTTGAGCTTCGCGTTGGCCTCGAGCCACGCGCGCACCTCGGCGCGGAACGCGGCGTCTTCTGGGGAATCTCTGAAATCCATCGACCGCTATTGTTTACGGCGGCTTACTTTCGGTCAACTACGGGAACCGGACGACTCGCTCCGTGTAGTCGAAATGCTGCTCCCGGGTGTCGTAGCGCATCACGCGTGCCTCGATGGGGCCGTCGTGGCGTCCGGGTCCGAAGCGGGTGGAGAAGATGTACGGCGATCGGTACGAGCGGCCGAGGGACTGGACGCCCGAGCGCAGAGCCGTGCGCGAGAACCCGTCGGTTCGGTCGAGCGACCGGGCGCCGAAGTACAGCGCGTCGCAGAACGGGAGCACGTCCGGGTCCCACGGCAGCCCCGCCTTGGCCAGGCCCTCGCGGCAGCTTGCGTAGTCCGGCGCGCCCGGCGGCTCGTCGCCGTCGATGTTCGGCACCCAGCCAACGACCATCGACTCTTCGAGCTGGGAGCCGTAGTTCTCGGCGAGAAAGGACGGCGCGTCCTGCGTACTGAGCCCGTAGGGCGGGTTCCACCCCTGCGATGCGGCATTCGCGAGAAACACGAGCGGCAGCGCCCCGCCGGAAGGTACGAAGAGCACGTGCGTGACGCCGTCCTCACGGAACTGCACGATCGCGTTGCTCGTCTGGGCCGACATGCGCGTTGCGTCGGTTGATGAGTCCGGCTCGGTGACCTTGTACTCGGATGCGACCGTCACGTTGCGGGCGGCAAGGCGGGGCCGGAACACCTGCTTCGAAATGAGCTCGGCCTCGCGGGTGTCGTACCGAATGATGCCGACCCGCGCGTCCTTGAAGAATCCGGCCTCGGCAAGCCCGTCGACGATGAATCCGAGGCGGTCGGCGTTCGGCATCGACGGCCGGTAGAGAAGATCGCCGAGCCGAGCCGACTCCGCGTTGGTGATCTGCACCATGTGCAGCTCCCACACGAGCGGGACACCCTTGCGCGCCGAGCACTCCATCAGGACCTTGCTCGGGGTGAGCGCGTTGTCGATGAGCAGCTCGACGCGGCCGTCGTCGATCAGTGCTTCACATGCGCGCTGGCCCTGCGTGTCGAACGATCCGTTCAGCGGGTCCGTTCGGTGGTAGAGCGGCTGGATCTCGCGGCCGCCCAAGCCGCCGGCGGCGTTTACCTGCCGGACGATCGCGTCGACCTCCTGTGGACTGACGTTGGGCAGGCCACCGACGCCGAACTGCGCGCCGGCCGACTCGTTGTCCCCGAGATGGATGCCGACGCGGACGGGCGGCCCCGATGTCCGGCGCGGCGGACGCGTGAGCGAGCCGATGGGCTGCTCGCCGGGCGCCTGCTCGCCGTCACCCTCGACGCGTTTGGCACCCGGTGTTCCGTGCGCGC